>NZ_JBLIWA010000006.1:179765-197594 GCF_047525675.1 Streptomyces sp. 796.1 | reverse complement strand
GTCCGGGCCCGGGTAGTCGGGGCCGGGGCGGTCGAGGCGGGGGTCGGGTCCTGCGTGGTCCGCGCGGGCGGCCGGTGGCGGGCCCTCGACGCCGGACGGACCGGCCGGCGGCCGGTCCGCACCGCGCTGGCCGGCGGCGGGCCGCGGCCCGGCGGTGGTGCGGCGGCGCTGCTCGCGCAGCCGTTGGGCCGCGAGTTCCGCGCGCCGCTGGTCCATGGTGAAGGCGAATCGGCGGCGCTCCTGCACCCTCAGGTAGACGATGTACGCGCTGAGCAGCACCGCCGGCCCCACCGGGGCCCACAGGAAGGCCACGCCACCGACGGCGGCGACGATCGCGCCGGCGGTGAAGGTGAGGAAGAGGACCACCGTGGTGCGGCGACGGCGCGCGAGGACCTTGGCGCGCCGGCTGCGCTCCAGCAGGCCGCCGGGGACCGGGCCCGCGCCGCCCGCCCTGGCCTGGCCCGGCCCCGGGTCGGCGGTCTGCGGCGCCTCGGTCGCGCCCTCCGCGGGTGCGTGCGGGTCGGCGGTGATCGCATCGGTGACGGTGACCGTCATCGTCGCGGGTTGGGCGAAGGCCCGGACGTCGACCACGTCGGTCTCGTCCTCGGAGCCGGCCACGCCGCGGTCGCGGGCGTGCCCGACCTGGGCGTCGCCGGTCGCCGCGCGTTCCGCCGCGGGGGCATCATCGGCGCCGGCCGCGGACGGCTCCGCGCCGTCCAACTCCTTGACGTAACGACGCTCCATGGCCGCGCGGCCGGACAGCAGCCGGATGGCGGTGCTGAAGCGCTCCGTGGGACGGGCGTCGTTGAGTTCGTCCTGCCGGCGGAGCCACATCGGCACCAAATAGGCGGCCCAGGCCCCGACGATGACTGCGTAGATGAGGCCACTGCTGCTCACGGTGACACGGTAAAGGGAGCGGAGCGAACCGATCCGCCAATTGGCGCGGTGTGTCGCACGATCTAACTCATATTTCAAGCTTTTTTTGCAGGCAGCAGGGGCACCTAGTGGCAAATGCGTTCAAAATGCGACCGTAGTCGAACGGCAGTTGGACGTCTCCGCTCCGTCGGCCTTCGGCCAGCGTGGCAGCCCGCGTCGCTGCCGGCGCGCCCCCGCCGGCGCGCTCCGTCTTGCCCCTCGGCGCACCCGCCGGCATACCTCGCCGCGCGTCCGTCAGTACTCCAGCGCGCCGGTACGCCGGTACGTCCAGCCCCCGGCACGTCCGGCTCCGCCGGTATGCCCCGCACGGCCGGCTCGCCCGTACGCCCGTCATCTCCCGTACGTCGGTACGCCCCACACGTCCGGCCGGCGGGGGCGCCGGCCCGTCCGCCGGCGGGCGCCACATCGGCGGTGCCATATCGGCGGGCGCTATATCGGGGAGGCCCCCGGGCTCATCCGGTGCCAGCGGCTCAGCAGCCCCTCCGGCACCTCCTCCACCGTCAGCGCGTAGATCAGGTGGTCCCGCCAGGCGCCGTCGATGTGCAGGTAGCGCGGGCGCAGGCCCTCTTCGCGGAAGCCCAGCTTCTCCACCACCCGGCGGCTCGGGGCGTTCTCCGGGCGGATGCACACTTCCACCCGGTGCAGCCCGACCGAGCGGAAGCAGTGGTCGACGGCGAGGGCGACGGCCGTCGGCATCACCCCGCGGCCGGCCACCGCCTTGTCCACCCAGTAGCCGATGTGGCCGCTGCACATCGAACCCCAGGTGATCCCGGCGACCGTCAACTGCCCGGCCAGCCGCCCCTGGTAGTCCAGGACGAACGGCAGCATCCGCCCGGCGTGCGCCTCGGCGCGCAGATGGCGCACCATCTGCCGGTAGGTGGGCCGCTGCGCCATCGGGCCGCCCGGCGGGGGCGGCGGCACCGTCGCCTCCCAGGGCCTGAGCCACTCCCGGTTGCGGCGGTTGACCTCGCGCCAGGCCCGCTGGTCACGCAGACGGATCGGGCGGAGGGTCGTGGGGCCGTCCACCAGCGCCACCGGCCAGCAGGCGTTCAGCGCCCGCTCCCGGCAACCGCATCAGGCCCGGCAACCGCATCGGGTCCTCCGTCCGCGGCAGGCTCGGCGCCCGCCGCGGACGGAGCGTCAGGGCGGCGGTGGTCGCCGCCCCGGCGCTGCTCCACCGCGTGCACCAGGATTCTGCCGAGCACCGCGAGCCCGTCCCGTACGCCGCCGGACGAACCCGGCAGGTTGACGATCAGGGTGGGCCCCGCCACTCCCGCGAGCCCCCGGGAGAGCGCGGCCGTCGGCACCTTCGCCAGCCCTTCGGCCCGCAGCGCCTCCGCGATGCCCGGGATCTCGAAGTCGAGGACGGCCCGGGTCATCTCGGGCGTGCGGTCGGTGGGTGAGATGCCGGTGCCGCCGGTCGTGACGACCACGTCGTACGCGGCGGCCACCGCATCGTGCAGTGCCTCCCGTACCGGTTCGCCGTCCGGCACCACGCGCGGCCCGTCCACCGCGAAGCCCAGCGCGGTCAGCCCTTCGGCCAGCAACGGGCCGCCCTTGTCCGGGTAGACGCCGGCCGCGGCGCGCTGCGATGCGGTGACCACCAGGGCCCGGTAGGGCGGCCGGCCGCCGGTCGCGGCCGGCTCGTCGGCGGGCGCGGGCGGGGCCTGCTCGGCGGCGGGTCCGACCGGGGCGGGGGCGGCGGCGGACGCGGGCGGGGCGGCGGGCCGTTGCCCCGTACGGTCGGCAGGTTGAGGAGTCGTCATGAGGTGCGGCTCCAGTCGCCCGATGCGCCGCCGGTCTTCTCCTCGACCCGGACGTCGGTGATGACCGCCGCCTTGTCCACCGCCTTGACCATGTCGATCACGGTCAGCGCGGCGACCGCGACCGCCGTCAGGGCCTCCATCTCCACACCGGTGCGGTCCGTCGTCTTCACCCGGGCCCTGATCTCCACCGCGTCGTCGGCGACCGACAGGTCCACCTTGACGCCGGAGACGGCCAGCGGATGACAGAGCGGGATCAACTCCGGGGTGCGCTTGGCGCCCATGATGCCGGCGATCCGCGCGGTGGGCAGGGCGTCGCCCTTCGGCAGCCCTTCGCCGCGCAGCAGGTCGATCACGCGGGGCGAGACGAGGACCCGGCCGCTGGCGGTGGCGGTGCGCGCGGTGACGTCCTTCGCTGAGACGTCGACCATGCGGGCCGCACCCGTCTCGTCAAGGTGGGTGAGATGGTCCTGGGCGCTGCTCATGGTTCTCCCGGTCAGTCCTAGGTCAGACACCGTACCCGCCATGCCCCGCGGCCAGCGCGGCAACCACCGGGCTATCCGGCCGCACGGGTGCGCGCCCGCCCCGGGATGCGCGGCGGCCACCCGCTCCGGTGGCCTCGTCCCCCGCGGTCGCTCGTACGGGCCCGAGGGCGGCGGGTGTGGCAGGTACGGGCGCACGCGCGCGTAGGGCCAGCCTCGCTGCCGGCAGCCACAGGCCGGGCAAGCAGGCAAGCGAACAGGCAGCCACCGAGCCAGTGGCACAGCGAGCAACACGACCAACCCGCCGGGCCCGGCCGGCCGGGTTCAGTCCAGCAGGACCACGTCGACCGTGCCGCCGGGCTCCAGCGAGGTGGTGTCCTCGGGGAGCACGATCAGCGCGTTGGCGTGGGCAAGGGCCTTGACCAGGTGGGACCCTGAACCGCCGACGGGCGTGACGGCGTTCGCGTCCGCGTCGTACCGGCCGCGCAGGAACTGACGGCGGCCGGGCAGCGAACTGGCCACGCCCTCCGGGCAGATGGCGCTGACCACCGTGCGGTGCACCGGGGTGGTGCCCATCAGGGTGCGGATGGCGGGGCGCACGAACAGCTCGAAGGAGACGTACGCGCTGACCGGGTTGCCCGGCAGGGCCAGCAGCGGGGCGCGGTCCCGGCCGCCGTCGGCGTCGCCGATGAAGCCGAACCCCTGGGGCTTGCCCGGCTGCATGGCCAGGGTGCGGAACTGCACGCCGTCGGTGTCGTCGCCGAGGCCGGTCAGGGCCTCCTTGACCACGTCGTACGCGCCGACGCTGACGCCTCCGGTGGTGACCAGCAGGTCGGCGCGGATGAGCTGGTCCTCGATGGTGGCGCGCAGGGTGGCCGCGTCGTCGGTGACGGCGCCGACCCGGTAGGCGATGGCGCCGGCGTCGCGGGCGGCTGCGGCCAGCGCGAAGCTGTTGGAGTCGTAGATCTGACCGGGGGCCAGTGGCTCGCCGGGCGGGACGAGTTCGCTGCCGGTGGAGAGCACCACCACGCGCGGGCGCGGGCGCACCCTGACCGTGTCGCGGCCGATCGCGGCGAGCAGGCTGAGCTGCGGCGGGCCGAGCACGGTGCCGGCGCGCAGGGCGAGTTCGCCGGCGCCCGCGTCGCTGCCGCGGGCCCGGACGTGGGCCCGCTCGGTGACCGGCCGGTGCACCCGGACCTCGCCGCTCGCGCCCTCGGGGGCGCTGCTGTGCGCGCGCATGGTGGTGGCCGGGCCACCGCCGGTACCGCCGTCGGTCCACTCCACGGGCACGACGGCCTCGGCGCCCGGCGGCAGCGGCGCCCCGGTCATGATGCGGGCGGCCTCGCCCGCGCCGACCCGGGGCTGGCCGCCGCTGCCGGCCGCGATGTCACCGATGACGGTGAGCACCGCCGGGAACTCCTCGCTCGCGCCCGCGACGTCCGCCACCCGCACGGCGTACCCGTCCATGGAGCTGTTGTCGAAGGGCGGCAGGGCGACCGGGACGGTGACGTCCTCCACCAGGACGCAGCCCTGCGCATCGAGGAGCCGCAGCTCGATCGGGTCCAGCGGGCGCAGTCGGCCGAGGACGTCATCGAGGTGCTCGGACACCAGCCACAGGCGCTCGGGCGTGCTGGTGGCCGGTTCGGCGGTGCTACTCAACGGGCTACATCTCCTCGGTGACGTAACGGTGAAGCCAGGCGCGGAAGTCCGGACCCAGATCTTCACGTTCGCACGCGAGTCTGACAATGGCGCGCAGGTAGTCGCCTCGGTCACCGGTGTCGTAGCGGCGGCCCTGGAAGACGACGCCGTGCACCGGGCCGCCGACGGTCTCGTTGCCGGCGAGGGTCTGGAGGGCGTCGGTGAGCTGGATCTCGCCGCCGCGGCCGGGCTCGGTGGTGCGCAGCACGTCGAAGACGGCGGGGTCGAGCACGTAGCGGCCGATGATGGCGTAGTTGCTGGGCGCGTCGGCCGGGTCGGGCTTCTCGACCAGGTCGGTGACGCGGACGACGTCCTCGGCGTCGGTGGCCTTGACCGCGGCGCAGCCGTAGAGGTGGATCTGTGCCGGGTCCACCTCCATCAGGGCCACGACGCTGCCGCCGTGCTGCTCCTGGGTCTCGATCATGCGGGCGAGCAGCGGGTCCCTGGGGTCGATCAGGTCGTCGCCGAGGAGGACCGCGAAGGGCTGGTCGCCGACGTGCGGCGCGGCGCACAGCACGGCGTGGCCGAGGCCCTTGGGGTCGCCCTGCCGGACGTAGTGCATGGTCGCCAGGTCGCTGGACTCCTGGACGCGGGCGAGGCGGGATTCGTCCTTCTTGCGCCGCAGCGCCTCTTCGAGTTCGTAGTTGCGGTCGAAGTGGTCTTCCAGGGGGCGCTTGTTGCGGCCGGTGACCATGAGGACGTCGGAGAGCCCGGCGGTGACAGCCTCTTCGACCACGTACTGGATCGCGGGCTTGTCGACGACCGGCAGCATCTCCTTGGGGGTGGCCTTGGTGGCCGGGAGGAAGCGGGTCCCAAGACCGGCGGCGGGGATGACAGCCTTGCTGATCCGAGTGCGTGATGGAGTCATGCGGTGCACCTTACCGGTGCTTTTTGGTGGATCATCACGGTCTGCGGAATACGACCCGATGCATCACAACAGCAGCACAAAACGAGGGGTTTGTACGTGCCATGACCAGGGGCGACAGTAGTAAGCGAGTGTTGCGGCGAGACCTCCTGGCGATGAGGTCCAGGTTGACCCCAGATGACGTCGAGGCATCGCAGCGAGATTTGGCCCGTCATGCACGGGAACTGCCCGAGTTGGGCGCGGCGCACACCGTCGCCGCGTACGTCTCGGTGGGGAACGAGCCCGGCACGCGCGCGTTGCTGGACGACTTGCGCGGACGCGGGGTGCGAGTGTTGCTGCCCGTCCTGTTGCCCGACAACGACCTGGACTGGGCCGCGTACGAGGGCGCCGGGAGCCTCGCCCGGGTCGCCCACGCCGGGAAGATCGACCTGTGGGAGCCGACGGGTCCGCGGCTGGGGCCGGGCGCGGTGTGCACGGCCGGCACGGTGCTGCTGCCCGGGCTCGCGGTGGACGGCCGCGGGGTGCGCCTCGGACGCGGCGGCGGCAGCTACGACCGGGTACTGGCCCGGCTGGCGGACGCGGGCGCGGCGCCGGCCCTCGTGGTGCTGCTGTACGCGCACGAGGTGGTGGAGCGCGTACCGCAGGACCCGCACGACCGGGCGGTGCACGCGGTGGTGACGCCGCGGGGGGTGCGCAGGTTCCGACCGCCGGAGTGCTGAGCACCGCAGCGCAGAACGGGCGGTACGGGCGGGCGGTACGGGCGCGGGCGCGCGAGGTGCGGGACCCGACGCGCGCCCGCGCTCACCCGCCGCACGCAGGAGCGCCGGCGGGGCCGGGTGAGTGGCCCCGCCGGCGCTCGTGTCCAGCGGGTGGGGGCCCGGGGCGGACGGCCTGTGCGGCCGGGCCCCTGGCGGGCAGTGCGGGGCGCTACGGCGTCAGGGCCAGCTTGTCGTCCGTCGCCTCGTCGACGGCCTTCTCGCTGAAGGGCCAGTCGAGCAGTTCGCCCTTGACCCACTTGCTCGTCTGATCGTCGTAGTGCTTGTGGTACGCGTGGCCAGAGGCACCGGTGAGGTTGATCCAGCGGGACTTGTCCAGGTTGTCGAGGTTGACCACCATCCGCATGGACGGCACCCACACCACCTCGTAGCCGCCGGCCGCGTTCCAGCCGGTGGCGTTGACGGCCGCCTCGCCGCCGCTGAGGTTCCACGGGCCGCGGTTGAGCATCCACTGGATGATGCCCGGGCCCTTCACGCCCAGCGTCTGGTTCTTCAGCGTGAGCTGGTGCAACCGGCCCCAGCTCCAGGTGTCGATGTCCTTGCCCAGCTTGGAGGTCAGCTCGTACCTGGCGTCCTTCATGGCCCGGGCCAGGAGCTGGTCGCGGTTCTTCGTGGCGCGGTTGGTCTGGTTGCCCTTGGTGTGCCACCAGTCGTTGCCCGGGTCCTTCAGCAGCCCCCGCACGACCTCGAACCAGCGGTCGCCGCCGTCCGGCTGCGCCGCGTCCTTGTCGCGCTCGCCGCACTCGGTGACCAGGTCGCTCTCGTCGTCCAGGTCCTCCACCGGGCCGGTCTCGTTGGGGGGCCGCACCCGCAGGCACTGGTCCTCGACCCGCAGTTCCTTGGGCAGCTTGTTGCCGAAGGCGAGCTTGAGGGTGTTGCGCCAGACCGCGTTGAAGTAGGCCGCCGGGGCCGAGTCCGAGTCCTGTGTGTAGTCCCAGCCGCGCAGCAGGTCCTGGGCGTCGCGGACGTACCCGTCCTTGATCTTGATCTTGAGCAGGTACGGGGTCAGCACCTTGGCGATCTCGCTGCTGTTGTCCATCTGGAGCGACTGCATGTCGTCCGTGGAGATCTTGCCGCCGTCCTTGATCTTCGACTCGATCAGGTCGGTGATGCGCTGGCTGCGGGTGCCGTAGCCCCAGTCCGCGGTGAGCAGGTACGGGTAGCGCTCGCGGTCGATCACGGCCTGGTTGGCGGTGACGATGTAGCCGCGCTCGGGGTTGTACTCGTACGGCAGCGCCTGCTGCGGGATGTACCGGTCCCAGCGGTAGCTGGAGTCCCAGCCGGGGGCCGGGTAGCGGCCGTCGATGGGCTTGCCGTTCTTGTCCTTGCCGCGGATCGGGATCTGGCCGGGGGCCTGGTAGCCGATGTTGCCCTCGGTGTCGGCGTAGATGAGGTTCTGCGAGGGCACCGCGAAGTCGGCGGCGGCGGCGCGGAACTCGGTCCAGTCGCCGGCCCGGTTGAGCTTGAAGACCGCGTCCATGGTCTTGGAGGGCATCAGCGCGGTCCAGCGCAGCGAGACGGCGTAGCCGTTGCCGCGGTCCGGCGCGGCGTCGCCGACCGGGGCGTTGACGCCGACGGTCTCCAACTCGTCATCCCGGTCGGAGACGATCGGGCCGTTCGCGGTCGAGCGGACGGTGATCTTGCGGTCCTTGCCGCCGGCGACCTCGATGGTCTCCTTGCGGACGGTGAAGGGCCGCTGCTTGCCGTCGGAGAGGTAGCCGTCGGCGGTGACCTTCTCCAGGTACAGGTCGGTGACGTCGGCCCCCAGGTTGGTCATGCCCCAGGCGATCTTCTGGTTGTGGCCGATGACCACGCCCGGCATGCCGGAGAAGGTGTATCCGGCCACGTCGTACGGGCACTTCGCGCTGACCCGGGTGCAGTGCAGCCCCATCTGGTACCAGAGCGAGGGCATCTGCGGCGCCAGGTGCGGGTCGTTCGCCAGCAGCGGCTTGCCGGTGGTGGTGTGCCGGCCGGCGATCACCCAGGAGTTGGAGCCGATGCCGTTGCCGTTCGGGCCGAGCAGCGCCGGGATTTGGTCCAGCGTCTTGGAGAGCGAGGTCAGACCGGTGTGCAGGCCCTGGCCGAGCCCGGTGTTGGCACCGCCGACGGGCGCGTTGACCCCGGTCGGCGCCTCCTCCTCGCCCTTGGGGTCGAACTCCTTGGTCAGCGGGTTCACCGTGCCCCGGTCGACGATGGGGCGGTTGCGCTTGTACGGGTAGCTCGGGTAGAGGTCCTCGATCTGCTGGGGGCTGAGCCTGCTGCCGGCCAGCGAGCGGTCGATCTCGTCCCGCAGGTTGCCGCGCAGGTCCCAGGCCATGGCCTTGAGCCAGGCGACCGAGTCGACCGGGTCCCACTTCTCCGGCTTGTAGTCGTTCTTGAAGCTCAGCGCCGCGTACTCGACGGAGAGCTCCTTGCCCGAGTGGTCGGCCAGATAGGCGTTGACCCCCTCGGTGTACGCCTTGAGGTACTTCTTCGTCTCGGCCGACAGCTTCGTGTCGTACTCGCGCTGGGCGACCTGGCGCCAACCGAGGGTGCGCAGGAAGGCGTCGGTCTCGACCTGGTCGGAGCCGAACATCTCGGAGAGCCGGCCGGCCGTCAGGTGACGCCGTACGTCCATCTCCCAGAACCGGTCCTGGGCCTGTACGAAGCCCTGGGCGCGGAAGAGGTCTTCCGAGGTGTCCGCGTACAACTGCGGGATGCCGTTGCCGTCGCGCTTGACCTGGACCGGGGCCGACATTCCGTCGAGCTGGATGGAGCCGGTGGTCTCAGGGAACGAGGCGCGCACCGTGCTGATGCTCCAGAACACGCCGTAGCCGACACCCGCCACGAGCGCCAGCACGACTGCGATCACGATCAGACGGGCGCGCCGCCGCTTCCTCTTCTTCTTTCCGGAAGGGGCGGTCGTTTCTTCGCGGGAGGGCATCGCTGTCCTTCGAGGGGCAGGGTGGACCTGGAGTGCTGGAGCAACCGTAGCCGGAGCGCGGGCGGCTCCCCTACGCGGAGTCAGTGCCGGGCGATCAGGCGAGCGATCGACCGGCCGAGCGACCGTTCCAGCCACCGTCGATCCGCACAAACGATCACATGCGGACGCCCGATGGCACGGTTCGGTCGATCTCCGGCGTCAAGAACCCGTAAAATATTAGGTAAGGCAATGAAGTTCCGGTCGGCCGGGGTTGCATATTTCGGTCGAAATCCTCGCGAAAGGATCGGCCCCTGACTGTTCACCACCTCAATGAACTCCTGCTGATGTGCGCACTGGTGCTGCTCGTCGCCGTGGCAGCCGTGCGCCTCTCCTCCCGCAGCGGGCTGCCCAGCCTGCTGATCTACCTCGGCATCGGCGTCGCCATGGGTCAGGACGGCCTGGTCGGCGTGGCCTTTGATGACGCCGAACTGACCCAGGTCATCGGCTATGCGGCGCTCGTGGTCATCCTCGCCGAGGGTGGTCTCGGCACCAAGTGGCGAGAGATCAAACCCGCACTGCCGCTGGCCGCCATGCTCTCCACGGTCGGCGTCGCGGTCAGCGTGGGCGTCACGGCGACCGCGGCCCACTTCCTGGTGGGCCTCGACTGGAAGCAGTCGCTGATCATAGGCGCCGTCGTCTCCTCCACCGACGCGGCGGCCGTCTTCTCGGTGCTGCGCAAGGTGCCGCTGCCCTCCAAGCTCACCGGTGCGCTGGAGGCCGAGTCCGGCTTCAACGACGCCCCGGTCGTGATCTTGGTGGTCGCCTTCTCGGCGTCAGGACCGATCGAGCACTGGTACGTCCTGATCGGCGAGATCGCCCTGGAGCTGGCGATCGGCGCGGCGATCGGGCTCGCGGTCGGCTGGCTCGGCGCGTTCGGCCTGCGGCACGTGGCGCTGCCGGCGTCGGGCCTCTACCCGATCGCCGTGCTGGCCATCGCGGTGGCCGCGTACGCGGGCGGCGCACTGGCGCACGGCTCCGGGTTCCTCGCGGTCTACCTGGCCTCGCTGGTCCTGGGCAACGCCAAGCTGCCGCACATGCCGGCCACCCGCGGCTTCGCCGAAGGGCTCGGCTGGATCGCCCAGATCGGCATGTTCGTCCTGCTCGGACTGCTGGTCACCCCGCACGAGCTCGGCGACGACATCGTGCCGGCGCTGGTGGTGGGGCTGGCCCTGACCGCGGTGGCCCGGCCGGTGTCGGTCCTGGTGAGCACCGCGCCGTTCCGCATCCCCTGGCAGGAGAAGGCCCTGCTGTCCTGGGCCGGGCTGCGCGGCGCGGTCCCCATCGTGCTGGCCACCATCCCGATGGTGTCGGAGGTGCCGCAGAGCCAGCGGGTCTTCAACATCGTCTTCGTGCTGGTGATCGTCTACACGCTGGTGCAAGGCCCGACCCTGCCCTGGCTCGCCACGCGGCTGCGGCTGGGCGCCGGCGACGCCACGTCCGACCTGGGCGTGGAGTCCGCACCGCTGGAGCGGCTGCGGGGTCACCTGCTGTCGTTCGGCATCCCGCAGGGCTCCCGGATGCACGGCGTTGAGGTCAGCGAACTGCGGCTGCCCGCCGGCGCGGCCGTGACCCTGGTCGTACGCGGCGGCGCCAGCTCCGTACCCGGCCCGACGACCGTGCTGCGCAGCGGGGACGAACTCCTGGTGGTCGCCACCGACCCGGTACGTGACGCCGCCGAGCGGCGGCTGCGCGCGGTCAGCCAGGGCGGCAAGCTGGCCGACTGGCTGGGCACGGGCGGCGAGGACGCCCGCCCGCCGGAGCCGACGCGACGACAGGCGACCGCAACCCCGACGTTCTGGCCGTGGCCCCGACCGGGCAAGCGCCCGGGTGCGGGTACGCGTGCGCGTGCGGCGGCGGGTGCGCGGGCCGCTGCTGCTGCGCGGGGGCGTGACTCTGCTGGTCAGGGGGCTGGCGCTCGGGAGGCTGGTGGTCAGGGTTCCGCAGGTCCGACGGGTTCTCCGGGCCCGGAGGGTTCGGGTGCCGGGAGCCCCACGGGTTCGGCACGTGGGGCCCGGGATGCCGGGGGCTCCGCGGGATCGGGGCCCGGCGGCCGGGGTGCCGGAAGTTCCCCGGGCCCGGCGAGCCCGGCGCACGGAGCCACCCGGCAGGCAGGTGCGGCACTCGGTGAACGGCACCGGGATGAACTTGATCACAGCCGCGAATCGACGCAAGAGTCTGCCGATAACATGAACACACATAGGCAATAACCGACCAACTCTGTCTGATGCAGAGCTGGCGCGACCGCACGGCGGCCGGTCCGGTATCTACCACGGTCATGCGCGAGAGGACAGCTCTCGGCGCTCCGTGGTGCTACCCCGGGGCGCTACCAGGCGGTGGAAAGGCCAGGCCGTGGTGTCCACGGTCTTCCCGGACCCGGCCGACGGAACGCCCGCGGCCAACCCCGCCCACCCGGCGGACCCAGCCCCCGGCACGCCACCCGGCGCCCGCGGCACCGATGGCCACCCCCACGCGGGGAGGCCCACCGGCACCGCGGGCGCCGCGGCAGCCCAAGCCCCCGACCCATCGGGCTCCACGCTGCTGACACAGCCCGCCGCGGGGCCGACCGAACCCGCTCCCGACGCACAGCCGGCAGCACGTACGCCAAACGCGCCCCACGCCGGAACCACGACCGCGGCACCGGCGTCGGCGTCGGCGTCGCCCACAGCCGCGGTGCGCGGGCAACACGGAAAGCAGCCCAAGCCCGGCAAATCCCGCAAACCCGGCTACGGGCAACTGCTGCGCACCCCCGGCGCCTGGTCGTTCGTCCTGCCCGGCTTCGCGGCCCGACAGCCGTTCGCGATGCTCACCATCGGCATCGTCCTGCTCATCCAGCACACCACCGGCTCGTACGGCATAGCCGGCGCCGTCTCGGCCACGGCCGGGGTGTCGATGGCCGTGTTCGCGCCGCAGAGCGGCAAGCTCGCGGACCGCTTCGGGCAGGCGGCAGTGCTGGTCCCGGGCGTACTGACGCACACCGCGGCCATCTCCCTGCTGATCGTCCTGGCCCTGACCGGCGCCCCGTTGTGGACCCTGTTCGTCGCCGCGGTACCGGCCGGCGCCTCGGTACCCCAGGTCGGCCCCATGGTCCGGGCCCGCTGGGCAGCACTGCTCGGCGACGGCCCACCGCACGACGAAGCACCGGATGCCGTCGGGGCGACGGTCGACGCCAAGGTGGCCGGCGGTACTGAAGTAACCGCTGGCGCCGAGGTGACCCGCAGTGCTGAGGTGGCCGACGGCGCCCGGGTAGCCGGCACCGACGGCGCAGGGGTGGCCGGCAGCGCAGAGGCGGCCGGCAGCGCAGGGGCGGCCGGCAGCGGGGCGCCGGACGGCGCCGACGCACCGGGCGCGCCCGAGGCCGCAGCCGGCCGGGGCAGGTCGCCGCTGCTGACCACGGCTGCGGCGTTCGAGTCGGTGACGGACGAGTTCACGTTCGTCATCGGCCCCGTACTGGCCACGGCCCTGTGCACCGGCCTCCACCCGGCCGCAGGGCTGAGCGCGGAGGCCGTGCTGACCCTGGTCGGCGGCCTCCTCTTCGCGGCCCAACGCCGCACCCAGCCCGTCCCGAGCCGCCCCCGCACCACGGCGGCGAGCGGCACCGCAGCCGTGGTCAGCGACGCACCCGCCGACGGCCGGCGGCCCGGTGGGCGGCGGCCCGGCCGCTGGCCCACCCGCCCCCGTACCGGCCCCGCGCGGACGAGCACCCGGCCCCGCACCGCACCAGCCGGTGCGCGGCAGGCCGACTCGGTGCGGGCCACGTCCGCGCTCGGCGTGCCCGGAGTCAGGGTGCTGGCCGTGGTCTTCCTCGGCATCGGCACCGTCTTCGGCGGCCTCCAGGTCTCACTGACCGCCTTCACCGAGGAGATCGGCCAGCCCGGCATCAACGGTGTGCTGTACGGGATCTTCGCGGCCGGCAACATGGTGGCCGGCATCGTCTGCGGCGCCCTCACCTGGCGCCGCAGCCCACAACAGCGGCTGCTGGTCGCGTACCCGCTCCTGACGTTGGCCACCTCCATGCTGTGGGCGGTGCACGCCGTGCCGCTGCTCGGCGCGCTGGGGCTGCTGGTCGGTCTGTGCATCGCACCGGCGCTGATCACCGGCTACACGCTGGTGGAGACGCTGGTGCCGGCGCACGCCAGGACCGAGGCGTTCACCTGGCTGACCGGCGCGGTGGCCCTCGGCCAGGCCGGTGCCGCGACCGCGGCCGGCCAGCTCGCCGACGGCTTCGGACCGAGCGCCGGCTTTGCCGTACCGCTGGCCGGTACGGGGCTCGCGCTGGCGACCCTGCTCCTGCTGCGCGGACACCTGGCCACCGCGCCCGACAGCCGCCTCGCGGGCGGCTCCGCACGTGTGGTCGGTCACCGCGAGGCCGTCGCAGTGGACTGATGCCGCGGAATGCTGCACTATGGAGCGTCGTTAGCACTCATTGAGTGAGAGTGCCAGGAGGATCACGTGCCGACCTATCAGTACCAGTGCACCGAGTGCGGCGAGGGCCTTGAAGCGGTGCAGAAGTTCAGCGACGAGGCGCTCACCGAGTGCCCGAGCTGCAAGGGCCGCCTGCGCAAGGTGTTCTCCGCGGTCGGCGTCGTCTTCAAGGGCTCCGGCTTCTACCGGACCGACAGCCGCAACGCGTCCTCCAGCAGCTCGCCGAGCTCCTCGTCGAAGACCACGAAGAGCAGCTCGGAGACGTCCTCGTCCAGCGGCTCCACCTCGTCCTCGTCCGACTCGTCGTCTTCCTCGTCGAGCAGCACGAGCACGTCGAGCAGCAGTTCCACGACGTCCTCCGGCTCCACGGCCGCCTGACGCCCACCCGAATTCTCCGCGGGAGCCCCAGCTCGTCCGGCCGTGCGCCGGACCGGGCCGGGGCTCTCGTCGTACTCCACGGCACCCGGGCCGACAGCAGGTCCCAGACAGCGCGCCAGCCGGCCGCCGCCCACCGGACCAGCCGGCTCCACCAGCCCTGCCAGCTCCGCCACGGCGCGTACGGCCTGCGGCTGCCGGTCCCCGAGCCGGTCCCGCCCTGGGCCCGGCCCAGGGCCGCCACTAGGGTGACCGCATGGCCGAGACGCAGACCACAGCACCATCGGTAGCACCGCAATCCCCACCGCAAGCGGAGATCGGGGTCATCGGTGGATCGGGGTTCTACTCCTTCCTCGACGACGTGACCGAGGTGACCGTGGACACCCCCTACGGCGCGCCCAGCGACTCCCTCTTCCTCGGCGAGGTGGCGGGTCGCCGCGTCGCGTTCCTGCCGCGGCACGGCCGCAAGCACCACCTGCCGCCGCACCGCATCAACTACCGCGCCAATCTGTGGGCGCTGCGCTCGCTGGGCGTACGGCAGGTGCTCGGCCCGTGCGCGGTCGGCGGGCTGCGCCCGGAGTACGGCCCCGGCACGCTGCTCGTCCCGGACCAGCTCGTGGACCGTACGAAGGGGCGGGTGCAGACGTACTTCGACGGTGAGCCGCTGCCGGACGGCGGGCCGGCGCCGGCCGTGGTGCATGTGACATTCGCCGACCCGTACTGCCCGGCCGGACGGCTGGCGGCGCTGGGCGCGGCGCGCGGGCGCTCCTGGGAGCCGGTGGACGGCGGCACGCTGGTGGTCGTCGAGGGCCCGCGCTTCTCGACCCGAGCCGAGTCCCGCTGGCACGCGGCACAGGGGTGGTCGGTCGTCGGCATGACCGGTCACCCCGAGGCCGTGCTCGCCCGTGAACTGGAGCTGTGCTACACGTCGTTGACCCTGGTCACCGACCTGGACGCGGGCACGGAAACCGGCGAGGGCGTCTCGCACCAGGAGGTCATGCAGGTCTTCGCGCAGAACGTGGGACGGCTGCGTGAGGTCATCTTCGACACCGTCGCCGCCCTGCCCGCCACGGCCGACCGCTCCTGCCTGTGCACCCACGCCCACGACGGCTGGGACCTGGGCATCGAACTGCCCTGACACCGGGGAGCGGCGTGGTCCAGCGCCGTCCCGTACACACCGCGTACGCCGTATCGGTCCGCTGCCCAGTCGGGGCAGCGGGCCGATCGTTGTGCCCAGGCGGCGCCAGGCGGACAGCAGCCGGCGACCAACGGCACGCAGCCAGGAGCACCGGGGAAACGACGGTCGAACGATCACAGCTCCTCCTTCCAGGAAGCTCGCGTCTCTCCCATCATGAGCCCATCACTCGAACGGGTGACCGAGTTATTCACAGGGCGAGGGCTGTCCACAGGCCCCTGCACGATCCGCTCCAGCCGGGCACCGTGGGGATGCGAGGGCCGCAAGGCCAAGACCCCCAACGAAGGCGTCCATCCCATGTCCCCACACCTTCCGCCCGCCCCTTCCCCCACTACTCGGACCCCGGCCGCTCCCAACACCCCGACGCCGGCCACTCCCACGCCCCTGACCCCCGCCACCCCCGGCGCCCCGGCGCCGCTGGCCCCCACCGGTTCCGCGCCCCTAGTTCCCGCCGCTCCCACCCGACTGGTTCCCGCCGCTCCCACCCAGCTCGCTTCCGCCACTCCCACCGCGGCGCCCCGAGCCCGCCCCGCAGCCCCCGGCCGGGCAGCGCCGGCGCCGCGTGGGTTACCTCTGTTCGAGCCGGTGCGCGTACGCCAGACCTGGTGGTACGGGCTGCGCCGCACGCTGCGCAAGCGGCGTCGGGCCGCGGCCCTCGGGTTGGTGGCGACGGCGGCGGTGACGGCGGCCGTCGCCCCCGGGGCCGACGGGGAACACGGCCCCCGTCCCGCCGCCCCACCACGAGACGCGGCAGCCCCACCCCACCCATCGGATGCGGTCGAGGCGACACACGGGCCACACGACTGGCGCCCCGCCACTTCCGCACACAGCGCACCGTCGACCGGCCGGCCGCGCCCCGGGCACCCGCCGGGCGAGCTGCGTGCCGCGCCGGTACGGATCGCGGACCCGGGAGTCGTCAGACTGCTGCGCCGCGGCGACCTCGTCGACGTACTGGCCATCGCTCCCGCCCCGAACTGGACGGGCCAGCCGACGGCCGGACCGGCACCGCTGTCCGCTGTCCCAAGCCCGTCCGGGCCCCCGCCTGCCGACCGGTCCGGCGACCTGGACGACCAGCGGGCCGCGGGCGACGACGGCGCGCGGGGCGGCCCCCGGGTGATCGCCCGCGCCGCCCGGGTGGTGGAGGTGCCGAAGCCGCGCGACACCGCCCCGGAAGAGGGCGGGCTCGTGGTCCTCTCGGTGCCGCGGGAGACCGCGACGACCTTGGTCGGCGCCGGCCTTACCACGCGCCTCGCGGTGGTGCGCCGATGATTCGCGCTCGTGTGCTGTCAATTAGCGGTTTCGAGTGGATGGATTGGACAGCCGCGCCCTGCCGTGCCATAGGTTGCGGAATCTGGAAATCCGATAGTGGAAAGAGGCACCGCCGTGAGCAGTTCGGCGACCGAGGAGAAGCAGAGCGTGCTGGAGGGCTTCAAGGCCTTCCTGATGCGCGGCAACGTCATCGACCTGGCAGTAGCCGTCGTCATTGGTGCGGCGTTCACCAATGTCGTGAACTCGGTGGTGAAGGGCGTCATCAACCCGCTCGTCGGTGCCTTCGGCACCAAGGACCTCGACAGGTACAGCTCCTGCCTGAAGGGGCCCTGCAAGACGAACGAGGCGGGCGACGTCGTCAGCGGCGTGCCGATCATGTGGGGCACGGTGCTCAGCGCCACCCTGACGTTCCTGATCACGGCCGCCGTCGTGTACTTCCTGATGGTGCTGCCCATGTCGCGCTACCTGGCACGGCGGGCCGCCAAGGAGAAGCAGGCGGAGGTCGAGCACGCCGAGGCGGAGGCCAGCGAGCTGGAGCTGCTGCGCGAGATCCGCGACGTCCTGGTGGCCCAGCACGGCGGTGCGGCCCCCGGCGGACAGGCACCTGGTGGCACGGACGGGGGCGCGGCTCCGACGGAGCGCTGAGCACCCCCTGTCACACGCGCCGCGCGAGCCGATCGGCTACGGCCGTAGCTCGTGTCGGCCGCGTGCTGGCGAGCGCTCTGCCCTGCGGCGTCCTGGGACGTCCGGATGGGGCGGCAGCGCCGAAGTCGCCCCGCGACCACGGGTCAGTTCACAGGTGGTGGGGCGGCTTCTCGTCGAGGAAGCGGGCGAGGTCGGCTGCCGAGCCTTCGGAGCCGGTGGCCGAAGCCCGCTCGCCCCACCCCTGGTCCGTATCGTCCGAGGACCGTTGTGCCAACGGATCGTCGAAGATCAGCGCGGAAGCCGGATCACGCGGTTCGGGGGCGGGGGCGGTGCTCATGCCTCCAGGGTACGTCCGCGGCACAGCACGACGCCGAGCATCGCTCCGGTCCCCCGTGCCGGAGCGACGCTCGGCGCCGACCGCGTTGGGGGGGGGGGGGGGGG
>NZ_JBLIWA010000006.1:6934-179755 GCF_047525675.1 Streptomyces sp. 796.1 | reverse complement strand
CCCCCAACCGGCAGCCGCGGAACGCGGCGGGACGGGATCACCCTTCCCCGTCCCTCTGGTGCGGCTCTCGATCTACCGAGTGGCTGCCAGGTTCTCGTGCCACCAGTGGTCCCGACCCGCAACCCAGCGGATCGGAAGCCCCAGCCGGTGCACCACCAGCACAGCTTCTACCTCGGAACATCCCGCCAGCGCCCGGTCGAGCGCAGTCTTCAACCCGTACGCCCGCCCGCCCCGCAGCACCCCATCTACGGTCACGAGCACACGTGCACCGGACTCCCTGATCCGCTCGCGCAGTGCCCCCACTGGTTCCCCCATGGGCAGCGAGACACGGGACGCGTCGAGACGGCCGCAGGCGAGCGTGGTGACCACCGACTCCGGCACCAGCGGCAACATGACCGCCACCTGGTCGCCGGAGCCCACGCCAAGCTTGGTCAGCATGCTTGACGCGCGGGTCGCCTGGTCGAGGAGTTGCGTATGGGTGAACTCCTCGGCCCGCCCCTGTTCGCCGACCCAACGCAGCGCCACCGGCTCACTCGGGCCACCTGATACGGTCCCCGGCGCAGTCGCGGCGACGGAGCGGGTAGCGGCGGCCAGTGCGATGGTGTCAGATACGGCGAACATGAGAAGAGCGTCGCCGACTTGCGTTGACGTCCCATCAACGAACGCTAGACGCGCACGTCAAGCGGGTCGCAGACGTTCGTCACAGCGCGGTCGACACGGAGTTCTGCCCTCCGCCGGGCCGGTACGAAGGGGACTCGCCGCGCCGCCGGAACGCTGCGCTCCGGGTCGGGGCGGCCCCTGCTCGCCCCCGTTCGCCCCGCACGCACCCGCACCCCTCGCCATCGGCGCTGCGGGCGCGGGCACCACCCGGCACCGTACGCGGCAACCGCCCCCGGGCGACCGACCGCTCCGCAAGAGACTGCCACAGCATCGAGTCCCGACCACGCTCAACACGGCGCATCCGCAAGACCGTTGGACCGCAGCACGGCCAAGGGAGCGCGCTCCGCCTACGCGGACGGGTACGGCTCCCGCGTACCCGCGGCCCACCGATCGACGCGTGATACGCATGGCCCCATGGCTGACGCAGACGAGGCAACCGGACAAAAGGGCCGCTATGCGCTGGCCCCGGCCCCGCGGCCCGGCCCGCGGAACGCCCTGACGGACGTGGCGGGCCTGCGCGTCGGGCACGCACAGCGGTGCGGATCGGGCTGGCTGACCGGCACCACCGTGGTGCTCGCGCCCGAGGGTGGCGCAGTGGCCGCGGTCGACGTACGGGGCGGCGGCCCCGGCACGCGGGAAACCGATGCGCTCGACCCGCGGAACCTGGTGCAGCGCGTCGAGGCCGTCGTACTGACCGGCGGCAGCGCCTTCGGCCTGGACGCGGCCTCCGGGGTGCTGGCGTGGCTCGAAGACCAGGGCCGCGGCTTCCGGGTCGGGCCCGACCCGCGTCAGGTCGTACCGGTCGTCCCGGCCGCCGCCCTGTTCGACCTGGGGCGCGGCGGCGACTGGCGGGCCAGGCCGGACGCGGCGCTCGGCAGGGAGGCAGCCGCTGTCGCGGCCGACGACGGGGCCGGTGGCGCGGCGCGCGGCAACGTTGGGGCCGGCGCGGGAGCCGTCGCCGGCGGGGTGAAGGGCGGCGTGGGCACCGCGAGCAGCGTGCTCCCCTCGGGCATCACGGTCGCCGCCCTCGCCATCGTCAACGCAGCCGGCTCCACGATCGACCCGCACACCGGCCGCCTGTACGGCACGCTCTACGGCCGGCCGTACGAGGACCATCACCGACCGTACGAGGAACACCAGGTACGAGCGGAGCAGCAGGAGCGACACGGGCCGCAAGGGCCGCGGGATACGGGCGCGGGTGTGGGTTCGGCTGTGGGCGTGGGTGTGGGTGTGGGTTCGGGGGAGGCAGGGTCGGGTGGAGTGGGATCAGGCAGCCGGCAGGGCGCGAGTCATGAGCAGGGCCGGGCGGTGGAGGCAGGAGGAGAGGAGGCAGGGAGGGAGCGCGCGGAGAGAGGGAGGTTCTACGAGCCGGTGTCGCCGGGCCGGCACGACGAGGCGCAGCGGCGACTACGGCTCGCACGGGAGGAGTCCGAACGACGCCAGGCGACCTCCGTAGCCCCGCCGCTCAACACGACGCTGGCCATCGTCGCCACGGACGCCGACCTGACCCGCGCCCAGGCCCAGAAGCTGGCGGGCACCGCCCACGACGGGTTGGCCCGTGCCATACGACCGGTCCACCTGCTCTCTGACGGGGACACCGTCTTCGCGCTGGCCACCGGCGGACACTCGCTGGACGCAGCCGCCGCGCCAGCCACGGCGGGCCTGCCGAACACGGCGGCCTTCGGGGTGCACCGGGCAGCGGGAGCGCTCAACGAGGTACTGGCAGCCGGCGCCGACGTCCTCATGCAGGCAGTGGTGGACGCGATGCTCTCCGCCGAGAGCATCGACGGGCCCGGCGGCGTCTTCCCGTCATACCGGGAGCTGTACGAGCCCGGCAGGCAGACGGAGCGCTGAGACGGAGCCGGCAGGCGGCAGGCGGCAGGCGGCAGGCGGCAGGCGGCAGGCGGCAGGCGGCAGGGCCAGCGGATTTGGTTGGGCGGCTGCCCGCAGACGCCAGGGACGGGACTGGGCTGGGGCGGTGCCGGGACCGGGGTCACGCCGGGCCGGGGTCACGCCGGCTGGGGCCGGAGGAGAGTTCGGGGTGGGGTGGGGCGGGGTGGGTGGGGGGGGAGGGGATGGGGGGGAGGGGAGGAGGGAGGGGGAGCCCCCCAGAGAGCAAGCTCCACCCCACCCCACCCAACAAACCCCAAGCCCGCCAAGGCCCCCAAGCCCCCCAACCCCAAAACCCCCGCCCCCGCCCCCGCCCCCGCCCCCGCGGCAAGAAACCGCGGATAGCAGGGGTTCGGGTGGCGTCAGGCGGCGGCGTCGAAGCCCGTGTCGCGGGCCATCTTCTTCAGTTCCAGCAGGGCGTGCTTCTCGATCTGCCGAATCCGTTCCCGGGTGAGGCCGTGCTGCTTGCCGACCTCGGTCAGGGTGCGTTCGCGGCCGTCTTCCATGCCGTACCGCGCCTTGATGATCGAGGCAGTGCGCTCGTCCAGGCGCCCGATCAGGTCGTCGAGGCCCTCACGGCGCAGCATCACCAGGACGGACTGCTCGGGGGACTCCGCCGAGGTGTCCTCCAGCAGGTCGCCGAACTGGGTCTCGCCCTCGTCGTCGACGGACATGTTGAGGCTGACCGGATCGCGGGCCCAGTCGAGTACGTCCGAGACGCGCTCCGGCGTGGAGCCGAGCTCGGCAGCGATCTCGGTGTGCTCCGGGTCGCGGCCGTTCTCCCGGTTGAACTCGCGCTGCACCCGACGGATGCGGCCGAGCTCCTCCACCAGGTGGACGGGGAGCCGAATGGTGCGCGACTGATCGGCGATGGAGCGCGTGATGGCCTGACGTATCCACCAGGTCGCATACGTGGAGAACTTGAAGCCCTTGGCGTAGTCGAACTTCTCCACCGCGCGGACCAGGCCCGCGTTGCCCTCCTGGATCAGGTCGAGGAGGGGCAGGCCGCTGCGCGGATAGCGGCGCGCCACCGCCACCACCAGGCGCAGGTTGGAACGGATGAAGACGTCCTTCGCCCGGAGCCCTTCGGCGGCCAGCGCCTCCAGCTCCTCGCGGGTCGCGCCCGCCGCTGCGGCTTCTTCCACTTCACCGTCGAGGATCTGCTGGGCGTACACACCCGCCTCGATGGTCTGCGATAGCTCGACTTCCTTGGCCGCGTCGAGCAACGGCGTACGTGCGATTTCGTCGAGGTACATGCCGACCAGGTCGCGGTCGGCGATCTCCCCGCCTACGGCGCGAACACTGCTTGCCCTGCCAGTGGCGGTACTACCGGTAGCACCGGAATCACCAGCCTGACGACGGGCGACGGCACGGGTTGCCATGCGTGCTCCCTTGCGATGAGTCGGTCGCGGGATCGTGCTGGTCGAGGTAGTGGGCATTGGACCCTGCAAGTACCCCGTCCGATGGAAACAACGAGTGGAAACCGGACAGAATTCCCCTGCGGTCCCGCTATTTTCGTGATCATGCAGTACCCTGTCCCGCCGCAAGGGAGGCCACATGTCAGTGGATCATCGGGAAGCGCAGGTCACGGCGGGTACTGAAGGCGCCGTCGACGCTGGTACGAACCATCGTCACCGCGGCCCCCGTGAGACGGCCGTCACGTCACTCGTCGGGTGCTCCAACCTCGAACGACGTCGTCCGAGGCTGTGTTCCCACCCTGTAGACGACATGAGCCCGCTTCTGGTTGCTCGGCCCGCCGCCGGTCGCCCCGTCGCGGGCCCCGACGGCGGCTCCGGGCCCGAGCCTGCGCCCCGCGGCCCGGCCGGACCACGCCCCGCCGGCCCACCCCGCCCCTCCGGCCCCGGCCGCCACGAGTCATAACCCAGCCACCACTGCGGGTATCACCAGCACCACACCACCACAGGTGACCCGTCCCGCCCCATCAAAACTCCACTCCACCCCACTCCCGTAAGCGGCCCCCCTCCGCCCACCGCGGCCCACGTCCATGTACACGAGTACGAGTACGAGTACGCCGACAGGCGGCGTCGAGGAAGGCTCCCGCCTCTCTGTATCGGGAGAGGGGACGGTTCCCGCCGCAGCCACACGTCCGTGACGGGCCCGCCCAGATTTCGCCACGGGATATCGCGTCCGGCGATGCGGGACATCCCAGGAGCTGGGCTTGACCTTGACGCCTACGTCAAGGCCGACGATCGGCGCATGGCTTTCGACTCGCGCGAGGTTCGCCTCGACACCCACGTTCCCCTCGGCCAGCCGCTCACGCACGGCCTCTTTCAACAGACCCGGTCCCTGATCAGCGGACCAGTGGTCGTGCGCAACCGATGGATGTCCCTGACCGCCGCCATGCGCACCCTCATCAGCGGTACCGCGGCGCCCATGCCCGCCTACCAGGTGGGCGAGGTCATGCACGGACCTGCGGTGGGAGAGGTGGTGGCCTCCACCGATCCCGAGCTGGCTCCCGGCACCTGGGTACGGCACAGCCGCGGCTGGCGTGAATACGCCGTCGTCGACACCTACGAGAAGATCGATCCGGTCTCCTCCGCCGAGGAGGCGATGCGCCACCTGGGACAGGGCTTGACCACCTACGTGGGCCTGCGGGCCGCGGCCCAGGTACAGCCCGGCGACACGGTCCTGGTGACCGGGGCGACAGGCGCGGTCGGCAGCATTGCCGCTCCGATCGCCCGCCTGCTGGGCGCAGCCCGCGTGGTGGGCAGCACCGGCTCCCCCGGCCGTGCCGCCGGCCTCGGCTACGACGCCGTGTACGACCGGCACACGGGCAGCATGGCCGACGCGGCGCCGGCCGGCGTCGACGCAGTGCTCGACACCGTCGGCGGCCAACAGTTGCGCGAGGCCGTCCAGCTCGCACGGCCCGGGGCAAGGATCGCGCTCTGCGGAGCCCTCGCCCACCAGCTCGGCGGCGACCCGCCCGCCGTGGAACTCGACCTGATGACGCTGATCGGCAAGCGCATCACCCTGCGTGGGTTCACCGCGTCCGACCACCCCCACTTGCACGAGGAGTGGCACCGGCTGGGGCTGCGCGAGCCATTCACGGTCGTCGACGGCCTGGACCGCGCGCCGCAGGCCCTCATCGACCTCCTGGCCGGCCGCTATGCCGGCGGTCTCGTCGTCCGCGTGTGACCATGGCAGGCATGCAGATCGCAGAAGCCGCCCGCGCCGCAGGTACGACGCCTCGGGCACTGCGTTGGTACCAGCAGCACGGGCTGCTGGCGCCGCGGCGGTCCCCGGCGGGGTACCGCGACTACGACGAGAGCGCCGTGCGGCGCGTGCGCCACATCCGGGAGCTGCTCAGCCTCGGCTTCACTCTCGCCGACGTACAGGCCTTCGTCGATGTCCTGGACCGTGAGATCCCCGCCGACTTCACCCAGCCCGGCAGCCCGGTCTGCCACCTCGCACTGGAAAAGGCGCGCGCCCGGCTGGCCGCCCTCGACGAGCGCATTGCTGCCGCTACGCACATCCGCGACCGGCTAGCAGAGCGACTCAAAGACTGATCTGCCGGTGGGCGAGGAGCGATTACAGGAGCCTATGAGCCCACCGCGCCCGCGTCAACGAAGGCCACATCACCGACGTCAAACTACAGAAACACCTGATGGCCGGCCGCGCAGACGTCTCACTCCTCCGCCACCGCGTCGTTCTGATCGCCCACCTACGCCGCCGCTACGTGGAGCTGTAGTCCGTGTCACCGAAGTGATCTCCGCCTACGGAATTCTTGCCAGAGCCGTACACGTACACGTACACACATACCCCCAGGTCAGCGCCCCACCCACCACCAAGCACCGGGTGACGCTCCGCTGATCGAGTTGCCGAGTGCTGCGGGCGGGTGTGCCGTGGAAGGTGCGCCCCGGCTCTCGATCGGGGGTGGCGAGGGAAGAGGGACCCGTCATGACGCAGACCCACACGCATCCGCAGCCCCGTTCGCACGGCCCCCGGCACGCGCGCCCGCGCAAGCCGGGTGCGACCGCGCGGTACGTCGAGCACCACACCTACGCCTGGTCGGTTCCGCTCGTACTGGGGCTGGTCTTCGGCGCGTACGTAGGCTTCCTGGAACACGACGGCGGCTCGTCCCCCGGCAAGTCCACGATCGTCGGGCTGATCGGGATGGCCGTCTGCATCGGCGTCTGCTTCCTCATCGGCCGCGCGCAGAGTTCGATGATCACCGAGGCGAAGGCGCTCGCGTACGGGGCGGCCTTCGGTTGCGCCTTCGGCTTCCTGTACGCGCTCAGCGGCGCCACGGTCTTCAAGTCGGCCATGATGGGCCTGCTCCTCGGCGTGATCATGGGCGTCTGCGCGCTGTACGTGTTCCGTACGCGGTTGCAGTCGCGTTGACGCGGCGCAGCCGGTACGAACCGGCGGAACCTGCCGATCCGGAAGACCCAAAGGGACCCGGCAGATCCGGACAGCTCGGACAGTACGAATAGCCCAGACGGCCCCACCTGCCCGACGCCCCCCGGCCGGCCCGGAAAGCACGGCAGCGCGAGGCCGAGGACTTCGGGCGTCGGTCTCGCGGACCAGTCCCATGGACCGGCGGAAGTCGGTCCTCGCGACCGTTCCGAGCGGGCCCGCAGCTCCCTAGCGTCGGCATATGGACGACACGAGCGGCACCCTCGACGAAGCCCTTGAGCGCCTCCACAGCACTGGCCCTGAGCGGGCGGGCTGGCTGTCCAACCATGCACCGATGGCGGTCGAAGCCCTGGTCAAGCACGGTCAGGCGGCCACCGTACACGGCTGGCTCGACTACTACCGGAGCAAGCTGGAAGACCGACCGCAACCGGTCTCCACGATCACCGAAGCCACCTGGCACCAGGCGCTCGGCGACCCGCGACACCTCACCGACTGGGCCGACTTCTTCGGCCGCCAGATGGACGAGCGGCCGTGGCGGGAGGTGCTGGTCGAGTGGTGGCCCCGGCTGCTGCCCGGCCTCCTCGCCTCCGCGACGCACCCGCTGATCCGGGTCGGCCACGCCGTACGCACCCTGCTCGACGACGAACGGGCCGCCGCCCGCGCCCGCCGCCCCGCTGCCCACCCCGGCGCCAGGAGTCCGGCCCCGGCGGCGTTGGTCACGGCCACCCCGCCCACCGCGGGCGGCCCGCGGCTGGCCGAACTCGCCGAGGCCCTCGGCTACTGGGCGGCCCGGTACCAGCCCCTACCCGTCCCGGTCGTCCCCGCCGGCACGGCCGACCCCGAGCACGCGCTCGCCGCGCTCCCACGGCTGACCGACCCGCAGGGCGGCATCCTCGACCGGATCGCCCGGCTCCCCCGCCTTCCCCGCTGGCCGGAAGCGACCGCCGCACTGTACGCACCGGAGGCTCCCGACCTGGCGTACGCGCAGCTCAGCCGGCTGGTCAGGAGCAGTGCCCAACGCTATGCGACGCACGGTCACGGTGACCCGATCATGCTGGTGCACGCGGCCACCGCACCCAATGCCGTTCTCCGTACGCTGCCCGCCCTGCCGCAGGAACTGTGGGCACCCTCGCTCCGCGCGGTGTGGCCGGCGGTGGCCGCGATCATGTCCATCTACCAGCCCGCGGCCCCCGCGCCGGCGGGGCGCGAGACGACGGAGCGGGCCGCCTCGATGACCCCGGAAGAGGTCTTCGCGCACGCGGCGGCACACGGCGACGAGCATGTGATCAAGTTCGCGGACACCGTGCTGGACGTCGTCTCCGGCGTCGTGACGGATGGCGTCGTGACAGATGGCCTCGTGACAGATGGCGTCGTGACGGACGACGTCACGGAGAACACCACGGGCGCGATCGCACGTACGGCGCACGGTGCGGTTGCGGGCGCAGCCGCGGGTACGGGTACGGGTACGCGCGCGGATACGGGTGGGGGTACGCGCATGGCTAGGGGTGCGGATAGCCGTAGGGGCGCAGGTGCGCACCCGGAGCCGAGTGACGATCAGGCCCTGGTCGCGGCGCTGCGGGCGCAATCCTTGATCGAGTCGCCGCTGTAGGGCGCCGACGGGCCCGGCGGGCCTCCCCTCTCGGGCCGCGCACCGCCGGATACGGACACCGCGCACCGCCGTATCGGGCACCCCGGGCCCGCACGACGCCTTTCGGACAGCTTTGACGAGCACATGCCGCACCGGTCGCGGCGCTTTTCAGCCCGTTGCGCAACCGAGCGCCACGCCCCAAGTGGTCCCCAAGCGATAGCCATCGGTCGTTTGACGCCATGCCATGTTAAGTAAACGAACGATCTCGGACAGGTTGAGCCCCCGGAGAGCCCTGCCCGTACGTGCAGAGATGATCAAAAAGCCCTGCGCGGCCAGTGGATTGGTGGACCATGCAACTGAGCCGACCCGGCGCCCCACCGCACGTCGATGGGCGTCGGGCCGCCCCCTGCGCGCGCACCCGCGGGGGAAGACCGGCGTGACTCCCCGTAAGGAAAACGGGGGGTTCGTCACGCCAGGGGAATGGCTGCATCTCGCACTTGTTTAAACTTCAAGAAGAGCTTTCCGAGTGAAACAGTGGATGTCATGACGAGTGGACCCCAGTCCGAGCCGCGCTGGCTCACCGATGAGGAGCAGCAGACCTGGCAGGCGTACATGCACGCCTCCACGCTTCTTGAGGACCATCTCGACCGCCAGTTGCAGCGCGATGCCGGCATGCCGCACACCTACTACGTACTCCTGGTGCTCCTGGAGCGCGCGCCGCGTCGGCAGATGCGCATGACCGAACTGGCGCGGAGCGCGAAGATCACCCGGTCCCGACTCTCGCACGCCGTGTCCCGACTGGAGAAGCACGGCTGGGTGCAGCGCGAGGACTGCGCGTCGGACAAGCGCGGTCAGAACGCGGTGCTTACCGACGAGGGGTACAAGGTGCTGAGCCAATCCGCACCCGGTCACGTCGACGCGGTCCGCAACGCCATCTTCGATCGGCTCTCGGACGAGCAGGTGCGCCAACTCGGCGAGATCTGCCGCGTCATCGCCAACGGCCTCCAGCCGGAGCGCGGCGGCGCCGACCTCCCCTGGCAGCGCTGACCCTTCCCGACGGCTCCGCCCCCCCAGCGGCGCTGCCATCGACGGCAGCGCCGGCTCGCTGGTCGTACGGGCTAGCGCAGGCAGCACCAGCCCCGCGCCGGCGGTACGGGCTTCCGCCGGCCGCTCGCTCCGCGTACCCCGAACACGGCGGGCGGCGCCCGCCCCCGCACTCGGAGATCCCCCGTACGGAGACCCCACGCACGGGGCCCCCGCCATCGGACGCTGTCGCCATGCGCGTCCAACGGCGGGGGCCCCTCGCTAGCTGCCGCTACGTATCGAACTACGTACCGAACGCGGCAGCAGGCCAGTCCTCCCGTACTCCCCGCGGCGCACCGGGCGCCGCGGGGACTCGTCCGAGGTCAGTGCGCCATCACCGGCACCGGAACGTCGTCTTCCGAGCCGTCCCCGGAGGACGCGGCGGCCGGGCCGCTCTGCGGGCCGGTGTTGATCAGCGTGAAGGCGATCGCCGAGGCCACCACGAGGATGACCACGGCCCAGGTGATCGCGGTCGTGTACCCCTCGACCAGGGCCGTCATCTTCAGCCCCGCGGACGGGCCCTCGCTCTTCACGTGGTCCTTGAAGTACTCCGTGGTGGCGCTGGCCGCGATCGTGTTGAGCAGCGCGGTGCCGATGGCGCCGCCGACCTGCTGCGAGGTGTTGACCATCGCGGAGGCGACACCCGCGTCACGCGGCTGCACGCCGTGCGTCGACAGGCTCATGGCCGGCATGAACGCGGTGCCCATGCCCAGGCCGAGCAGCAGCAGCGCCGGCAGGATCAGCCCGGCGTACGAGCTCTCGGTGTCGAGCTGGGTCAGCAGCAGCATGCCGATCGCGGCGACCAGGAAGCCGGGGCCCATGAGCAGCCGCGGCGGGACCCGGGTCATCAGACGCGCGCCGATCTGGGTCGAACCGGTGATCATCGTGGCGATCATCGGCAGGAACGCGAGGCCGGTGGTGACCGGGCTGAAGTCCTTCACGACCTGGAGGTAGTAGGTCAGGAAGAGGAACAGGCCGAACATGCCGATGACCGCGAGGCCCAGCGACATGTACACGCCGGCGCGGTTGCGGTCGGTGAGGACGCGCAGCGGCAGCAGCGGGTTCTTGACCTTGCCCTCGACGACCACGAAGGCGGCGAGCAGCACCGCGGCGGCGATGAAGAGGCCGATGGTGGCGCCCGCGGTCCAGCCGTCCTCCTCGGCCCGGGTGAAGCCGTACACCAGCGAGACCAGACCGGTGGTGGCCAGGATGACGCCGGGTATGTCGAGCTTGGAGGGGTTACGGCTGTCGCTGGGCTCGCTGATCACCATGATCGCGCCGGCGACGGCGACGACGGCGAACGGGATGTTCACGTAGAACGTCCAGCGCCAGTCCATGTACTCGGTGAGCACACCACCCAGGATCAGACCGACGGCGCCACCACCACCGGCGATCGCACCGAAGACGCCGAACGCCTTGGCGCGCTCCTTCGGGTCGGTGAAGGTGACCGCGAGCAGCGACAGCGCGGCGGGCGCGAGCAGCGCGCCGAAGACGCCCTGGAGGGCGCGGGCGCCGAGCAGCATGCCGGTGTTGACCGCGGCGCCGCCGATCGCGGAGGCGGCGGCGAAGCCGAGCAGCCCGATGATGAACGTCTGGCGGCGTCCCCACAGGTCAGCGAGGCGACCGCCGAAGAGCAGGAGTCCACCGAAGGCGAGGGCGTAGGCCGTGATGACCCACTGCTTGTTGCCCTCGGATATGTGGAGCGACTCCTGTGCCGAGGGGAGTGCGATGTTCACGATGGTCGCGTCGAGCACGACCATGAGTTGCGCGAGGGCGATGAAGAGCAGCGCTTTCCAGCGCCTGGGGTCAGCTTGCTTGGCCATTTCTGGCATGAGGGGGCCTACCTAGCGAGACGGGAGTGAAAGTGCAGGACTCGGCGGGCCGGTGACGCGGGAGGCATGCAGGGGCCCGAGGGTGACAGGGGGCGCCGACGATGACGGTCGGCGGCGCGAGTGCGGATCGGCGACGCGATCCGGGGCTCAGGTCGTGGGGCGCAGGTCCTCCAAGGTTGCGGCCGTTCCGGGGAGTTCCGAACGGGCCGGTGTGGCCAGCCCGTCCAGGAACAGTTGGAGATGCCGGTGAACGAAGCGGTCGAAGTCCATACAGACGCTTCCGCACCCGGAATCGTGCGCCCGAGGCGATGACCCCAGGCCGGGCAGCGGTCGAGTGAGCTGGGTGACCGCGACCATCAGGTCACCGACGGCTATGTCGGTACGCAGTTGACCGCTCTCCCGCGCGTCGCTCATGACTGCCTCGATGCTTGCGTTGAGGCGATCACGTGCGGCCATCAGGTCAGGGTGTCCCCTGTCCGGACTGTGCGATATGAGCGGGCACAGCGCGCCGATCCGCTCGTCAGCCGCCTGGTGCACGAAGCGCCGAAGGGCCTGGAAGGCATCCGACTCCTGCGCCCTGGCCTCGTCCGCCCGATCCGCTATGCGGTCCATGACGGAGAGGGCGACGTGGTGAACCAGCTCACTACGATCCGCGAAGTGCCGATAGAGCGTGGCATTTCCTACCCCAGCCCGTCGAGCGATTTCATCGAGCGGGACCTCGGCCCCGTGCTCGACGAACATCTCGCGCGCCGCCGCGACGATCCGCTCCCGGTTGCGCAGCGCGTCCGCGCGCAGCCGGGGCTGCGAGACCTTCGCCGGGCTGGTGGCGGTCACATCCACTCTCCAATCTCACCTGCCGGGGCCGTGGCCCCGGCTCGCTCACCTGCCGTGTTCGGCAGCGTTGACGTGCTGTTCCTTCGCCGCCGGCGCACGGTCCCGCCCGTCGTGACGGGTCTGGCTGTGACGTCTGCGGCTGCCGACGACTTCCGCGGTTTCCGGGCGATCCGTCGCACGATGCGGTATCGGCGCGCCGCACGTCCCCCGTGCTGCGCCGCCGCCCCGTCTCGCTCCACTTCCCCACCCCGGAGCGATTCCCCTGACCTAGGTCTCGGGTCCTCGTTCCGGGGACCTAGTCCCCGTTTCTGAAGTCACCCGGTTAAACGGGGAGCCCCTCCCCGGATATTTCGCGAACCAATGTGAACTGGAACACACTCTCGAAGGGTGGGGCCGGCAGCCCCGGGGAACGGCCCCCGCGACGCCCTCCCCCCGCTCCCCCGCCCTCCATCTCCGCAGGTCAGAGGCGCCGCACTGATCGCATACGGGCCTACCCGGCCGCCCGCGGCGTGCATCGCTACGAACCCGAGGGGCCATCCGTGCCCCGCCGGCTGTGCCTCCGCAAAGCGGTTCCGCCCGCCCGGGCCGCTTCCACAACCGGCCGAGCGCCTTCCGGTCGCGCGGCACGGCGCCCGGGGCCTCCGCCATTCCGCCACGGGCCCGCTGGACGGTTCCGCCTCACCCACCGACCGCCCCAGCAGCCCCACTCACCCCGCAGCAGCGCCCCGGGCCGCCCCCAGAAGACCCCGTAAGCCCCCCGCAAGCCTCACCGACCAGGCACCCCAACCCCACCCGCCACATAGCGCACCCGTAACCCCAACCCACGCCCAAGCCAACCCACGTACCACCCACCCGTGCATCACCCACCCCGCACATCACACCCCTGCACGCAGCCGCTTCCCACCCTTCCGCCCCGTTCCCCCACCTCCCGCGCTTCCCGCCACGCCCGCACTCCGCGCACCACAGCACCCAACCGGCGCACCGATTACGCGCGGACGGGCGCACTCGGCGCGCGTAGCGCCCCTGCGCTCGGGAGGGTGGGTCGCACAGCGCAGCCATCAGCACCCGCCCCGGCTGCCTCGGCCACGAAGGCGGGACCGGCATGCGACACCGCGACCCCGGCGACAACGCCGCCCGCGAACCCGACGGGCCCCCCTACGACGCAGACGAACACACAACACCCCCGGCGCCGCCCCGTACCAGCCGTGCAACGCCCTCGGCCCGCCCCCTGCGCGCCCCCGAGAGCCATCCCCCTATACCCCCTAAATCCGCCACCTCCCGAATATCCCCACCCCCTTCCCCCCACGCCTCACCACCCCCCAAGCCCCCAGCAACCCGCCACTCACCCGCCCCGGCGCCACCCGCCTCGGCAACGGGTCGTCACGGCCGCGCCATCGCCGGCCACGAGCGAATACGCGCAGGTCGTACGCCCCGTGTCGTCCTGCTGGCCGCCGCGGCGGTCGCCGCGCTGATGCCGGCGGCCCCCACCGCTCCGGAGGTCACGACCGCGACTCCGCCAGGCCGCCCCCCGCTCCCCACCGAGTGGGAAACCACCGAGCCGGGCCCCACGGACGACCAGTCGCAGTCGCACCAGACCCACGCCGACGACGGGACGGCCACCCGGCGCGACGAGGCCGCGGGCAGGTCCGCAGACGAAGCCGACGGCACGGCGGACCGCCCCGACTCCGACCCAGCCCAGACCGGCCGAACCGGACGCCCCCCCGCACCGCCCCACGCCCATGACGCCGAAGACACAAAAGACGCCGGAACCACCCAGACCACCGGTGACACCGAGACCACCCGGGGCGCAGCCGACCTCCCCTGCGCCCTCCCCACCCACGGCGGCGCCCAACTGGCCGAGGGCATACCGACCGAGGGCAACTACAGCCGCAGCACCGGCACGGTGCGCGCGCTCACCCTCATGATCGACTTCCCGGGCACCCCGGGCGAGGGGACCGCACGGCAACGTTTCGCGGAGTTCTTCCCACAAACCTCACAGTGGTTCGCGCGCAGTTCGTACGGGCGCCTCGACTACCGCCCGGACACGCCGATCCGCCGCTGGCTGCGCATGCCGCACCCCTTCGCCTCGTACGGGATCGAGCGCGGCAGCCCGTACGAGCCCGGCTACCGGCGGCTGCTGGACGACCTGGTGGCCGCGGCCGACGAGCGGGTGGACTTCAGCCGGTACGACTTGGTCAACGTGCTGGTCACGCCGAACGCCGGGCCACCGGCCGCGCAGACCGTGCTGTCGGTGACCTTCGCGGGCAACGACAGTGCCCCGCGCGCCGACGGCGTACGCCTGGCCAATGTCTCGTTCGTCTACAGCCGTCAGGACGACGGCACGGGCACCCTGCACGAGACCGGGTACCGGGTGCTCCCGCACGAGAACAACCACTCCTTCGGCCTTCCCGACCTCTACACCGCAGCCGGCGCGCAACACGCGGGCCACTGGGATCTGATGTCCGAGGACTGGGGCGCCAACAACGATGTCATCGGCTGGCACAAGTGGAAACTGGGCTGGTTGAGTGCGCGGCAAGTCGCCTGCGCCACCAAGAGCCCCCGTGCAACCGCCCGCCCGGGAACTTCCCGACACACCCTCAGCCCCCTCGCCCGCCCCGGCGGCACCAAGGTGGTCTTCCTCCCCGTGTCACCCCGTGGCGGGTACGCCATGGAGGCCCGTACGCGGGAGGGCAACGACGCAGCCGTCTGCCAACCCGGCGTCCTCATCTACTGGGTGGACGTCCACAAGGAGTCGGGGCAAGGTCCCGTAACGGTCATGGACGCCCGGCGCGCAGCCCCCCTCCCCCGCCCCGGCGCCCCCACGCGCCCATCCGCCCCCACCACACGAACCACGACCGGCAACACGCCGGCCAACCGCCTGAGCCGTCTCGCCCCGTACCGCAGCGGCCTCCGCCCGTGGAGCGCGCCGATCAGCGAACCCCAGAGCTGTCCCCAACTGCCCAACGTCCACGCGGACCTCAGCGACGCGACGTTCACCCCCGGCCAGACGTTTCACGACAACCGACACGGCGTACGCGTGAGCATCGCCGTCACCGGTCACACCCGAAACGGCGACTACACCATCAAAATCACCCGCCGCGGCAGCTCAAACTGACCCCACCCGACGCACCCCTACGGAATTCCGCACCCCACAGGGCCCGGAGCCGGCCGGTTCACGGGGCTCGCCAGTGCTGTCGACCGAGGCTGATCAGACGCAGTTGGCTACGGGCCGTCGCGGCGATCCGAGCCTCCGCGGCCTCCGCCGCACGCACCGCTTCCGCCGTCGCCACCTCCCGCGCGGGACCGCCGGCCGCCCCGCCGCCGTCGGCGGCATCGTCCGACGCTACGGCCGTACGGTCCTGATGCGCAGGGTCTGGGTGCGCAGGGTCTGGGTGCGCAGGGACCTGATGCGTACGGCCCGGGTGCGTGAGATCCGCAGCCGGGCCATCCGGAGCGGTACGGTCCGGAGCCGCCTCCAGGAACGCGGCGGCGGTCATCACCATGTGATCCACGTACAGCTCCGCCAACATCCGCACGTCCTCGGCGCTCCACCCCTCCGCCTCCAACGGCACGGCGAACGCGGCGGCCACCTCGTCCACGAAGCGCCCCAACTGCGCGGCGATGGCCTCCCGCACGGGGCGTACGCCGCCGTGTCGTTCACGGGCGATGAACCTCACGTGCGCCGGATGCGCACGGACGTGGCGGGCCACCGCGTCGACGGTGCCCTCGATCCGTTCCTCGTCGCCGTCCTGTTCGGCGAGTACGTCCCGGATCATCCCGTGCAGACTGCCCAGCGCCTCCTCGACCAGCGCCACCCCCAGATCGGCCATGTCCCGAAAGTGCCGGTAGAACGCGGCGGGCGCCACTCCCACCACACGGGTCACCTCGCGCAGGCCGAGGCTGCTCAGGCTCTGCTCCGCGAGCAGCCGCAGCCCCGCGTCCAGGAGCGCCTGCCGGGTCTTCTGCTTCTGGGCCTGCCTGACCCCGACCGTGTGACTCATGTCATTCAGTAAACAACCGTTCTCCGACTTTGGCCACCGTAGACTGAACTGAGTGAACAGTCGTCACCCCAACTGTTCACCGAAAACCCGTGCACCCGCCGTACGCCACCACCCCACACGCCGTCCGATCGCTCCTCACCGAGAAAGGACCGCCATGCTCTTCCTCGTCGCTGTCTTCCTCCTGATGAGCCTCCTGATCGGAGCCGCGGCCCATACGTCGCTGCCGGTCTTCCTCATCGCGGCCACGGTCATTGCCAGTTGGCTCCTCGTCTTCACCCTCCGCGAGCGCCGGGCGCGCACCAGGCACTGACCCACCCCCACAGCGAAAGGAGCCGCCATGAGCGCCCTCACCGCCCCGCATCACACCACCGCGCCCCCAAAGTCCCCCACCGCCCCTCCCGCCACCGGAACCAGCGCCGTCCACCACCCGACCGGCCCCCGCGACGCCGACGGCATGGCCGTGGCCTCCTTCGTACTCGGCCTCATCGGCCTCCTGCTCTTCAACCTCGTCTTCGGCCCCTGCGCCATAGCCCTGGCCACCCTCGCCCTCCTCCGCAACACCCAACGCAAGGGCCGCGCCCTCCTCGGCCTCACCCTGGGCGTGGCCGACCTGGCCGTCCTCATCACCCTCGTCACCACGAACAACACGGTGACGTGGCACTTCGGCGGCTAACCCCACCCCAGCCCCCACCCAACCCCGGCCCACCCCACCCGAACACACCCCCATCCGCTACCCTGTCCTGGGCCGCCCTCAACGACGGCCCAGTCCCCCAGGAACCCAAGCGGTCCCACCACGACCGCCACCCACCCGAGGGACACGCCCCGCCTCCGTAGCTCAGGGGATAGAGCACCGCTCTCCTAAAGCGGGTGTCGCAGGTTCGAATCCTGCCGGGGGCACAGAGAAAGACCTGGTCAGAGGCCCTTTCGTCCGGCGGACGGGAGGGCCTTCTTGCTGCGGTGCAGATCCGGTGCAGGGCGAGCCTGCGGTATTGGCCTGGCAGGCGATCGGTCACCGCCGCTGCGCAACCTGTGGGCGCAGCGGTGCCGTTGCCAACAAACAGCAACCAGCAAACGCGCAACCGCGGGGCGGTAGGGGCAGCGGGTGCCTGCCAGTGCTCAGGCCCCGGCCTCCGGTCGCTTCGTAGGGTCGGTGCCGGGGGGCGGTGGGGGTGGTGGCTCGTCGTGTTGTCGGGCCAGCCCTGCCTGCACGGCGCCCGCCAGTACCCGGACGGCGACGCCGACGAGCAGCAGGCCACCCGCCATCTGCACCATCGTGAGCGCCCGCGCGGCCTCGGAGCGTGCCGAGATGTCGCCGTAGCCGACCGTGGTGAATGTGGTCAGGGTGAAGTACAGCGCGTCCGTCCTGGTCAGCGGCTCGCTGAAGGAGTCGGGCGCGGAGCGGGCCAGCAGGTAGTAGGAGGCGGCGAAGAGGACCAGGAAGAGCAGCAGCGTGGCGGTCAGCCCCTCGATGGCGCGCAGCCGCGGATGGGGGGAACGTGCGATGGTCCGTACCTCCCAGCAGAACACGAGCACCACCGCGAGCAGGCCGCACACCAGCAGCACGCCCGTGCCCGCCGTGCGCCGGTCGTCCATGGGGAGCAGGTAGTAGCCGGTGACGAGACCGACGGCGACGCACCAGGCACGCACGACGGCGACCCGGACGACGCGGCGGGGTGGGCGGGAACGGTCGCCGGGCAGGGCCGGGTCGGAGGGGGCCCGGCCGCTGCCGCCTGAGGTCGTACCGCTCATCTCGCCCCTTCGTCCCGTCCCGTCCGGTCCCCGCGGCCCGATCGTTCCCGCATCCCGGTCCGCTGCCCAGGCGGCGAGCCGGGTGCACTCCTGACGGGTGAACCGACCTGATGGGTGAAACGGCCCCTACCCGGCGACCCGGCGCACGCCCAGTGGCGCGGCCCGGCGCACGCCCGGCGGCCCGGCCCGTAGCGCCAACCGGCCTCGGGAGCGGGCGGGGCGGGCGGTGGGAGCGCCGTACCGAGTACGTACGGGCGAGACGCCGCGCCCGGGCGGCATCACCGCCGCCCGGCTCGGCGCCAAGGGGCGCCCCCCGCGTCAGTCGACGACGCCGAGGTCCTCCCGCACTTCACCGCCGGGCCGGGGCATCGGCGGACCCTTGCGGCCCGCCCTATCCGGCCCGCCCGTCGATCAGCACCGCCACCCCGTCCAGCACGGAGCCGAGGCCGAGTTCGAAGAGGCGGCTCAGGTCCAGGTCGTAGCCGGTGGTGCCGATGGAATCCATGACGCGGTTGAAGGTGGGGTAGTCGCCGGAGTCGGTGAGGGCGGCCAGGGCGGGTTCCTGGTGGTCGAGCCACTGGTCGTCGGAGAGGCCGGTGGCGCTCGCGGCCTGGGCCTCGCGTTCCAACTGGACGGCGATGCCCTGCACATGGCTGTAGAGCAGCACGTTCAGGTCGATCATCGTCGTGGGGGGCAGGCCCTGGCCGTCCAGGGCCGCCAGCATCCACTCCGAGTAGACCATCAGGTGCGGCAGCAGGAGGGGACGGGTGAGCGGGCCGATCTGGGCCAGCCAGGGGTGCTTCTGGTGCAGGGCCCACAGGGAGCGGGCCCCGAGCTCCAGTCGGGTCCGCCAGTGGGTGGGGGCAGGTTGGGGCAGGCGCAGTTCGCCAAAGGCCGCGTCGGCCATCAGCAACACCAACTCGTCCTTGCTGTGCACGTGCCGGTAGGGCGACATGGTGGCGGCGTTCAGCCGGGCCGCGATGCTGCGCATGGAGACCGCCGCCAAACCCTCGCCGTCCGCGACCTCGATGGCGGTGCGCACGATGCGTTCACGCGTCAGTTCGCGCGTCAGTTCGCGGGCTGGTGCGTGTGGCGGTTCGCGCCTCGGTTCGTGTGCCGGTTCGCGCTCCGGGGCGGGCGTGGGGTGCGTACGGGGCGCTGCGCCGCGCCTGCGCGCCCCGACCGGCCCCTGCACTCCGCCCGATCCGCGCGTCTCGCCCGATCCCCGCATCTCGACCGGACCTTGCGCGTTGGCCGGCCCCGGCGCCCCGGCCGGACCCCGCACCACAGGCCCCCGCACCCCGGCCGGACCCCGCGCCTCCACCGGCCCGCGGGCCCCAGCCGAGCCACGCGCCGCAGCTCTCCCGTGCCCCTCGGTCGACCCGGCCGCCGCCCCGCCCCCCTCAACCACCACGGTCCCCACCCGCGGCTCCGCCCGTACCAGACCTTCCTGGCGCAGGGCCGTGAGCGCCTTTGCGGCCGTGGCCAGGGCTACGCCCCACTCCCGGGCGACCTGGCGGGTCGAGGGGACCCGGTCGCCCGGTGCGAGTTCGCCCTCGGTGATGCGGCGCCTGATCTCGGCGGCCACCCGCTGATACGGCGGAATTTTCGCGGCACTCATACACGCCCCTCCCTCTGTACTAGCACAGAGGCTACCAGCGGAGACCCCAAACATCACCCTCAGCACCTAGTACAGAGACCCAGTGCAGCCTGGAAAATAGGGGCTTTGCAGTGTGCTGCGTACGCCGTACATTTCAGTGCGTACACCGTACGAAACCGTCGTACGAACCCCTGCGGAGGGACCGCCATGAAGGGCACTGAGGGCATGAACGCCACACGGACCGTGTTGATCTCCGGGGCCAGCGCCGCCGGGCTCGCCGCCGCGCACTGGCTGCGGCGGCGGGGCTATGCGCCGACGGTCGTCGAGCGGGCGCCCGGGTTGCGGCCCGGTGGGCACGCGATCGACGTACGGGGCGTCGCGCTCGACGTGCTGGACCGGATGGACCTGCTGGCTCCGGCGCGGGAGTTGCGCACCCGGATGCGCGGCATGACGATGTTCAACGCGGCGGGCGAGGAGCTGTGGCACTCGTACGAGGAGGCGTTCAGCAGCGGGCGGCTCGACAGCGCGGACATCGAGGTGTTGCGGGAGGACCTGAACCGGCTGCTGTACGAGCGGACGCGGGGCGAGGTGGAGTTCCTCTTCGGGGATTCACTGGTGGCCGTCGATGAGGGGCCGCACGGGGTGACCGCGCGTTTCGAGCGGGCCGCCGACCGGAGGTTCGACCTGGTGGTGGGGGCCGACGGGCTGCATTCGAAGGTGCGGCAGTTGGCCTTCGGGCCGGAGCGGGAGTTCCTGCGGCCGACCGGCGCGCACGTGGCCGTCTTCAGTACGGACAACTTCCTGCACCTGGAGGACTGGCAGCAGTGGCTCCAGGACGAGACCGGCAGCTACTGCGTCTACCCGGTGCGCGGCAACACCGAGTTGCGGGCCACGCTCGGCTTCGTCGGCGGTCCTGTCGACTGTGACCACCACGCCGTCGAGCAGCAGAAGGCGCTGGTCACCGCCCAGATGTCGCATCTGGGCGGGGACACCCCGCGGCTGCTGCGGGCGATGTGGTCCGCGCCCGACTTCTACTTCGACTCCATGGCCCAGGTGCACATGGACCGCTGGTCGACGGGTCGGATCGTGCTCATCGGCGACGCCGGCTACTGCCCGTCGCCGCTCAGCGGGCAGGGCACCAGCCTGGCGCTGGTCGGCGCGTACGTACTGGCCGACGAGCTCGGCAAGGCGGCCGGCGACCACCGCACCGCCTTCGCCGCCTACGAACGGCGCATGCGCCCGTACGTCGCGCTCAACCAGGCCCTGGCCACGGAGAACGCGGGCGGGATGGCCAGCGAGGAGTCCATCACGCGCGCGAAGAACGCCCTGGTGCTGGATGAGGGCGCGGGTGGGGGTGCGGACGGGGACCCGGGTGAGTACGCGGGTGGGCCTGCCGGCGGGCGGGCGGCCGATCCCGCGCACGCGCACGCGAGGTCGGCCGCGCCGGTAGTCGCCTGAGCCACCCGCAGCAGCGCGCCCCGGGCCACCCGCGCCGGCGCCCGCCCGGGCCGAGCCGCCGTCCGCACCGCGGCCCGCGCCGACGTCGGCCCCCGCTGCACCGCCGCCGCGCCCTACCGCACCGCCGTCGGGCCCGAGCGCGCTACGCCGCCGCAGCCGCCACCAGTTGCGGCACGAAGTCCGCGACGGAGCGCGGCTGCCTGCCCAGCACCCGCTGGACGCCGTCGCCGGTGCGGGCCACCCCGTCGCGGTGGTAGTTGCGGTAGAGGCCGGCCAGGCCGTCGATCACGTACGGGTCGACGCCGGCCGCCGCCAGGCCCGCCCGCCAGGCGTCGTCCATCGGGACGTCGACGTACTCCACCGCGGTGCCGAAGGCGGTCCCGAAGTGGTCGGCGAGTTCGGCGAGGGTCAGCGGCTGCGGGCCGGTGACCTCGATGGAGCCGCCGACGGGCGTCTCCGCGAGGAGTTCGGCGACGGCGACTTCGGCGATGTCCCGCACGTCCACGTACGCGCGCGCACCCGGGCCGGCCGGGTCCGCCAGCGTGCCGGCGGCTATCGCGGGCGCGGCGGGCAGGAAGTTCTGGAAGAACCGGTCCGGTTCCAGGATCGTCAGCTCCGGCACGTCGGCCTGGCGCAGCCGCTCCACGATCGCCGCGTGGGTCCGGGTGACGTTGTCCGGCTCCGCGCCTTCGGTGGTGAAGTCGATCGCCCCGAGCTTGACGATGCGGCGCACGCCGGCCGCGACCGCGGCCTGACCAAGGTTGGTCTCGGCGGTCAACTGGTCGGCGGCGAAGGGGTGCGCGAGGAAGAGCCGGTCCACGCCGTCGAGCGCGGTCCTGACGTCGTCCTCGCGGGTGGCGTCGCCCCGTACGACCTCGCCCGCCACCTCGCCGAGCGCTCTGACGCTCGACTCGGAACGGACGAGGAAGCGCACGTCGGCGCGGGCCCGCAGGGCATCGGTCACATACCGGCCGACCCCGCCGTTGGGTGTGGTGACCAAGATGGTCATCGGTCCTCCCCAGAACCTCTGCATGTGGGTGCCGTCCGGCCAACGCCCGCCGGACGGCCGGTATTCCACCGCGATCCCCGCCCGCTACGGTGCGCCTGCCGCGCCCGGGGCGCGCGCCGCGGTGGCCCGTAACACGCCGCGGTGGGCCCGACTTAAGGCGCCGGGAGCGCCGCGGCGGTGCGGTGGTACGAGCGGTCGCGACAGCCGTGCGACGGGGGAAGGGAACGCGCACGCACGCGTGCGTGCACCTGCGGCCACACGTCGGTACCCCCCTCCGCACGCAGCCCGACCGGCCGCCCGCATGCACCACGGTAGGGATCAACTTCCTTTTCCAAACGGCCAGTTCTCGCCGAAACCAGAACCCGGTTCGCCGTGATCTAGTCCGATGACGCCATGGAAGGGTCCGTCGGCCCGCTGACACGATGGGATCTTCGCCTATGAGCCCCGGCGCACCGGCGCGGCGGGGCGACACCTGGGAGGACGTCATGCAGGTTGGGCAGCCCAGCCTCACCGCTCGCGGCGCCGCCGCCTTGCGCGCCGCGCACCAAGAGCTGGACGGCGGGCGGGTGTTCACCGACCCGTACGCGGTGGCGATCTTGGGCGGGGACGGTGACGACCCGGTCTTCGCGGCGGCGTTCGAGCCGGCCCGCGCGGCCGTGCGGTTCGCCGTCGCCGCCCGCTCCCGCTACGCCGAGGACGCGCTCGCCGTCGCGGTGCGGCAGCGGGCGGTACGGCAGGTCGTCGTGCTCGGCGCCGGCCTCGACACCTTCGCGTACCGCAATCCGCACGCGGCCGACGGGGTGCGGGTGTTCGAGGTCGACTATCCCGCCACGCACGAGTGGAAGCGGCAGCGGCTGCTGGCCGCCGACATCGCCGTGCCCGCCTCGCTCACCTTCGCACCGGTCGACTTCGAGGGAGCCGGGCTCGCCGACGGGCTCGCGGCGGCCGGTTTTGACGCGGGGCGGCCGGCGTTCTTCATGTGTCTCGGGGTGGTGCCGTACCTGACGGACGAGGCGCTCGCGGCCACGTTCGGCTTCATCGCCTCGTTGCCGGCCGGTTCGGAGGTCGTCTTCGACTACGGCGAGCCGGCGAGTTCGCTCCCGCCCGAGCAGCGCGCCCTGCACGAGCAGCGGGCGGAGTGGGCGGCCAGGCACGGCGAGCCCTTCCGCAGCGCCTTCGCCCCGGCCGACCTCGCCGCGCGGCTGCGCGCCTGGGGCTTCGCGGAGACCGAGAACACCCCGTACGCCGCCCTGGCCGACCGGTACGGCACGGAGCTGCCCGACGGTGCGCAGGACGCGGGCGCACACGTCATGCGGGCGCGCGTGTAGCTCCGCGGGGAGCGGCGCGCCAGCCGGCTGCTGCGGGGCGCGCCGGGGGACGCCTCGGGCGCGCGCACGCGGGCGGAGCTTGAGGTGCGGCTGTGCGGCTGACCGTGGGTACGGGCAGGCGTACGGCCGCGCCGCGTGGCGGGCGCGCCGCGCGGCGGGGTCCTTCGGGTACGGGGCGACCTTCAGGCCCGGCGGCCCTTCGAGCCCGGAAGTCCTTCGGGCAAGGAGGTCCGCGGGCCGGGTAGCCGCGGCGAGCGGTGGCGTACGTACGCGTACGCGCGCGAGGCACGGCGGGGCACGGCTGGGGCGGGGCGGAGCGCGGCAGGGCTCGGACGGCCCGGGGCGCAGAGCACAGGGCACGGAGCACGGAGCACAGCAAGGCTCGGGCGGCACGGGACGAGTTGGCGCCGGACGGGCGTGGGAAGGGTTGGACCATGCGAACCGTTCGAACCGCGCGACCGGTGCGGCCGTTACGACCGGCGCGACCATCCGCGCGGCCGGCGCCCTCGGCGGAACCGGCCCCCTCGGTGGAACCGGCATCGTCGACGGAACCGGCCCCATCGGCGCGTCCCGCGCGCCGCACGCCCGCGGGGCGCCTGCTGCGGGCGGCGCGCGCCCTGCGCAGCACCCGCTCCGTGCGCTCCGTGCGGGCCTTCGCCACGGCGGTGACGGCCTCCGTGCTGCTGCTCACCGCCTGCGCCGGTGGCGGCGAGCGGGGCGAGTGGGGCGGTGGCGGGCCGGCCGGGCCGCAGGCACCGACCGGGGAGCGCCGCGACCGTGCCGCGCCGCCGCCCGGCGGGTCGCCGGGGGCCGGCCGGAGCGGGGCGGAGCCGCGGGCCAAGGCGTCGGAGACGTTCTCCAACCCGGTGGTCAAGGACCTGTGGCAGCCCTCGCGGATGGCGGGCGCCACGGCCGCCGGCACGGACGTCGGCGCCGCGCCCGGCGGCTCCGACCCGGCGCCGGAACCGGTCACCGCGAGGCAGGTGCCGCGCCCGTACCACCGCGCGATGGCGCCGGTCGGCAAGGTGTTCTTCGACCGCCCCGAGGGGCCGACGGTCTGCTCCGGGACCGTGGTGCGCGACCCGGCCCGGCCCGGCAGGTCCAACCTGGTGTGGACGGCGGGCCACTGCGTGCACTCCGGGGCGCGCGGCAACTGGATGCGCAACATCGTCTTCGTACCGGCCTACAACGACCGAGGCCGCGCGGCAGGACGGGTCGGCGCGGCCCCGCCGCAGGACGTGAGCCCGTACGGCGTGTGGTGGGCCGACTGGTCGCAGACCTCGGCCGGCTGGCTGCGGCACGGCGGGGCGCACGGGGACGCGGCGGGCTCCGCGTACGACTTCGCGGTGTTGCACGTACGGCCCGAGGGCGGCGGGGGCGCCTCGCTTGAGGAGACGGTGGGCGCGGCGGTCCCTGTGTGGTTCGGGGCGCCGCCGGCCGACCGGATCAGCGGCGTCAGCGTGTACGGCTATCCGGCGGCCGACCCCTACGACGGGGCGCGGATGTTCCGCTGCACGGGGCCGCCGGGCCGGTACGCACCGGCCCGGCGCGCGCCCGGCCTGTACCGGGTCGGCTGCACCATGACCGGCGGCGCGTCCGGCGGCGGCTGGTTCGTGGACCGCGACGGCGCCACCGTCCTCGTCTCCAACAGCGCGATCGCCTCCACCCGCCACACCTGGCTGGCGGGCCCCCGGCTGGGCCGCGCCGCGTGGGAGGTCTTCGACGCGGTCAGCCGACGACCGAGCGGGCGGTGAAGGGCTCGCGCGTCTGCGCCTGAACGGGGCGGCCGGAGGCCGGGCGGCCGAGAGGTGAAGGCTGGGGTCCGGGCCACCTCCCCGGGCAGCCCGCGGAGCCACCCGGCCACCGCGCCCCAGAACCGAGGGCGCCACCGGGCCCCCTCTCCCCGGAACCGACGGGTCCACGGGCCGCCTCCCCGACAAGCCCACGGAGCCCACGGCGCCCCACCCCCGTGACCCGGAGGTGGTCGGCCGGCGGCGCTGGGGGCGGCCAGAACCGCCTCACCAGGGCGTTCGTAGGCACTGTCCACAGCCGGTCGGGGGGCCTGTGGATAACCTCCGGGGGTGCCGCTTCCCCTCGTAGAATGCACGAATGACTCCCCCTCCCCTCGATGACGACCTCGGCGACGCCTTCGCGGCGCCCGGAGCGTCCGACGTGCCCGCCGCCGATGCGACCGGCGGGGCCGGCGACCCAGCAGGGACCGACGCCCCGGGGGCCGGCCCCGCGGCGGGCGGCGCCGGCGGGCGGGCCGGTTCGCGGGCCGCCGAGGTGCTGCGCCGGATCTTCGGCTACGACGCGTTCCGCGGTCAGCAGGAGGAGATCATCGAGCACGTCGTCGCCGGTGGCGACGGGCTCGTGCTGATGCCGACCGGCGGCGGCAAGTCGCTGTGCTACCAGATCCCCGCGCTCGTCCGCCCGGGCGTGGGCGTGGTCATCTCCCCGCTGATCGCCCTCATGCAGGACCAGGTGGACGCGCTGCGCGCGCTCGGCGTACGGGCCGGATTCCTCAACTCCACCCAGGACTTCGAGGAACGGCAGGTCGTGGAGGCGTCGTTCATCGCCGGCGAGATCGACCTGCTCTACCTCGCGCCGGAGCGGCTGCGCACGGAGTCCACGCTGCGGCTGCTCGAACGGGGCACGATCTCGCTGTTCGCCATCGACGAGGCGCACTGCGTCGCCCAGTGGGGCCACGACTTCCGCCCGGACTACCTGGCTCTCTCCACCCTGCACGAGCGCTGGCCGACGGTGCCGCGGATCGCGCTCACGGCGACGGCGACCGAGGCCACGCACGAGGAGATCGCGGTACGGCTCAACCTCAAGGACGCCCGGCACTTCGTCGCCAGCTTCGACCGCCCGAACATCCAGTACCGGATCGCGCCGAAGAACGAGCCGCGGAAGCAACTCCTGCACCTGCTGCGCAACGAGCACCCGGGCGACGCCGGCATCGTCTACTGCCTGTCGCGTGGTTCGGTCGAGAAGACCGCCGAGTTCCTGGTGCGCAGCGGCATCGACGCGCTGCCGTACCACGCGGGGCTCGACCCGCAGGTGCGCGCGGCCAACCAGGCCAGGTTCCTGCGCGAGGACGGCGTGGTGATGGTCGCGACCATCGCGTTCGGAATGGGCATCGACAAGCCCGACGTGCGGTTCGTCGCCCACCTCGACCTGCCCAAGTCCGTCGAGGGCTACTACCAGGAGACCGGGCGCGCGGGCCGCGACGGGCTGCCGTCCACGGCCTGGCTCGCGTACGGGTACCAGGACGTCGTCCAGCAGCGGAAGATGATCGAGGGCTCCGAGGGCGACCTCGCGCACCGGCGGCGGCTCGGCGCGCACCTGGACGCGATGCTCGCCCTGTGCGAGACGGTCGAGTGCCGCCGGGTGCGCCTCCTCGCGTACTTCGGCGAGGAGTCGAAGCCCTGCGGCAACTGCGACACCTGTCTGTCCCCGCCCGACTCCTGGGACGGCACGGTCGCCGCCCAGAAGCTGCTGTCCACGGTGGTGCGGCTGGACCGCGAGCGGCGGCAGAAGTTCGGCGTCGGGCAGATCGTGGACATCCTGCTCGGCAAGAAGACCGCCAAGGTCATCCAGCACGACCACGACACCCTGTCGGTCTTCGGCATCGGTACGGAGCTGCGCGAGGCCGAATGGCGGGGCGTGGCACGGCAGTTGCTGGCCCAGGAGCTGCTGACGGTGGAGGGCGAGTACAGCACGCTGGTGCTCACCGAGCTCAGCGGTCAGGTCCTCGGCGGCCAGCGCAAGGTGCCGCTGCGGCGCGACCCGGAGCCGGCCAAGCGGGCCACCAGGTCCGAGCCGAAGGGCGGCGGGTCGCGCCGGGCCCCGGCCGTCGACCTGCCGGAGTCCGCGGTCCCGGTCTTCGAGCGACTGCGGGCCTGGCGCGGCGCGACCGCCAAGGAGCTGGGCGTGCCCGCGTACGTGATCTTCCACGACGCCACCCTGCGCGAGATCGCCACGCTCGCCCCCAGCACGCTCGCCGAACTCGGCACGGTCACCGGCGTCGGCGAGAACAAGCTCGCCAAGCACGGGCAGCCGGTCCTGGACGTGCTGGCGGAGCTGCGCGGCGAGGGCGTGCTGGCCGCCGACGGCGGACCGGGCGTCGGTGCGGAGGCGGGCGCGGCGGGCGCTGTGGGGACGGCCGCCGGGCCACGCGCGGACGAGGCCGCGGGCCCGCGTGCCGGGGCCGGCGACCGGGCGGCGTCCGGACCGCGGGGTTCCGGTACGGCGCGCGGGACGGGCCGCACGGGCGGTCAGGCCGGCGGCCGGGCAGGCGGACAGTCGGGCGGTCAGGCGCCCGGCCGGCCGGGCGGCCGGGCCACCGACCCGGGCGACTACGACTGGTCGGCCGAGGAACCGGAGCCGGAGCCGCCGTTCTGGGACGAGGACATGTAGGGGGCGAGGACGTGTAGGGGCGGGCGTACGACGCGTAGGGGGTGCGGGGGCGCGTACGGGATCGTGGGGCGCGCCCCGAGGGCCCGGGAGGTCGGGGGTGCCGTACGCGGCAGGGCCCGGACTCGCAGTGCGGGTCCGAGCCCTGTCGGGGAGCGACCACGGCACGTCGGGCGCGACCCTGCCCGGGCCGCCCGCCGCCGGCCCGGGCTTGGGCCGGGACGGAGCGGGGCGGGTGTCGGGCGGGGCCGGGCCCGGGCGGCCAGCCGGGTCAGGCCAGCAGTTCGGCCTGGAGCGTGATGTTCTTGACGCCGGCCAGGGCCTGGCTGACCGGGCAGTTCGCCTTGGCGTCCGCCGCCGCGGCCTGGAAGTCCTCCTCGGACAGGCCGGGGACGCGGGCCTTGACGGTCAGCACGATGCCCGTGATGCCCTCGCCGGGCTGGAAGGTGACGTCGGCCTGGGTGTCCACCGACTCCACGGTGAATCCCTTGCCGGCGAGGCCGTGCGAGAAGGCCATGGAGTAGCAGGAGGAGTGCGCAGCCGCGATGAGCTCCTCCGGGCTGGTCTTGCCGTTCGGCGCCTCGGAGCGGGCCGGCCAGCTCACGTCGTACGTACCGATCTTGGAGGAGTCCAGGGCGACGGTGCCCTTGCCCTCCAGCAGGTTGCCTTCCCAGTGCGTCTTGGCGGTGCGCGTCGTTGCCATGCGGGTGCTCCCGGATCTCGGCGTAAAAGCGGTGTGCGCCGCCTAGCTTAGGGGCGCGGCATGAGCGGCGGCCGTCGCTCGTCCGGCGAACGGGCAACGCGTGGCGTACGGGCGACGGCGGCCCCGCCGCGTGCGGGCAACGCCTTGGCGCGGCCCACCTCCGGCCCCGGCGCGTACGGGCTACGCGTGGCGTCAGCGGCAACGCGTGCGGCCCCGCCGCGTACGGGCGGGGCCGTACGCCCCGCGGGCCCGCGGCCCGCAGGGCACCGCTCGCCCCACAGCCCTCGCCCCTCAACGCCCACGGCCCTCCCTCTCCTCAACGCCCACGGCCCTCGCCCCGCACGCTCCCTCAACTCCAACCCGCACCTCCTTGACCCTTACGTCGCGTCACGGCGCAGGCTTGTGCCAGACAGGAGGGGCAATTCATGAGCGGTTCGACGGGCGGTTCCATGAGCGGTTCGACCGGTGGTTCCACGGGATATTCCGTGGGGCAGGTCGCCGGATTCGCCGGGGTGACGGTGCGTACGCTGCGGTACTACGACACGGCGGGGGTGCTGTCGCCGAGCGGGCGCAGCCCGGCCGGGTACCGGCGCTACAGCGACGCCGACCTGGCCCGGCTGCAACAGGTCCTCTTCTACCGCGAACTCGGCTTCCCGCTGGGCGAGATCGCCGCCCTCCTCCGGGACCCCGGGGCCAGCGTGCTCGACGCGCTCCGCGCCCGGCACCGCGAACTGTCCGCGCAGGTGGCCAAGTTGCAGCGGATGGTGGAGGTCGCCGAGCACGCCATGGAGGTGCAGCGCACCGGCGTCGAGCTCACGCCGCAGGAGCGCTTCGAGGTGTTCGGGGACGTCGCCTTCGACCTGAGTTACGCGACGGAGGCGCATCTGAAGTGGGGGGACAGGGCGGGGTACCAGCAGGCGATGGCCAGGGCCGCCGCGCACGGCAAGGAGGACTGGCGGCGGCTCATGGCGGAGGCGGCCGAGTGGCGGGGGCGGCTGCTGGCCGCGTTCGACGCCGGCGCCGCCGCCGACGACCCGCCCGTGCTGGCGCTCGCCGAGGAGCACCGACAGCACGTCGGCCGCTGGTTCACGCCCTGCCCGCCCGAGATGCACCTGCGCATCGCCGACGACTACCTGGCCGACGCCCGTGCCTTCGCCCTGGTCGTACCGGTCGCCGAGCAGCGGCCCGGGCTCGCCGCGTACCTGCACGCGGCGGTGCACGCCAACGCGCGGCAGCAGAGACAACAGGAGCAGCAGGGGCAGCAGAGGCAACAAGGGGAGCAGGGGGAGGGTGTCGACCGGTGAAGATCCTCATCACGGCCGCCGGCTCGTACGGCGACGTCGTGCCCTACCTCGCGGTCGGCGCCCGGCTCAGCGCCGCGGGACACGAGGTCGCGCTCGCCACGCACGCCCCGTACGCATCGGCAGCGGCCGAGCACGGCCTCGGCTTCCACCCGCTGGCCGCCGACCCGCGCCGTACCGGAGCGCCTGCTTCCAACCCGCCCGGTCGCGCCCTGAGTGACACCTCCGATCACGGCCCCGGCGACGCCCCGGGCCACCCGCTCGACCCCGCCGAGGGGGCCACCCCGCGCAAGGCCGAAACGACCGACAGGGCCGACGGGACCGACGGGACCAGCACAGCCAGCACGGCCGGTAAGGCCGGCAAGGCCGAGTTGCTGCGGGTCGCGGCCGACTTCGTACGCCAACTCGCGCCAGGGTTGGTCGACGCGGCGCGGCCGGGCGCCGACCTGCTGCTGTTCTCCACCAGCACCGCACCGCTCGGCTGGCACGTCGCCGAGGCGCTCGGCGCCCCCAGCATGGGCCTCTACCTCCAGCCGGTGGCCCCCACCGGGGACTTCCCGCCGGCCGTCGGCCCCACCAGGTCGCTGGGCCGCTGGGGCAACCGGGCCGCCGGGCGGCTCGCGCTGCGCGTCGTGGACCGCATCCACGCGGACGCGGTCCGCGAACTGCGGCGGGGGCTGGCCCTGCCGGCGGCGACCGCCCGCGCGGTGCGCCGGGAACGGGAGGCGGCCGGCTGGCCGGTGCTGTACGGGTTCAGCCCGGCGCTGGTGCCCCGGCCGGCGGATTGGCGGCCGGGCCAGGACGTGGTCGGCACCTGGTGGCCGCCGCTGCCGGCCGACGCCGCACTCCCCGCCCGCCTCGCCGACTTCCTCCAAGCCGGCCCGCCCCCGGTGTTCGTCGGCTTCGGCAGCATGGGCGGCGGCGCGGGCGAGCGGCTGAGCGAGGTGGCCCTGCGGGCGCTGCGGGCCGCGGGCGTACGCGGCGTGGTGCAGGCGGGTTGGGCGGGTCTTGCGGCGCACGGCGACGACGTGCTGACCATCGGCGAGGTGCCGCACGCGCTGCTCTTCCCGCGCATGGCTGCGGTGGTGCACCACGCGGGCGCGGGCACGACGGCCGCAGCGGCCCGGGCCGGCGTCCCCAGCGTGCCGGTCCCGGTCCTGGCCGACCAGCCGTTCTGGGCCGCCCGGCTGGCGGCCCACGGCGCGGCGACGCCCCCGCTGCCGTTCGCGGACCTGACCGCCGACCGGCTGGCGGCGGCGATCACCCGGGCCCTCACCGACCCCGGCCTGGCCACCGGCGCGGGCCGGCTCGCGGCGGCGATGGCGGCCGAGGACGGCACCGGCGCGGTGGTGCGGGCGGTCGCCGCGCTCGCTACGGGGCGCAGGACGGTGCAGTGACCGGGGCGGTCACGGCCGCCGCCCGGCACGGCGCGGGCGGCGCGGGGCGACGCACGGCGGGCGCCCGGGCGGCCCGGCGCGTTCCGGAGCGCGCGACACGGCACGCCCCGCAGCGCGCTACTCCATCATGTCGTCGGGGCACGGCGTGCCGCGCGGCAGTTGGTAGGGGGCCGCGACGTAGTACGTACCGGCGTACGGCGCGTGCAGCACCGTCCACTCGTCCTCCGGCTGGCCGTCCTTCGCCGGCACGACCCGCTTGGTCAGACAGCCGTTGAGGTTGACCGGCACGCCGCCCTCGATGTCGGACTTGGGGGGCTTGATGCTCTTGCCCTTGGCGTCCACCAGGCCCAGCCACGGCGAGTACGGCACCCGGATGAGGACCGGGCCGGCCTTCTTGACCGTGATGGTGAGCTGGTCGGGCTCGGCGCTGACCAGCTTGCCCGGCGGCTCGGCGACCGGGGTGGGGTCCTCCACCTCGTACAGCTTCCAACTCGCGTTGGACCACATCAGGCGCAGGTACGGCAGGCCGTCGCGGACCAGCTCCGCCTCCTGCTCGCCCGCGTTGTCCACCTTGCCCGCGGGCAGCACGACGTAGTGCACGGCCCAGCGCGAGAGCCAGGTGCGGTAGCTGTGCGGGGTGATCGAGCCGTCGTAGAAGAGCGGGTTGCGCTCCAGGTCGGCCTGCCGGTTCCAGCCGCGGGCCAGGTTGACGTAGCGCAGCAGGGCGGAGGATTCGCGGTGGCTCTTGGCCGGTACGACCTCGACCCGGCCCTGTTTGGCGTCGATCTTCTCGAACTGGTCGAGCAGCGGCGCCAGCTCCCTGGCCCAGGCGGCGGACGGCCTCGTGTTGATGATGTCGTCGATGGACTTGAAGCCCTGCCAGACCGTCACCGCGACCACCGCGGTCGCCAGCGCCACCCACTTGCGCCCGCTGCGCAGCAGGTCGGCGCGGGACGGCAGGCGGTACTCGGGCAGGGCGGCCAGCAGCACCACGCCGCCGAAGAGCATGCCGAGCCGGGTGATGTTGCTGCCGATCTGCGAGGGGATCAGCCAGGCGAGGAACACGCCGAGCGCGTACAGACCGCCGACGAAGCGCACCGTGCGCCACTGCGGCGGGCAGAAGACCACGGCCCCCACGCCGCACAGGAACGGCAGTATCGCCGACCACAGGCTCATCGGCTGCTCGCCGGAGAACGGGAACAGCCACGAGGACAGCGCCACCACGATGGTCGGCGTGACGCCCAGCGCGTACGCGGCCCAGCGCCGCTTGGTCAGCCACAGCGCCGCCGCCACGATGCCCACGAACAGGCCGGCCACCGGGCTGCCCATGGTGGAGAGCGCGGCGAGCAGGGCCGCCAGCAGCCACCGCAACACCCGGTGCAGCGCCCGGGTGGAGCGCCAGCGGGTGGGCCAGGCGAAGATCACCGCGAGCGCGGCGAGCCCGAACATCGTGCCGAGCCCGAACGTCACCCGGCCCGACACGGCGTTGCAGACCAGCGCGAAGGTCGCGTACAGCGCGGGCCACAGCGGCTTGCGCACGGCGCGGCTGCGCACCAGGAGCAGCGCGACCAGGCCGGCGGAGATGGTGCCCGCGATCACCATGGTGGTGCGGACGCCCAGGACGGCCATCAGGTACGGCGAGACCACGCTGTACGAGACCGGGTGCATGCCGCCGTACCAGGCGAGGTTGTACGCCGAGCCCGGGTGCTGGAGCGCGAACTCGGCCCAGGCGTCCTGTGCGGCCATGTCGCCGCCGCCGTTGGCCACCGCGAACACCCACACCAGGTGCAGCAGGCCGGCGACGATCAGCGCGGCCGGGATCGGATGGCACAGCGCGCGGGTCATTCGGCGAAGCATGGCCGGCCGCTCCCGGGTGTCAGCCGAGCCGCCGTCGTCCTCCCCCGGCCCTCGCTGCCCGGGTACGCGTATCCGTCCCGTGGTACGCGCGTCACCCGCGGCGTCCGCCTCGTCCTGCTCGGCGCGCGCCTGATCAACGGTGGTCACTGCGGCTCTCCCCGTCTTCCCCGAGGGTCATCCCCATCTTCAACGCTCTCCGGGTCGGTCTGCCACCCGGATCTCGCGCGCTGGTTCGCGATGGGGCACATGTGGCAGGGGCCCGACGGGCCTGGGCGACGCTAGCACGCCCCGGCCCCACCAACCGGCTCAGTCACCGTCGTGACCTCGGCATTCGCCAACTCTTCACCACTGGCCCGGCCCCGGGGTCACGGGGTCGGCACCGCCCGGACACAGCCCGCACACGACCGGCACCCGGCGCGCTCGACGGCGCGGGCAACCCGCCCCGCGTGCGCCACGGGCGCGGCCCCGGCGTGCTGCCGGAGCCGCGCCCGCCGCCCGTCACCACCCGCCACCCGCCACCCGTGGCTCGTGGCCCCCGGCCCGTGCGGGGCCGGGGCCCGAGTCGGGCGGTACGGAACGGTTGGTGCGGATCGGATGTTGCGAGTCAGGTCGTACGGATCAAGTGGGGCGGATCAGGTGATGCGGACCAGCTTGGAGCCGAAGGACGGCTCGGCGAGGTCGCTCTGGAGCGTGACCGGGACCTTGACCTGGCCGGGGCCGCTGCCCACGGTCAGGGTGCCGACCTCGGTGCCCGCGTCCGCCGTGTGCGGCAGCTTCTCGCCGTTGTCCGTGAGCTTCAGGTCCACGGTGAGCCCGGGCCAGCCGACGGCCGTCACGTCCTTGGCCGCGACCACCTTCGTCGTACCGCCGAGGCCGTCGTCCACCTCGCCGACCACGTCGCCCTTCTTGACGACCTTGCGCGCCTGGAGCGTCTTCTGGGCGTCCAGGATGAGCGCCTTGCTGGCGTCCAGCGCAGCGGTCAGGATCGAGTTGTCGCTCGCGGCCGGCGGCTGCGAGAGCACCGCGCCGATGATCAACTGCGTGGTGCCGCCGATCTCCTTCTCGGCCGCGAACACCAGGTTGCCGCCCGCCTTGGTGGTGGTGCCGGTCTTGATGCCGACCACGCCGTTGAACGGGACGAGACGGTTCCAGTTGCCGTGCTCGTCGCCCCGGCTGTCCGTGTACTTCGGCATCCTGACGACCTCGCGGAAGACCGGGTCGTCCATCGCCTTCTTGGCCAGTTTCACCTGGTCGGTGGCGGTGCTGACGGTGGTGGCGTTGAGGCCGCTGGGGTCGGTGTAGGTGGTGTTGGCCATGCCCAGGCTCTTGGCCGCCTCGTTCATCTTCTGCACGAACGCCTGCTCCGAACCGGCGTCCCAGCGGGCCAGCAGGCGGGCGATGTTGTTCGCGGAGGCGATCATGATGCCCTCGATGGCCTCGCGCTGCGTGATCTCCGCGCCCTCCTCGACCTTGACCACGGACTCGCCGTCCGCGTCCTTGCCGGCGTCCGCCGCGGCCTTGGCATCGATCTTGATCTTGGGCCCGTCGCTGCCGGACTTCATCGGGTGGTCGCGCATGATCACGTACGCGGTCATCACCTTCGCCACGCTCGCGATCGGCGCGGGCTTCTGCTCACCGAACGTGCCGAGGCTGCCGAGCCCCTCCACGTCGATGACCGCCTGTCCCTTGGCCGGCCAGGGCATCGACGGCTTGGCGCCGTCGAAGGTGAAGCTGTCGCTCGCCGTCAGCTTGAGCTCCGGCGTCGGCAGCGGGCGGAACGACTGGGCCACGCAGAACACGATGGCGAGGATCAGGACCAGCGGCGTCCAGATCTTCACCCGGCGCAGCACCGTACGGGTCAGCGTCTGCGGGGGCGGGGGCGTGTTGGTGAGCTGCGCCAACAGGTCGAGCGGCGCCGACGGGCCCTCCTTGACCGTCGGCTCCATGCCCGGCTTCGCTCCCGCCGCCGCGGAGGCGGGCAGTACGGGCTGCTGCTTGGTGCGCTCGGTCTCGGGGACGGCGCCGGACTCCGCCGGGGCCGCGCCCTCGGCCCGGGCACCGGCCGCAGCGGACCGCGCCGACCGCTCGTCGTCGGCCGACCGCAGCGGTACGAACTGACTGGTCCGCTCGCCGCTCCCGCTCCTGGCGGGAGCGCCGGTGGCCGCGCCCTTGCTCTTGCCCTTGCCGCTGCCGCTGCTCTCGTCCTCGTCGGACGCCCGGTCGTCGGTGGCCGCGTCGCCGCCGGTACGCGGGGTGTCCGACGGGCGCAGCGCCTTGAACGCGGTCGTCGGACGGTCAGCGGTGACCCCGCCGGCGGCGGGGCTCGCCTTCGAGCCGGCGGCTGCGTCGGCGTCCGTGTCCGTGTCCTGATCAGCGGCTGCGGCTGCGGTCGTGCGTGCCGCCGGGCCCTTGCCCTTGGCGCCCGCGCCCCTGGCCGGCAGGTCCCTCGGGCTGAGGACGCCGAGCACCGAGGTGGGGCTGTCGACGGTGGCACGAGCCTTGGCGTCGTCGCCGGCGCCGGTCCCGTCGGTGTCGTCGGTCCCGGCGTCGGCGTCCGTGTCGGCACCGGCCTGGGGCTCGGACCGGTCGCGACCGCCGGACGCGCCCGCGCCCGCGCGCTTGTCGGTCGCGCGCAACGTGCCGAACACGGCCGTGGCCCGGTCGGCCGACGTACCGGCCGGCCCCGCCGACGAGCCCTCGCCGGAGTCCCCGGCAGAGTCGGCAGAGTCGGCAGCAGAGCCCGTACCGGCAGCGGAAGCGGAACCCGAAGCGGAATCGCCGTCAGCGTCGCTGTCGGTGGAGGTGCCGGAGGCGGTGCCCGCGCCGGATGTGGTGCCGGTGCCCGCGCCGGACGCGGCTGCGCTCTTGGACGGGGCCGCCGCGCCCTTCGCGCCCTTCGCACCCGCGGCTGCGTCGTCCGCCGTGCCGCCAGGTGCGCCGTCTGACGTGCCGCCTGGTGCGTCGTCCCCCGCAGCCGCCGCGTCCGCGCGTTCGGCGGCGGCGCGGGCCGCCCGGGCCGCGTTCGCGCCTGAGGCGACGCTCGCCGCGCGCGCGGCTGCCCGCTCGGCCGCGCTCCGGCCCGCCCGGGTGCCCTCGGTGGCACCGTCGGACGTGTCATCGGCACCCTTGTCGGCACCCTTCGGGGCGCCTTCGCCGGTACGGGCCGCCGACGGCTCCGGGTCCGCCTGGCCGCCCTTGGCGACCCAGGCGGCGACCGCGGCGCGCAGCCGCGCATCGCGAGCCGGGCCACCATCGGCACCGGTCTCAGCGCCGTCGCTCCGGTCACCGCTGCCGTCGGCATCGCTGTCGCTGTCGACAGCAGAACCAGAACCAGAAGCGGAACCGGAAGCAGCCGCGCCGGCGCCGGATTCGGCAGCCGCGGAGCCGGAGTCGACAGCGTCGGAGGCCGCGGCCCCCGCATCGTCCCCGGCGTCAGCCGCACCGTCGTCGTCGCCGGCACCGCGCCCCGCACCCGAACCGGTCGGGCCCGCACCGTCATCGGCACCGCGGGCGCCGGGGCGCGACGGCAGCGGCCCGGTGCGCAGCACGGCCGTCGCCCGGTCCCCCTGCCCGGAGTCGGCGCCCGACGTCAGCCCGGCCTCCCTGCCCTGCCCGTCCCGCCCGGCCTCGCCGGTCTCCGCGGCCTCGCCGGTCTTCCCGGTCTCCTCGGTCTTGCCGGTTTCCGCCTTGCCGGATTCCGCGGCGCCGCCCTTGCCCGCGCCGTCCCTGGTGTCGCCGCCCACGCGTCCCGTCCCTGCGTCCTCGTCCGCATCGACGCCACCTCGGCCGGTGGCCGTGCGCCGCACCGCGGTGAAGATCGCGGTGGCCTGATCGCCGGACTCGTCGCGGCCGGAGTGCTCCCGCCGTTCGGATTCCGGTTCCGTTTCTGTCCGGCGTGCCGCGTTCCCCGCGGAACGCCCTGTCGCGCCGGAGGAGCCGTCCTGCGCGCCGTTCGCCCCGGCGCGGCGCCCATCCCCGCCTGCGCGCCCCGGAGCGCCCTGGGAGGGCCTGGAGGCGCCGCCAGCCGCCTCCGCACGGCCGGCCGCACCCGGCGCCCTGGTGGCCTCCCGTGCGGCGCCCTCCCGCGCGGGAGAGGAGCCGGCTGCTCCCTCCGCTTCGCGTCGGTCGGTGAACCGCGGGTCACGTTCTCCCCTGATGGTCTCCCCCGATGACTTTCGCTGCACTGACCTGTCGGGGGACTCGCCCGCCACCGATGCCTCCTCGAAATACGTTGCGCAGAACGCGGCGCTGCCCGAGCAACCGCACCCGCCGCCCAACCCTCTAACCAGTGTCCTGTGTCGCAGCGGGGCGCCCTCACGGCCACTCCACCAAGGGGCGTCGCCCACCTGCTAGACGAGAACGACATACCTACCGGTTCCCGTCCGAAGCACCCACGCACTCTCGACAGACCAATGTGAGAGGGGTCACCCTGTCATTCATCCACGCGGGGAGGCATGGATGGGCAGGAGCCGCAGAACAATTCCCGAGGAGCTTCTGCTGCTCGCTTTGGACCCGACCACGGGCACCACGGCGCAGCCGCAGTCGCTAGACCTCGGACTTGCCGGGGCGCAGCTAGTAGAGCTGGCGCTGGCAGGACGGATAGCCCCAGATGGGGATCGTATCGCCGTGGTGCTGCCACGGCCGACCGGAGATCCAACCCTGGACTCCGCTCTGGAACTGCTGCGCCGACGCGGCAGCCCGGTGCGGGCCGTCCACTGGATCGGCGGGCCCCGACTGGGGTTGCGCCAGACGTATCTCACGCACCTGGAGCGGTGCGGCATGGTGCATGCCGTGGCGGGTCAGATGTGTGGGGTACTGCCGACGACGCGCTACCAAGCGACGGAGACGGCCATCAGCCGGGAGATCAGGGCCCGGCTCGATAACGCGATCCGCACCGGCGTACCGCCGGACCCGCGGACCGCGGCGCTCGCCGCGCTGGCCCATGCGGTCGGACTCGGCAAGCACCTCTACCCGGGGAACGAGGGGCGTTCATCGCGCTCCCGGCTCCGGGACCTGATCAGGCACGACCCGATGGGCGGGCTCGTGGCACACGCCGTGATGGACGTCCAGAACGGTGTTGCCGCACAGCCACGACGCGCACCGGCGGGCGGGCGGCAGACAGCCACCGCCCGGCAGGCGGAGACCGCGACCAGCGTTCCGGCGCAGGCGGCACCCGCCCGCGGGAACATGGCACGGGTCGGCGCCCGCTGACGACGGCCTGACGTCGAGCGCGACGAAAAACCGTTTCGTCGATGCGCCACGCCGGACAGGACGCTGTCCGACCAGCGCCATCGCCAACGCGCAGCCGGTCGGCCCACCCCCTGGGTGGGCCGGCCGGCATCGACGCCTCCACACCCGGGCGCACCCCACGGTGTCACCGAACCCCTCAGGGACGCGCCCTCACAGACCAGCACGCCCCGTCACACCCAGCACGACGCGTACGTCACGTACGGGGCGACACCTCTCGTACGGGCCAGGACGACGCGTACGGGCCAGCACGGCCAGCACGCCCCGTACGCCCCGTACCGCCAGCGCAACCGGTGCGACCGGCCGCGGCCGTGACGGCCGGCGTTGCCGTGGCAACCGGGGCTGTCGTGACGACCGGCGCGGCAGTACGAGTCGGCGCCACGGGCGCCACCCGCCGCGCAAGCAGCGAGCGACAGCAACACCTGAAGAAAACACCCGCTGAAGACAACACCCGGCAGCAACCCAGCAACACCCCCGAGCAACCAGCACCAACCCAGTTCCACCCGGCGACACCCGAGCAACACCCAGTACCGCTCAGCCGGCCCGCGCCTCGGGTCCGGGTCGGCTGGCCCCACCGCGCCGCAGTCCGCCGCACTCCAAGGACCGGTTCGGGAGCCGCCAGGAGCGCGCGGGGTGGCAACAGACCGTTCCAGGACGGCCGACCGCCACCCCGCGCGTGGCGTCTGTGGGGCCCACAACCGCACGGCCCGCGCCCGGCCGACCCGTGCCCGCACGCCCCGGAATCATCGCCGACCGTGGCCACATCAAGACCCTCTGTGTGCGTTTTCCAGCGCCGCCCCGATCAGTGATGGCAGGCTGCTGAACGGCTGTGGTCCCCACACGCAAGGGGACGGTCCCAGCAGCGGACAGCTAACGGAACCCGGAGGTGCACCAACCATGACATCCAACGTGGGCCCCACGGTCAGACGACGTCGGTTGGGCCAGGAACTGCGCAGGCTCCGCCAGGAGAAGGGGATGACGGCGGAGGAGGTGGCCGAGGAGCTGATGGTCTCGCAGTCGAAGATCAGTCGACTGGAGAACGGCCGCCGCAGCATCAGTCAGCGCGATGTGCGCGACCTGTGTCGCGCGTACCGGGTCGAGGACAAGCGCCTGGTCGAGTCGCTGATGCAAATGGCCAAGGACTCGCGCCAACAGGGCTGGTGGAACGCCTTCGGCGACGTCCCGTACAGCGTCTACATCGGCTTCGAGAACGACGCCGCCTCGCTGCGGGTCTTCGAGTCGCAGGTGGTGCCGGGGTTGCTCCAGACCCCCGAGTACGCCGAGGCCGTGATCGGCGGGGCGATCCCGGAGGGCACCCCCGAGCAGTTGGCCCAGCGCGTCCAGGTGCGGCTGCGCCGGCAGGAACGGATCTCCGACCCGTTCAGCCCGCTGCGCCTGTGGGCCGTGGTGGACGAGTCGGCCCTGCGGCGCCTGGTGGGCAACCCCCGGGTGATGGCCGAGCAGTTGGAGTACCTGATCAGGATGAGCCACGAGCCGCACGTGACCGTGCAGGCCCTGCCGTTCTACCTGGGCTCGCACCCCGGCATGAGCGGACAGTTCTCCATTCTGGAATTCTCCGACGAATCCGACACCAGCGTGGTCTACCTGGAGGGCGTCACCAGCGACCTGTATCTGGAGAAACTCTCCGACGTGCAGAGCTACAGCATGATGTATGAGCACCTACGGGCCCAGGCACTCAATGTGGACCAAACCCGAGAATTCATTGCGGAAGTAGCCAGGGAACATGCGCGAAACCATCAGTCCGCGAACTGAAACCGGTGGGCCGCACCCCGTATACCCGGCCCGGGAATCGCCGTTTCCGGTCGCATCGCGAGATGGTTCCGGGGCGGCCGAAGCGGGCGGAAGCATCCCGTACCGATACTGAACTACCTTGCTTCACCGATGAGTTGAGCGGAACCGGAGCGACGCGTCCGGCTACGCGGGGGCGGGAGGCTACACCGTCCCGCCCGGCCCGCGGAAGGGCGTACTGGAATATGCCATCCAGTCGAGTGAACGCCCCATTCCCCCGGCATTAGGGGCGAGTAGCGTCGATGCGTCGCCCGGTTGGCGGCAAGACCATCCGGCAAAACACATCGGAGAAAACATGGCTATTCGACGTGGTGAAACACGCGCCTGGCAGAAGTCGACGCACTCCGGCGGCAACGGCGCCTGTGTGGAAGTGGCTTCGCCGGAGACCGAGGTCATCGCGGTGCGCGACTCGAAGGACCCGAGCGGGCCCGCGCTCAGCTTCTCGCCGCAGGCATGGACCAGCTTTATCGAGGACGTCAACGACGGTTCGTTCAAGCGGGCCTGACACTCCTTCTGCCAGCACCACCGGTGTCGCCCCGCGGCACCAGCGAGCAAGCACCGGCAGCGTCCCGGCCCCGCGGAGCGGCCGGAGTGCGCTGACCACAGGAGCCGCCCCGGCTGATCGCACTCCCCAGCGACCTACCGGACCGAGATCCCCACGCGCCACCGACCTGTCGAGTGAGCCGCAATCCAGCGCCGCCGGGATCTCTCGCACGACCGAGTTCACCGCAATGACCTCGGAGTTCACCCGCACCGCAGCACCCGCGCCGGCCCAGCCGACGCAGTGGTACGAGCCCTCTCGACCGGCCGCCGTCCCTGCCGAGGGGGCTCGCTGCTGCCCGCGCTCCACCGCTCCGTTCCTCCACGCCGCTCCCGCCCGGCCGGCTCGTGCCCGCCGGCCCCGGCCCGCGTCGTCGCACGTCAGCCGCCCCGCGCCCGGCTCCGGGCCGCGGTCGGACGAGGATGGTTGGCAGGGCCACCCACTCCGTAGACTGCGCTCGGGAGACAAGGAGCAGTCCATGCGCGCCAACGCACCTCAACTCGCCACCCGGGTCGGCTCGATCGCCGGCTCGCCCGTACGCGAGATCCTGCGACTCACCGCCCGCCCGGAGGTCATCTCGTTCGCGGGCGGCCTGCCAGCGCCGGAACTCTTCGACGCCGAGGGCATCGCCGCCGCCTTCCGACAGGTGCTGGAGGAGGAGCCGCAGCGCGCCCTCCAGTACTCCACCACCGAGGGCGACCCGGCGCTGCGCGCGGCGGCGGCCTCCCGGCTGACCGCCCGCGGGCTGCCGACCGAGGCGGACGAACTGCTGGTCACCACCGGTTCGCAGCAGGCGCTGACGCTCGTCACCAGCGCCCTCGTCGACCCCGGTGACGTGGTGCTCGTCGAAGAGCCCTGCTACCTGGCGGCGTTGCAGTGCTTCGGGCTGGCCGGGGCGCGGATCGTGTCCGTGCCGGGCGATGACGAAGGGTTGGACCCGGCCGCGCTGGAGGCGGCCGTCGAACGGGAGCGGCCCAAGCTGCTCTATGCCGTGCCCACCTTCCAAAACCCCACCGGACGCACCCTGTCCGCCGCGCGCCGGCGCGCGGTCGCCGAGGTGGCCGCCCGGCGCGGGCTCTGGGTGATCGAGGACGACCCGTACGGCGAACTGCGCTTCGCCGGCGAACCCGTGCCGTGGGTCTCCGCGTTCGCGGCCGAGGCGGGCGCCGCCGACCGCACCGCGCTGATCAGCAGCTACTCCAAGATCATGGCGCCCGGGCTGCGCCTTGGGTGGTTGCGGGCACCCGCCGGTCTGTTGCGCGCCTGCACGGTGGCCAAGCAGGCGGCCGACCTGCACACCCCGACCGTCACCCAACTCGCCGCCGCGCGCTACCTCGCCGACAACGATCTGGACGCCCATCTCGACCGGGTCCGCGGCGCCTACCGCGACCGCAGGGACGCCCTGTTGGCCGGCCTCGGCGACGCACTGCCGATCGGTTCGAGCTGGAACCAGCCGCAGGGTGGCATGTTCGTCTGGGCCAAGCTGCCCGCCGGTTGGGACACCACCGAGGCCCTGCGCGAGGTGGTCACCCACGACGTGGCGTACGTGCCGGGCGCCCCCTTCTACGCCGCCGACCCCGACCCGACCACCCTCCGGCTGTCCTTCGTCACCCACACCCCGGACGAGATAGCCGACGGCCTGGAACGCCTGGCGAAGGCGCTGCGCTAGCGGGCCACCTGGGCGACTGCCGCGGCGATCGCCGGGCCGGCTGCCGGGACGACCGCCGGGGCTCTCGGACCGGCGGCCGTCGCGGTGGGGTGCGGGTTACGGGGTGCGGGGCGTGGGTGGTGGGATGGCTGTCGTACGGGTCGGCTCGGGCCTGGCCGCGCGGCGTACGGCTCGGTGCGTACGCATCGGCTCGACCCGGCGGCGTACGCACGGCCTGGCGCGGCGGGCGTACCGCTCAGCGCGTACGGATCGGGGCGGCGTACCGGCCCGGCGCGGGCGCGGCGGGCTTGGGGGCGGGGCGGCCGTCAGCCGCGGGGGTAGCGGGCGAGCCAGGAGGCGGCCGAACGGGCCGGGCTGTGCAGGGCCGGTCCCTGCGTCATCTCCATCGCGAAGTCGTCGGCGAGTTCCAGGATCGTGCCCCGGCCCTCCACCTCGGCAAGCCAGGCGGGCGGCAGGGCGGTCTCTCCGTGCAGCACGCCCAACAGGTTGCCGCAGATGGAGCCGGTCGAGTCGCTGTCGCCGCCGTGGTTGACGGCGAGCAGCAGGCCGTGCCGGATGTCCTCGGCGACCAGTGCGCAGTACACGCCCATGGCCAGCGCCTCCTCCCCCGTCCACCCCTCACCGAGCGACTCGACCCGCTCGGCCGTCGGCAGCCCCTGCCGTACGGCGCCGAGCGCGTGCTTGAGCGCGTCGGTGGTCTCCTCGTGTCCGGGCCGGGTGGCCAGCATGGCGAGCGAGCGCTGCACGGCGCCGTCCAGCGCCTCACCGCGCGCCAGCCCGTGCACGATCAGCGCGAACGCGCCCGCGGACAGATAACCGGTGGGGTGACCGTGGCTCTGGGCCGCGCACTCGATGGCGAGCTGGAAGACCAGTTGCGGCTCCCAGCCCACGAGCAGCCCGAACGGCGCGGAGCGCATCACCGCGCCGCACCCCTTGGAGTCCGGGTTCTTCGGTGCGTCCAGGGTGCCCATCGGACCGTCGGCCAGCCCTGACAGGCAGGCCCTGCCGGGCGCGCGCTGGGCGTACAGCCACTCCTCGCGGGCCAGCCAGCCGTCGTTGTGGTTGCGCTCGTCGGGGCCCCAGTCGTGCTGGGTGGCGTACCAGCGGCGGTGTGCCGCATACACGTCGGTGGGCGGGTGCCAGGCCCCGGTGTCCCGTCTGACCTGGGCGCGGATCAGGCCGTCCACGGTGAACAGGGTCATCTGGGTGTCGTCGGTGATGCTGCCGCGCCGGCCGTAGGCGGGGACGAAGTCGGTGACGCCTTCCGGCCCGTGCGCGGACCGGATGGCGGCCAGCGAGTCGAACTCGATCCCGGCGCCGAGGGCGTCCCCGATCGCACCGCCGAGCAGACAACCGCGCACCCGACTGCGGAAGTCCTGCTGCTCGGCGCGGCCCCACATCGCGGACGCTGCACGGGCAGATGCGGTCACGACCTTGCCCCTTTCGGTAGGTTTCTATAGGTCTTTGCGCAACACCCAAACTGGTTCAGCACTGTAATGGACTGTGAATGATCGCTTCCGGCCCGTCGCCGAATGTGAACCACATCATCGCGAGGCCCGGCTCGGAGCCCCACGTTCCCCTCCCGCCCCGGTGAACCCGACGGCCCGGGTCCAACCCTGACCGAGCCGCTCCCACCCCGGCCCGCCTCCGGCCGACTCGGTCCGCCTCCGGCCGACTCGGTCCAACCCTGGCCGATCTGCCGGCTCCGGCCGCCCCGGAGCCGCTGCGCGCCACCCGGGACCCAGCCGACTCGCCCGCTGACCCACCCCACGACGGCCCGCCCCGGCCCCGCCCGGGCGCCCCAATCCCCGGCCCTGCCCCTGCCGCTGCTCCCATCGAACCACCCGCCCGCCGGGTGGCCCACCGCGTGCGGCGCGCCCCGCACCGCCCCGTACCGGGCCCTACCCCGTCATTCCGGTCGCCGCCCGAGGGGCGGACGGTGGAGACCGCTCCGCCGCGCCGGGCCCCATAGCATCGGCGCACAGGGCGCGCGGCCAGGAACTTCGCGCCACGAGGGAACACGCACCGCACGGGGGAGAGTCCATGAAGGCGGGTGGCTTGGCGGTCATCTTGGTGTTAGTCGCATCCGTGCTGGCGGGTTGCGGCGAGGACGGGCGCGCGGATCGACCGGACGGGGCGCACGGCAGGACCAAGCCGCCCGGGAAGGCGGACGAGCCCACCGGCGGCGCGTCCCGCAAGCCGGCCAACGGCGACTGGTGGCGGCCCCGCCCGGGCGCGGCGGCCGACTGGGACTGGCAGATCAGCGAGCCGTACGACCTGTCGGCGGCGCGCCAGATGTACGACCTCGACCTGTTCGACCTCGCCCCCGCCGGGTCCGAGCTGCGCTACCGGGACGGCGAGGTGATCCCCGTACCGGCCGGCGCACTCGCCGGGAAGATCACCACCCTGCACGCCCGCACGCCGCGTCCGATCGTCATCTGTTACGTCGACACCGGGGCGTACGAGGACTACCGGCCCGACGCGCACCGCTTCCCCGGCCATCGCAGCGCAGCCGAGGGCGGGCCGCCGAACCGGCCGGAGCGGCCCGCGGCGGGCTCCGTGATCGGCTGGGACACCGGCTGGGAGGGCGAGCGGTGGCTGGACATCCGGCGCTCCCAGCGGCACCGGTTCGCCGAGGCCGTGTGGGCCAGGTTCGACCTCGCCCGGCGGATGGGGTGCGACGGCGTGGAGCCCGACCAGAACAATCCGGTCGACAACGACCCCGGGTTCCCGATCACCCTGGACGACCAGCTCTCCTGGTACCGCGAGGTGGCCGAGCAGGCCCATGCGCGCGGCCTGTCCGTGGGCCTGAAGAACGGCCACGACCAGCCGGGTTCGGCCGCCAAGCTGGTCGACGCCTTCGACTGGGCGCTGCCCGAGGAGTGCGCGCAGTTCGACGAGTGCGACGAGCTGCTGCCCTTCATCGAGCGGGGCAAGGCCGTCTTCGCGGTGGACTACAAGGGGTCGGTCAAGCCCGGCCCGGCCTGCCGCCAGCACAGCAGCCGCCGCTTCGACGGCCTCATCAAGGACGAACCCCCCACCGGCGCCCACCGGGTGGCCTGCCGGCCGTGAGCGGAGGGGCGGCAGGCCATCCGGACGGGGCTGGCGGTCGTGCGCCGACGGCGGGACGGTCGTGAGCTGACGGTTGGGGCTGGCGGATCGGGCTGGCGGGGCCGGCCCCGCCAGGGTCGGCCCACCAGGGCCGGCCCCGCCTGCTCACCCGTGCCCCCGCCTCAACTGCGGATGCGCTCCACCGGAATCCACAGCTCCGCGTCGGCCTCGGTCGCATCGGCCGACAGCCTGGTGCGCAGGATCTCCGGGCCGGGGCGACTCTGGTACGGGTTGGCAGGGAACCACTGCGTGAACACGTCCCGCCACAGGTACTGGAGGGCCTGCGGGAACGCGCCCGAGCTCGCGAACACCGCCCACGTCCCCGCCGGCACCTCCAGCGCGTCGAGGTCGTCCGGGGCCGCGGCGCTGGTGGCCACACCGTGGTAGTAGTCCAGTTCGGTGCCCTCGGCCCGGCTGGGGTCCAGGTTGACGCTGACCCCCAGCACGCCCGCAGGCTCCTGGTCCGCGAGGGCGCTGAACCGGTCCAGCTCCTCCGGCGCGATGCCCCGGATGAAGTCGGCGATGGCCGGGTTCATCCCCTCGTGGACGAGCGGCACCCGCGCCCGCTTGCCCACGATGCGGAACGCCTCCTTCTGCACGACCCGGTACTCCATGCTGCTACTCCCTTCGACGACGAGGCGGAAGGAGATCCGCGGCTGGGAGCGCAGGGCCGCGCCCTCGCGCCGGGCGGTGCCGGGGCCGACCCCGTGCACGGCCCGGAAGGCCCGCGCGAACGCCTCGCCCGAGCCGTACCCGTACCGGATCGCGATCTCCAGCAGCGTGCGCTCGCCGGCCAGTACCTCGGCGCCGGCGACCGTGAGCCGTCTGCGCCGCACGTACTCCGACAGCGAGAGCCCCGCCAGCGCGGAGAACAGCCGGCGGAAGTGGTACTCCGACATCACCGCGATCCGCGCCAGCTCGGCCACGTCGACCGGCTGGTCGAGGTGCGACTCAAGGTGTTCCAAGGCCTGGTTGAGCCGCTCCAGCACCGCGGGGGCCTCCCTCTGATCGCCTCGTTCGGCCGCTCTTGGCCGCTCGTAACTCTGACCCCAGCCACGCTAGGGAGCGGCCACCGGGCCGGACCCGACATCTGCTGCCCGATCCGGTCGGGTCGGTCTGGCGGCCTGCCGCAACCCGCCGGCGCGCCCCCGAGCCGCTACACCGCCTCGTCGCCCAGCACCGGCAGCAGCCGCGGCAGGTGCCCGTCCGAGGCGAGGGCCGCCGCCTGCCGCTCGGCCGGCACCTCGCCGTACGTCGTCGTCCGCGCGCGAGCCGGCCGGCCGGCGGCCTCGGCTATGGCGACCAGGTCGCGGATCGAGCGGTACGAGCCGTAACCGGAGCCGGCCATCCGGGAGATGGTCTCCTCCATCAGCGTGCCGCCCAGGTCGTTCGCGCCCGAGCGCAGCATCTCCGCCGCGCCCTCGGCGCCGAGCTTGACCCAGCTCGTCTGGATGTTGGTGATGTGCGGGTGCAGCAGCAGCCGGGCCATCGCCGTGACCGCCCGGTTGTCGCGCGTGGTGGGGCCGGGGCGGGCGATGCCGGCGAGGTAGACGGGGGCGTTGGTGTGGATGAACGGCAGCGTCACGAACTCCGTGAAGCCCGGCACGCCCTTCTCCTGCGCCGCCCGCTGCACGTCCACGAGCGTGCGGAAGTGGCCGAGCCAGTGCCGCGGCTGGTCGACGTGCCCGTACATCATCGTGGACGAGGTGCGCAGGCCCAGCTCGTGCGCCGTGGAGATGACCTCGATCCAGGTGGCGGTGGGCAGCTTGCCCTTGGTGAGGATCCAGCGCACCTCGTCGTCGAGGATCTCGGCCGCCGTGCCGGGCAGCGAGTCGAGCCCCGCCTCGCGGGCCGCGGTCAGCCACTCGCGGATGGACAGACCCGTGCGGCTGGCGCCGTTGACGACCTCCATCGGCGAGAAGGCATGCACGTGCATACCGGGCACCCGCTCCTTCACCGCGCGCGCGATGTCGAAGTACGCGCTGCCCGGCAGGTCCGGATGGATGCCGCCCTGCATGCACACCTCCACCGCGCCCACCTCCCACGCCTGCTCGGCCCGGTCGGCGACCTGGTCGAGGGAGAGGGTGTACGCGTCGGCGTCGGTGCGCCGCTGCGCGAAGGCACAGAAACGGCAGCCGGTGTAGCAGACGTTGGTGAAGTTGATGTTGCGCGTGACGATGTACGTGACGTCGTCGCCGACGACCGAGCGGCGCAGGTCGTCCGCGACCCGGCAGAGCGCGTCCAGGGCCGGCCCGTCCGCGTGCAGCAGGGCCAGCGCCTCGTCGTCGGTGAGCCGGGTCGGGTCGTCGGCGGCCACCGCGAGCGCGGCCCGCACGTCGGCGTCGATCCGCGAGGGCACCATGCCGGGCGCCGCGGCCTCGCGCAGCGCCTCCCAGTCGCCGTAGACGTGGTCGAAGTCCTCCCGCCGGTCGGCGGTGCGGCCCTCGGTGTCGATGGTGTGGTGCAGGTCGGTGCGGCCGGTGCCGGCGGTGGGCAGCGCGAAGCCCTCGTCGGGCTCCTGCCACGGCAGGCCGCGCGGCATCGCCTCCGCGCGGGCGAGGCCGGTCTCGGCGTCGGCGAGCGCCCTGACGTGCGGCATCAACCGCGGGTCGAGCCAGGGCTCGCCGCGCTGCACGAACTCCGGGTAGACGGCGAGGCGTTCGCGCAACTCGAAGCCGGCAGTGGCGCTGTGCGCGGCGAGCGCGTCGATCTGCGGCCAGGGCCGCTCGGGGTTGACGTGGTCGGGGGTGAGCGGCGAGACGCCGCCCCAGTCGGAGATGCCCGCGCCGATCAGCCGCGCGTACGCGCCCGCGACGGTCGGCTGCGTGACGTCGCCGTCGACCAGGTTGGGCGGCGCCTGGAGGCAGACGGAGGGGCCGAGGAGGTGGCGGGCGACGGCGACGGTGGCGACCAGGTCATCGAGTTCCGCGTCCGGCGCGGCCCGCATCGCGGTGTCCGGCTTGGCGCGGAAGTTCTGGATGATCAGCTCTTGGATGCCGTGGTAGGCGCGCGCGATGCGGCGCAGCGCGAACAGCGAGTCGGCGCGCTCCTCGTACGTCTCGCCGATGCCGATCAGCAGCCCGCTGGTGAACGGCACGGAGCTGCGGCCCGCGTCCTCCAACACCCGCAGCCGCACGGCCGGTTCCTTGTCGGGCGAGCCGTAGTGCGGCTGGCCGGGCTCGCTCCACAGCCGCTCGGAGGTGGTCTCCAGCATCATCCCCATCGAGGGGGCGACCGGCTTGAGCCGCTGGAAGTCCGTCCACGACATCACCCCGGGGTTGAGGTGCGGCAGCAGCCCGGTCTCCTCCAGGATGCGGATCGCCATCGCGCGCACGTAGGAGATCGTGTCGTCGTACCCCTCGGCCTCCAGCCAGGCGCGCGCCTCGGGCCAGCGGTCCTCCGGCTTGTCGCCGAGGGTGATGAGCGCTTCCTTGCAGCCCAGTTCGGCACCGCGGCGGGCGATGGCCAGCACCTCGTCCGGCGACATGTACATCCCGTGGCCGGCGCGGCGCAGCTTGCCGGGGACGGTGGCGAACGTGCAGTAGTGGCACTTGTCCCGGCAGAGCCGGGTGAGGGGGATGAAGACGCTGCGGGAGTACGTGATGACGCCCGGGCGGCCGGCGGCGGCCAGGCCCGCGTCCCGCACCCGCGCGGCCGACGCGCACAGGTCATCGAGGTCGGCGCCGCGCGCCTGGAGCAGCACCGCGGCCTCCGCGACATCCAGCGCCACCCCGTCCCGCGCCCGACGCAGGGCGCGGCGCATGGCGTTGGCGGTGGGGGGCGGCCCGGCGGGGGCGGGGGTCGGCGCGGCGGGGGCGGGGGACGGCGCGGCGGGGGCGGCAGCGGGTGCAGTGGCTGCGGAGGGGGCGGTGGCCGGTGGGGCCGCCGCGGTGCTCGCCGTGGGGTCCGTGGCCGCCTGCTGCCGGGGCAGCGCGTCGCCCGTCAACTCGGCCGCCGCCCCGGCGGACGGCGTTCCGCCCAGGTCAACGGTGGTCTGCTCGGTCGCGGTCTGCTCCGACTGCCGAGCCTGCCGCGACCGCTGCGGCTGTCGATCGGGGCCGGTTCCCTCTGCGCTCGTCGTCATTCCTTGAGGATACGAGCGGCCTCTGACAGTGGCGTCGAAGATCGCTGCGTGCTACGTCACAGGTGCCGGTCCGACCCCGCTCGCGGCCCGCGCCCCGTACCGCGCGCTCGGTACGGGGCGGCCACGGCTACAGGTACTGCGCGTACGCGTCGAGCGCCCGCAGCACCGTGCTCTCGTCGCCGGTCGGGGTCTGGAGCACCACCTCGGTGATGCCGAGGTCGGCGAAGTGAGCGAGCTTGCCGGGCGTCGGCGCCACCGCGTACGGGACGACATCGGGCGCGCCCGCGCGGCCCGCGTCCGTCCAGGCACGGCGCAGCACGGGCAACGACTCGGTCAGGCCGCTCCCGCCGAGCGGCAGCCAGCCGTCGGCCTGCGTGGCGATGTGCGCGAACAGCTTCGGGCCCGCCCCGCCGCCGAGCAGGGTGCGCGGGCCGGTCAGCGGCGCGCCCGCGCGCGGGCGTGGCGGCAGCAGCGGCTTGGGGTGCGCGTGGCTGGCCGGCACGAAGCCGAACTCGCCGTCGTAACCGGTTGGTTCGGCCGCCCACAGGGCCTGCATCAGGGCCAGTCGGTCGCGTACGAGCTCGCGCCTGGTCGACCACTGGACGCCGTGGCTCGCGGCCTCCTCGACGTGCCAGCCGTAGCCGACGCCGAGCGTGAACCGGCCGCCGGAGAGGAAGTCGAGGGTGGCGACCTGCTTGGCCAGGTCGATCGGGTCGTGCTGGGCGACCAGGGCGATGCCGGTGCCGAGGCCGAGCCGTTCGGTGACGGCGGCGGCCTGGCCGAGCGCGACGAACGGGTCGAGCGAGCGCCCGTACTGGCGCGGCGGCGGCCCCCCGCCGGGGAGCCGGCTGGCGCCGTCCACCGGGATGTGGGTGTGTTCGGGGAGGTAGAGGCCGGCGAAACCGCGCTCTTCCAGCGCGCGGGCCAACCGGACGGGGCTTACGGTCTCGTCGGTGAGAAAGCTGGTGATGGCGACACGCATTGCCGGTTCGTACCTCCGCGTGGGCTGAGCTGCTGTGCGTATGTTCTCTCACCGTCACCCGGGTTATCCACAGCCCTTTCCGCCTCTGTCACAGACGCGTACAACGGTTGTCACACGGCCGGTCACGGCCCGGGACGCCACCGCTCCCGGACGCCGCGACCGCTGGTCACGGCTGCCGTCCGGCGGCCGTGGGCACGGGCTGAGTACGGGCCGGGGAGCGGGCCGGGAGCGGCCGGGCAAGACGGTCCCGGGGGCCGAGGCCGATGGTGTGGACGGCGGCGCGGCGCCCACGCAATCGGCCACCCGAACGGGTGAAAACGGGTGGCTCGGGTCACGGCGGGGTTGTGTACGGGCCCTGCCGCGGCCGGGCCCCGTAGGACGAGCGGGCCCACCGGGCCCACGGGACGGGCACGGCGTGTACGGGCGGCAAGCCGCCCGGGGACGGCGACCCAGCAAGACCGCAAGAACAGCAGGGACAGCAGGGACAGCGAAGACGAGGGGGACCGCAATGGACCGTCGGGCACTACTGAAGATGTCGGCCGCCACGGGCGCGGCGGGCGCGCTGACGCTGGGCACCGTGACGTTCGCGCACGCGGCCGACGGGCGCGGCGAAGAGACCCGCAAGGTCACCGGCGAACTACCGCCAGGCTCCCCCGACTTCGTCTACCTTCCGTTGGAAATCCCGCACGGCGTCCGCGAAATACACGTCGCGTACGGGTACGACCGGCCCAGCGTGCCCCCCGGCACCCAGGGGAACGCGTGCGACATCGGCATCTTCGACGAGCGCGGCACCGAACTCGGCGGACGCGGCTTCCGCGGCTGGTCCGGCGGGTTCCGCACGGAGTTCACGATCAGCGCGGAACAGGCCACCCCGGGCTATCTGCCGGGCCCGGTCGGCGCCGGCACCTGGCACGTCGTGCTCGGCCCGTACACGGTGGCACCGGCCGGGCTGCACTACGAGGTGACGATCACCCTGCGGTACGGGGCGCGCGGGCGCACCCCGCGGCCGGAGTACCCGCCACAGCGCGCCAAGGGGCGGGGCCGCGCCTGGTACCGGGGCGACAGCCACCTGCACACGGTCCACTCGGACGGCAGGCGCACCCCGGCCGAAGTGGCCGCAGCCGCCCGCGAAGCCGGGCTCGACTTCATCACCACCACCGAGCACAACACCAGCTCGGGACATGCCGCCTGGGCCGGGCTGTGGGGCGATGACCTGCTGGTGCTGGCCGGCGAAGAGGTCACAACGCGCAACGGCCACGTGCTCGCGATCGGCGTGGACCCGGGCACGTTCATCGACTGGCGGTACCGGGCGCGGGACAACGCGTTCGGCCGGTTCGCCCGCAAGATCCGGCAGGCCGACGGCCTGGTCGTGCCGGCCCACCCGCACGCCACCTGCATCGGCTGCAACTGGAAGTTCGGCTTCAACGAGGCGGACGCCGTAGAGGTGTGGAACGGCCCGTTCACGCCCGACGACGAGGTGTCGATCGCCGAGTGGGACAACACGCTGGTCGCCGCGGTCCGCGGCGGCAAGCCGTGGCTGCCGGCCCTGGGGAACAGCGACGCCCACCGCGACGGCCAGACGGTGGGGCTGCCCCAGACGGTCGTCCTCGCCGAGGACCTGTCCCGCCCCGCGATCCTCGCCGGCATCAGGGCCGGCCACAGTTGGATAGCGGAGTCCGCGGCGATCGACCTGACCTTCACCGCGCTCGACGGCCGCGGCCGACACGCGGGCATCGGCGGCCGGCTGGCCGCGGCACGCAACGAGCAGGTCACCGCCCGCCTGGAGATATCCGGCGCCCCGGCGGGCGGTACCGTGCGCTTCCTCACCGACCAGGGCCAACTCTTCGCCACGGCCACGCCCACCGGCGGCTCCGGCGTGATCGAGTGGCGCACCACCCCCTCGTACGCGGCCTACGTCAGGGCCGAGATCCGACACGCCCCACCGGCCGACGGCCCCACGGACGTCCCCGGCCCGATGGCCGCCATGACCAACCCGATCTTCCTGGGGGCGCGGGGCGAGGGGTGAGGTAGGGAGGGGTGGGTTGGGGTGGGGAGCGGTGGGGTGGGTTGGTTGGGGTGGGGAGTGGGGTGAGCGTGCCCGGGTGGGGCGGCTGTTGAGGCGGGGGTGGGGTGGGCTGGGGTTGGGTTGGGTTGGTTGGGGTGGGCTGGGGTGGGGCGAGGGTGGGAGGGGAGGGGGAGGGGGAGGGGGAGCCCCCCAGATCCCCAGCCCCCTCACTCCTCGGCCTCACTCCTCCACCACCAGCGCCCCCGTCGTCCGTGTCAGGGTCTCGCCGCGGAAGAAGGCCGGGTTGCGGTGGTGCATGACGGTCATCAGCAGGGCGCCCAGGGCGAGTAGTCCCACCCCGATGGCGAAGACGCTGCCGACGCCGAAGAGGGAGCTTCCGCTTCCGTATGCCGGGTCGCTCATGTCGTACAGCGTCTTGCCGAAGACGGCGGCGAGCAGCACGCCGCCGACGGCCGGCGCGATGCCCTTGAACAGCAGGGCGCGGGCGTTGCCGCGCAGTTCGTGGCGGAAGTACCAGGTGCAGGCGAAGGCGGTGAGCGAGTAGTAGAAGCAGATCATGAGGCCGAGCGCGTAGATCGTGTCGATGAGGACGTTCTCGCTGACCAGGCTCATCACGGCGTAGAAGAGGCCGGTGGCCACGCCCGCGGCGACGGTCGCCAGGGTGGGGGTGCGGTGGAGCGGGTGGACCCGGGCCAGGGCGGCCGGCAGCGCCTGGTACGTGCTCATCGCCAGGACGGTGCGGGCCACCGGGATGAACGTGGTCTGGAGGCTGGCCGCGGCCGAGGCCAGCACGGCGACGAACAGCAGCACGCCGAGGCCCGGGCCGAGGACGGGGTCGGCGAGGGCGGCGAAGACGTTGTCCGCGGTGTCCGGGTTGCCGAGCCCGGTGCCGCGGTCGCCGACACCGGCGAACATCTGCGCGGCGACGGCGGTCAGCAGGTACGAGCCGACGAGTACGACCATCGCCAGCAGTGCCGCCCTGCCCGGTGTGCGGTCGCTGCCTGAGGTTTCCTCGTTGACGGTCAGGCAGGCGTCCCAGCCCCAGAACATGAAGATGGAGAGCGAGAGCCCCGCGGTGAAGGTGGCGAAGGACGGCACCGCGAACGGGTTCAGCCAGCTCCACGAGAAGCCGATCGACCCGGCCACGTCACCGCTGCGCGCCTTGCCGATGGCCAGGGCCACGAACAGCACGAGCACCACCAGTTGCAGTCCGACCAGCGCGTACTGCACGCCCTTGGTCGCGGTCATGCCGCGGTAGCTGACGGCGGTGGCGAGGGCGATGAAGACGAGACAGGTGAGGACGTGTACGGCCGTGTTGTCGTCCAGGTCGGCGACGGCCGGGCTGCCGGTCACCTCGCCGAGCAGCAGGTACCAGAAGGAGGTGGCGACGCCGGCGAGGTTGGAGAGCACGATGATCGTGGCGATCACCAGCCCCCAACCGCACATCCAGCCGACCCGGGGCCCGAACGCCTTGACCGTCCAGGTGAAGGAGGTGCCGCAGTCCGGGACGGAGCGGTTGAGCTCCCGGTAGGCGAAGGCGACGAGCAGCATCGGTAGGAATCCGGCCAGGAAGACGGCGGGCATCTGGAGCCCGACCTCGCCGACGGTGGGGCCGAGGGTGGACGTCAGGCAGTAGACCGGGGCCACGGTCGACACCCCGATGACGGCATTGCCCAACAGGCCGACGGAACCACCGCCAAGGCCCTTGCCCCGCACCCCCGGCGACCGGCCGCCGACCGCATCGGGCTCGGTGCGGGGCGCGCCAGCCGCACCCGTACCGGCCGGCGCCCCACCGGCCCCACCCGCACGCGCCCCGCCATCCCCGGCCGTGTCCCCACCGGCCGCTCCCGTGGCCCCGCTCACGCGGCCAGTCCCGGGAACGGCGGCAGCGGCGACAGGCACGGCGGGGCTGGCGGGGGCGACGCGGTTGCCGGAGGCGGCAGGGCCGTCGGGGACGGCAGGGCCGTCGGGGACGGCAGGGCCGTCGGGGACGGCGCGGCTACCGGAGGCGGCGCGGCTGCCAGGAGCCGCGGGGCTGCCGGGAGCCGCGGGGCTATCGGAAGCGGCGCGGCTGCCGGGAGCCGCAATTCCCCCGCGTGCCGAACCGTGGCGAGCCGGTGACGGCTCGCTCGCCGCCACGCTCCGTACCGTGTCTCCGGCCTGGGGCCGGGGGCCTTTCTCAACCATGAACAGGACGTTAAGTCGTGCTGTTTCCGTAGCAGGAAGATCAATTCCCGAAGGGAAGACCTTAGTTGAGCAGCCACTCAGCCCTCACCACCAGCGAAAATACGGCGTGCGACCAGCAGAGCCTGACGATCCAAGACGATGCGCGACTTCTCCCCTACTACGGGAAACGCACCTCCGCCCCGTTTATCCGTATTCCAAAATTTCCCACCACCGACCGCCCGGACACCCACCCGCCCGCCGACACCCAACCCCACACCGCACGCCCCCCACGCCCCCACGACCCACACACCCCCACTCCCCCGCCCCCAGAACACCCCACGACACGCCCATGGCCCATTTCCACCTCGCCGCGGCCGACTGCGCACCCGAACCGCCCCAACCCCACCAGACGGCACCAGACCGGGCCGAGGAGGCCCCTATGGATCGCTACTAGCAGCTACTGACCGCTACAAAGGGTCGCGGCAGCATCAACTGCACCATCAAGAACAGTCGTCACAACAGGAGAGGCCGTCCGACCGTGCGCATCGAGCCATGGTCGGGTGTCAGGGGCAGCAGTCCCCGACTATTCCGCTCTGACGGACGGCCAAAGAAGGCAAACTGACTGGCGCTGCGCTGGTCTATGCCTGGGGAGGGAAGACATGGCGGGTGAAGGTCGGTCGCGGGAGGGAGAGGGCGGGACACCGCGTACGGAGCAGGAGGGGGCGTCGGTCGGTACCGGCGATTCCGTACGGGCCGAACGCCCGCACGGGGTTGCGGAACGTTCGCCCGAAGCTGCCGGATCGTCCGCTGGCAACCCCTCTGAGCTGCGGTTCTGTGTACTGGGTCCGGTACGGGTGTGCCGTCGGGGCGTGACGCTCGACGTGGGGTCACCGCAGCGACGCGCACTGCTCGCCGCGCTGTTGCTGCGCCGCGGACGTACGGCGACGGCCCCGGAGTTGATCGACGACCTGTGGGGTGCGCAGCCGCCGGATGCCGCGGTGGCCGCGCTGCGCAACCATGCGTCGCGGCTGCGCAAGTCGTTCGGGGCGGATGCGGAGGTGCTGGTCAGCGAGTCGGGCGGCTATGCGATGCAGGTGCCGGCCGGGGCGCTCGACCTGGGGCAGGCCGAGGAGTTGCGCACCCAGGCCGACCTGGCACGGACCAGCGGCGACCTGCCGCGCGCCAAGGCCCTGTTCCAGCAGGCCCTGGAGCTGTGGCACGGCGAGACGCTGGCCGGGGTGCCGGGGCCGTACGCCACCGCGCAGCGCCGGCGGCTTGAGGAGTGGCGCATCGGCCTGCTGGAGAGCCGGCTCGAACTGGACCTGACGACGGGCCATCCGGCGGACTGTGTCGCCGAGTTGACCTCGCTCACGGCCACCCATCCGCTGCGCGAGCGGCTGCGCGAACTGTTGATGCTGGCGCTGTACCGCAGCGGGCGGCAGGCCGAGGCGCTCGCCGTGTACGCGGACACCAGGCGGCTGCTCGCCGATGAGTTGGGCGTCGACCCGCGCTCGGAGTTGTCCACGTTGCAGCAGCAGATCCTCAAGGGTGATCCGGCACTGAACCCGCCGGCCCGGTCCAGCGCCGGGACCGCGCGCAGCCCGGTGGTGCGGCCGGCCCAATTGCCGGCGGCCGTCGCGGACTTCACCGGGCGCACCCGGCTGGTGGCGGAGCTTGCGGGACATCTGGGTTCGGCCGCGGCGCCGGCGACCGCGGTCGCTGCCGTGGCGGGGATAGGCGGCGTGGGCAAGACCACGCTGGCGGTGCACGTGGCGCACACCGCCCGGCACCTCTTCCCCGACGGCCAGCTCTACGTCGACCTCCAGGGCGCCGGCCCCGGGGCTGCCGAGCCCGAGGTGGTGCTCGGCTCGTTCCTGCGCGCCCTCGGCGTGCCGTACGAGGCGATTCCGGACGGGGTGGAGGAGCGCGCGGCGCTGTACCGGAGCACGCTGGCCGGCCGCCGGGTCCTCGCGCTGCTGGACAATGCGCGGGACGCGGGGCAGGTCAGGGCGTTGTTGCCGGGCGCGGAGGGGTGTGCGGCGCTGGTGACCAGCCGTACCCAGATCACGCTGGACGGTGCGTTGTTGGTCAATTTGGACGTCACGACGCCGGCGGAGTCGCTCACGCTGTTCACCCGGATCGTGGGGCACCGGCGGGTGGGCGGTGAGCACCAGGCAGCCGCGTCGGTGGTGGCCGCCTGTGGGCATCTGCCGCTGGCCATTCGGATCGCCGCCGCCCGGTTGGCCACCCGGCGGCACTGGACCGTGGCGACGCTGGCCGGGAAACTCGCCGACGAGCGGCACCGGCTGGACGAGTTGCGGGTGGGCGACCTGGCCGTGACCGCGTGTTTCGAGCTCGGGTACGCCCAACTGGACGCGGCGCAGGCGCGCGCGTTCTGCCTGCTCGGGCTGCCGGACGCGCCGGACATCTCGCTGCCGGCCGCCGCCGCCCTGCTGGACCTGGCGGCGCCCGAGGCGGAGGACGTCATCGAATCGCTGGTCGACGCCTCCCTGCTGGAGACCCCGACGCCGGGCCGCTACCGCTTCCACGACCTGGTCCGCCTCTACGCGCGCGCCCGCGCCGAATCCGACCACCCACCGGCCGCCCGGGAAGCGGCGCTCTCCCGGCTGCTCGACTTCTATCTGGCGACGGCGATGGGGGTGTACGCGCTGAGTCGGCCGGGGGACCGGGTGGTGGATCACCTGGAGCCCACGCACCGCGAAGGGCTGTCGTTCGACACCCGGGAGGACGCCCTGGACTGGCTCTTCACCGAATCGGAAGGTCTGCTCGCCGCCGTGCAGCAGGCGGCGGACGGGGCGGGCCGGCGCCGGGCCATCGACATCCTGGTCATCGTCAAGGACCTCGTCGAGTCGGGGGCCGCTGCCCGGGCCTATTTGGAGGCGGTGTTGGCCTGCCGGGACGCGGCGGCCGTGGCGGGCGACAGCCGGATGGCCGGGCGGGCCTGCATGATGCTGGCGCACTGCTACCGGTTGTCGAACCGGTTGGACGAGTCGGACGAGCAGGCGCGGCTGGCCCTGGAGCTGGCCCGCAGCGCGGGTGATCCCGTGCCGCTGTGCGAGGGGCACACCGACCGGGGAATCGTGGCGCTGATCCAGCACCGGCATGCCGATGCGGAGGAGCATTTCGTGGCGGCGTTGGCTGCCTTCCGCGCCGCGGGCAACGACTCCGGGGTGGCGAACGTGCTGAGCAATGTGTCCCGGGTGTACGCCGCCACGGGGCGGGCGGAGGACGCGGTCGCGTTGTCGGCCGAGTCCATCGCCCTCCACGAGCGGCTCGGGGTGGCGCTCCGGGTGGCCAACAGTTGGTACGGCATGGGTGTGGTGCTGGCGCAGACGGGGCGCCATGACGAGGCGGCGACCTACTTCAACCTCGCCCTGGAGTGCTTTCGGAGCAATCGTCAGCACCTGTGGGAGGGGTCGACGCACGCCCGCCTCGCGGAGGTGTGTCTGGCACAGCACGAACCGGACCAGGCCGTTCACCACGCGGAACGCGCTCTTGAGCTCCGCTGTATCGGGGGCGAGTTACGGCGGGCCACCACGCTCACCACGCTCGGGCGGGCGCTTTCGGCGTTGGGGCAGGTCGACCGGGCGCGGGTGTGCTGGAGTGAGGCGCTCGCCGTGCACGAAAGGCTCGACGCGCCCGAACAGCACGACGTACGAGCCCTCTTGGCCGAGTCCCTCCTGCGCACTCCCGCGCGTCCGGCCGCCCTGCCGACCTGATGCGGCCGGACCGTCCCCCTGCGGGCAGGCCCGCCCCACTGCGGGCGGGCCGTGCCGCTGCGGCCCCGCGGTCAGCTCGCCTGGGCCGCCGCCTCCGGTACCGCGCACAGTGCGGGGGCGGGCGGCGGTCCGGCGGGGGCGGTGCCGCCCTCCTCCTCGTACTGCCGGGCCAGGTAGCCCGCCTGGAAGCGGCTGTCGGCGCCGAAGTCGTCCATCAGGTGGGCGATGCGCCGGCGGCAGGTGCGCAGGGATATGCCGAGGCGGCGCGCTATGACCTCGTCCTTGGCGCCGGTGGCCAGCAGCCTGGTGATCGCGGAGTCGATGCCCCTGGAGATCTCGCGCTCGCGGCTTCCTTGGTGCATTCCGGCGAAGGGTTCCGCGGTCATCCAGAAGATGTCGAAGACGGTCGACAGGTAGCGGGCGAGGGCCGCGTTCCGGACGACGACGGACAGTTCGGCGTCGTCGGGGCCGGGGAGGACGGCCTGCGAGCGGTCGATGACGATCATCCGCGGCGGGAGGACGTCGAGCGTGCGGACCTCGGCGCCGGCGGCGCAGAGGTCGGCGACGCCTTGCTTGGTGATGCTGCTGTACCGCGTGCTGTGCTGGCACAGCGTGCGCTGGCCCACGCCGCGGCCGAGCAGTTCCAGGTACTTGGGCAGGCCGCGGTCGGCCTCTTCCTGGGTGCGGATGCCGAAGGGTTGGATGACGCAGGCTTCGACCTGGCACACCTCGGTCATCTCGCTGATCATCTTGTGTAGCAGCTCGGCGTCGTCCACCACCTCCACCCCTTCCGCCGGGTCCTGGCCCATGGCGGCCTCCAAGTGGACGGGCATGAAGGCTTCGATGGCGGCGCGCTGCACCGCGAGTCGGGACTGTTCCGCGCGCAGCGAGTGCTCCCGCGGGCCGACCCGCTCGGCCGCCGCGGTCTGCGGGTTGATGGCCACCAGGCGGGTGTGGGCGATGGACTGCCTGCGCAGGAGGCCGAGTTCGCGTAACTGGCTCACCGCGGATGCGGCCTCTTCGTCGGACACCTGGAGCAACTGCGCCGCGTGCAGCGGCTCGACTCCTCCCTCGCGCACGGCGTGCTGGTAGAGCCGCATCGTCGTCGTGCTGTGGGTCACGCCCGGTTGGTTCGGCCTCATGACTCCCCTCCGCGTCAGCCCCCGTCTTCCACCAGGGTGACGCACGACGCTAACCGTCCGATAAGCGAATGCCGTACGCGGGGTGGTCGCCGTCGCGCGCTGCCGGCGGCAGGGGGCGTGCGGCGGCTCGTCGGCCGTGGCGAATTGCGCGTACTGACCCGGTACGGCTAGCTGCGGCGGGTGCCCGGGGCGTGGTGGCGGAGGTCGCATTCCGCGGCGTAGTACAGGTACACGTCGCGATAAACGCCGGCCCGGAACACGTGGCCGCGTAGCGTGCCCACTTCTTGGAATCCGCAGTCGAGTAGGGCCGGAAGGCTCGTGTCCGTGCTGCACGAGGTGGCCGTGAATGACGTGGTGTCCGCGGTCGCCCGTAAATGGGAGAGGAGTGCGTGCAGTGCGGCGCTGTCGTCCGCCGCGACCGCCACCTGCGATTGGCGTGGATTGGCGGGATTGGGCGCGCTTCCCAGGAGCGTCCCGCTCTCGGCGACGCAGAGCGCGGCGTCCATCTGGGTGAGCCGGTGGAGCATCCATTGATCGTGCTGGGTCGTTGGTTCGAGGCCGAGGAATCCGTTGCCGGAGTCGGGTAGTCGGCGCAGTCGGTGAATGCCGTCGGCCAGGTCGACCGGGGTGAGGTCAGCCATCCGCGACCAGCCCCCACATCTCCCGCTCCACCTCGTCCCCCGCGTACCGGCAGCCGCGCGGGACGACCGCTTCCCAGGCGAATCCGGCGGCGCGCAGCAGCGCCAGCGGCGGGCCGGCCGCCGGCGTCACCCAGCCGTGCAGGCGGCGCAGGTTCAGCACGCGCCGCCCGTGCGTGACGGCCGCCTCGACGAGCTCGGCCAGCAGGTCTTCGGTGTGTTCGCCCCCTGCCCCGTCCCGTGCGGTGTGTTGCGCGCGCTCGCGCGGGCCGATCTCAAGGCGGGCCCGACCGCTGGCCCAATCGATGTCGGTGTAGCGCACGTAGGCCAGGTCGGTGACGACGTAGAGGCGCTCGTCGCGCCGCGCCCACGGGTCGGCGATCCGGTGCGGTTCGGCCGCGTCGGGCCATCCGGCGGGCCTCACCCCAAGGAGCTCACCCGGCAGTCGATATCCCGTGAGCAGCGACACATCGGAACTGCGGTACGCGACGAGCCTCATCAACTGACCTCAACCAATCCAAACAACAGGTATATGCAGCAGGCGCCCCCGTTCCGCCGAGCTTGAACGGGCGACCCCGCGCCGCGCCCATCTCCGCGACGATGGGCGCGGGCGGGTCCCCCGTCCGCCGAGAACCAGTAGGAATACCGGCCCCACACTCGACGGATACCATTCCCCGCGACCCGCCGAGCGCTTCGGAAGTGAGCGTGCCAGGAGTGACAGGGGGCGTCTACACGTGCCGCCCCTCAGCAAAGGGACCGGCACTTTGCGGACACTCCCGCTGGGCAGATGCTTTCAGGGGGAAATGGTTCGGGTCCGGAGCGCGTATACGCCGTATGGGTCCGTGCGCCACCATGCCGTGCACCGCGGCTCGATGGTCGCACTCGCGAACGCTGGCGTCGATGGGGCGAAGCACCCAGTCGACCGCTTTCGGCCGAGGCGCAAGGGCAGTTGGGTACCGCTCCCGGGTTCCCTGCGCCCGTCCGGCGCAAAGGGCAGCAACGACCGGGCCCGGCTCACCACCGTGCCGGGCGCCCCCGCCACATCAGGCACGCGCCACATCAGGCACGCGCCACCTCGCGTACGCGCTTGTCACCTCACATAGGCGCTCGCCGCGCACACACCGACCGACCGCCTCGCGCGCGGCCCGCACCAGACCGCCGCCAGCGGGCCGGCCGCGCCCCCGGTTCCGTGCGCCGCCCGGCAGTGCCTCGCGCGCCGTCCGTGCTGCCGCGCGCCGTGCCCTCTTCGTTCTCCGCTGGCGGTCGGACATCTCGTACGGGTCTCGCACCGGCCCATACCGGCCTCGATTCGGCCCCGTGCATCCCACTCGTACGCCGATCGCGTTTCGGCACGGCGGATCTCGGCCGGTGGATTTGGATTCCACCGGGTGAGCGCCGATATGCAGCAGCGTCAGGCCCGGGCGCTAGCGTTGGCCTCGAACAGCCCGTACCGTGCCGGTACGAGGACCACGGAGCATCTCAGCCGCTGCCGGCGACGGCCCGGACCACCTCTGACATCGCTATCAAGACGGTCAACTGGCTGGAGAACGCCCCTGTCGTACGGCAGCGTCGCGCACTCCGTGAAGGCGAACACCGCCTATGTAATCGAAAGTAGCGGTATATCCCGATCAATACGTGGATGCCGTGGAACTGGCCGATAACCAGGGTGGTTATCGAGCAATCACCGGCGGGAAGTGCGATCCGTTGCCTACTCCGCGCACCGGGGTTGCCCGCTCCGATATTGCGAATCGGCCAACTCTTGTGCGCCCTGTGGAGAGGTCCGGCCCCTACTGACGTGGAGGGGGCCGACAAGGCAAACTGACCGGTGCGAAGCGGAGACACTCGGCAAGGGGAGACCATGGGCGACGATCAGGGGCAGGCGCACCAACTGCGCTTCACCGTGCTCGGGCCCGTCCGGGCCTGGCGCGGCGATGAGCAACTCAATACGGGCTCGCCACAACAACGGGCCCTCCTCGCCGCCCTGCTGCTCCGCGACGGCAGCACCGCCACCGCTCCCGAGCTGGTCGACGGCCTGTGGGGGGACGAGCCGCCGGAGGCCGCCATCGCCACGTTGCGCACCTACGCCTCGCGGCTGCGGAAGTCCTTCGGACCGGACTCCGGCGTGCTGATCAGCGAGTCGGGCGGGTACGCGCTGCGGGTCCCGCCCGACGCCCTCGACCTCGTCCATGCGGAACAGTTGGTCGCCCAGGCGGACAAGGCCCGGGCGAGCGGCGAGCGGGCCGCCGCGCGGGAGTTGCTCGGTCAGGCCCTCGACCTGTGGGACGGCGAATCGCTCGCCAACCTCCCCGGCCCGTTCGCGGACAACCAACGGACCCGGCTCCTTGAGTGGCGCCTGAGCCTGGTCGAGAGCCGTCTCGACCTCGATCTGGAACTCGGCCACCACACCGACACCATCTCCGAACTCACCGCCCTGACGGCTGCTCACCCGCTGCGCGAGCGGCTGCGCGAGCTGTTGATGTTGGCGCTCTACCGCAGCGGGCGGCAGGCGGAGGCGCTCGCCGTCTACACCGACACCCGCAACCTGCTCGCCGAGGAACTCGGTGTGGACCCGCGGCCCGAGCTGTCCGAGCTCCAGCGCCGAATCCTCCAGGCGGACGTCAAGCTCAACGCCATGGCGTTCGACGCGCCTGCTGCCGAGCGGCCCGCCACCGTCCGCCCCGCCCAGTTGCCCGCCACGGTGGCCGACTTCACCGGGCGCGCGGCCTTCGTCACCGAGCTCAGTGACCAACTCGCCACCGCGGAGGGCCGCGTCATGGCGGTCTCCGCCGTGGCGGGCATCGGCGGCGTCGGCAAGACCACCCTGGCCGTGCACGTGGCACACGCCGCCAGGGCGCACTTCCCCGACGGCCAGCTCTACATCGACCTTCAGGGCGCGGGGCCCACCGCGGCGGAACCGGAAGCCGTCCTCGGCTCCTTCCTCCGCGCCCTGGGCACCCCGGACTCGGCCATTCCGGACACCCTGGAGGACCGGGCCGCGCTCTACCGCTCCACGCTGGCCGGCCGCAAGGTCCTCACGCTGCTCGACAACGCCAGGGACGCCGCCCAGGTCCGCCCGCTGCTGCCGGGCGCCGAGGGGTGTGCGGCGCTGATCACCAGCCGGGCCCGGATGATCGACCTGGAGAGCGCGCACCTGGTCGACCTCGACGTCATGAGCCCCGAAGAGGCCCTCATGCTCTTCACCCGCATCGTCGGTGAGGAGCGGGTGACATCGGAGCGCGACGCCGCGATGGACGTGGTGGCCGCCTGCGGCTTCCTGCCGCTGGCCATCCGCATCGCCGCCTCCCGGCTCGCCTCGCGCCGCACCTGGACCGTCTCCGCGCTGGCCCGCAAGCTCGCCGACGAGCGCCGGCGGCTGGACGAGCTGCGCGCCGGCGACCTGGCCGTGAAGGCCACCTTCGAGCTCGGCTACGGACAACTGGAGCCGCAGCAGGCCCGTGCCTTCCGGCTGTTGGGGCTGCCCGACGGCCCCGACATCTCGCTGGCCGCGGCGGCTGCGGTGCTCGACATGCCCCCGGACGACGCCGAGGAGCTGCTGGAGTCCCTGGTGGACGCGTCGCTGTTGGAGTCCGCAGCGCCGGGGCGGTACCGCTACCACGACCTGGTGCGCCTGTTCGCCCGCGCCTGCGCGGAGCGCGACGAGCAGCCGCCTTCCGAACGCACCGCGGCCATGTCCCGGCTGCTGGACTTCTACCTGGCCACGGCGGCCCGGGTGTACGCCATCGAGCGGCCGGGGGACCGCGTGGTGGACCACCTGGCGCCGACCACGTACGCCGGGTTGGACTTCCCGGACCGCGAGTCGGCGCTCGACTGGCTGTTCGTGGAGGCGACGTGCATCCTGGCCACGACGCGCCAACTCGCCACGGACGGTGCGCTGCGGCGCTCCGTCGACCTGCTCCAGGCCACCCGCGACCTGGCCGAGTCGGGCGCCCACTCGCACCAGTACCTCCAGGTGGCCATGGCGCTGCTCCAGGCGGCGCAGGAGGCGGAGGACACCCGGGCCGAGGGCCGTGCCCGTACGGTGCTGACGTTCGCGCACAGCCTGTCCGGCCGCTTCGACCGGGCGGACGAGGAGGCCAAGCACGCGATGTTGCTCGGGCTCGCCGCTGATGACCCGGTGCCCAACGGACAGGCGGCCAACGAGCGCGGCATCATCGCGATCTACCAGAGCCGGAACGACGACGCCGAGGCGTATCTGACCCGCGCCCTCGACGCGTTCCGGGCCGATGAGAACCGGCCCGGCGAGGCGAGCGCGCTGTGCAACCTCTCGCGCGTCCACGTCTCCTTGGGCCACACCGAGTTGGCCGTCCAGCTCGCCGAGCGTGCCCTGACGATCTATCGACAGCTCGGGGTCACCTTCCGCCTCGCCAACGGGCTGTACGCCTATGGCCTCGCGCTGCGCCACGCCGGCCAACTGGACATGGCCCGGGTTCAGTTCACCGATGCGCTCGCGGTCTTTCGGGAGAATCGGCAGCGGCTTTGGGAAGGCATGACGCTGTATCGCCTCGCCGAGGTCCACCTCGCGGCGGGCCAGGCCGCGCAGGCAGCCACCCATGCGGAACAAGCACTTTCGTATTTGCGGGGCATCGGCGGCGAATGGCGTCGCGGAAATGTACTGACGGTATTGGGTCAGTCACTTGACGCCATTGGGCAGTCAGGTCGCGCCCAAGCCTGCTGGAACGAAGCCCTCGGGATCTTTGAACAGTTGGGCGCCGCAGAAACGGATGCCGTGCGTCAACTTCTCACTCCGGCCGCCGCATAGTTCAGCGTACAACCTCCTACGCTGGCCGTTCATCGAACGTTTATCACTCCACGGCAGTCTCAGTGACGTCGATCCGTCGCGTCGGGGGGCAGGCGGGTCGATCAGGAAGCCACACCGTTATGGTGAACGGCCCTGAATGCCCGTCCAGCCGCCCTCGGGGGAGTGGCTGGGCGGGCACTTCTGACCCCTTTCACTGCACGACTAACGGAGGGCCCGAGCACCATGACTGACCAGCAGACTGTCCCAGCACAGCCACAGCCGGAGACCGTCGCCGACGCGGAGATCGTCACCGTCGACGGGCACGCGACCACGGCGCCGATACGGACCAAGCGGCCGAAGACCACCACCCAGCCGCAGGACGGGCACGCCACCGGCGCCAATGCGGCCCCGCTGGGTGACGGTCACGCCACCGGCGCCACCGCGGTCGCCCTGCGCGATGGGCACGCCACGTCCGAGCCGCGGGACTAACCAAGCCATAAGGACGTCCCCTCCGGGGGATAACCGCAGGGACCGGCATCGTCGGCACGGAGGGGGAGCCGCCGCGGCCGGTCCCTGCACGCATAGGCGCCCTAACAACATCAGGCCAAGGTACGGACAACTTCAGGCCGCTTGATCTACTAAGCGCACACCCGTCATTACGTTCTTGTCACGAAGAGCCATTAACCCCCGCTTAAGGAGCTCCCATGAATGACATCCGAAAGGTATGTGCAGCCGTCGCGATAGCGGCAGCCGCGGTTCTCTTCGCCGGTTCCTCCGCCGTGGCGGACGGCCACTCCACCACCTTTCCGGCAGATGGCCATGTGACGGGAGCCCAGTCCCATGACGCCCAGGCGGGCCCGGCGACACCACAGGACGGCCACGCGCTTTAAGAGCAAGCAACAAGACGACGGTGGGGGCTACCGCTACGGGTAGCCCCCACCGTCGTTTTCGTGACGAATTAGCAATTCCGTTTCAATGACGGACCGTTCGCTTTCCGATACGAATCGGAGTGGCGCCACTAACTCTTGTACTTCGAAGCACTGACCACCCGGCACGTGTAGTACGTCCGCTCCGTGAAGGTGTAGTAGCTCGTCATCGTGACCGTCTGGGACTGGCCCGGGGCGACCTTCACGCGCTCGTAGTCGCTGCCCATCAGGGTGCCGCCGGTGCTCTTCTCCCAGCGGACGGTGAGGGAGTAGTCGTAGGTGGTGGTGGACGCCGGGTTGCGGACGGTGACGTCGTACTGGAGTTGCTTGGTCGCCTCGTCGTAGCGGCAGTTGCTGCCGGTGGTCTCGTTGGTGACGTTCGCCTCGAAGGAGGGCTCGGTGGGGGTCGACGAGGTCGAGGACGACGAGGAGGAGGTGGACGACGAGTAGCTGCCGGAGCTCGGGGTGTAGTCGTCGTCGTAGGTGGTGCCGCCCGATGAGGTGCTGGTGCCGGTGCTGGTGCCGGTCGAGGTCGAGTCGGTGCCGGAGGAGCCGCCGGTGACGAAGCCGCCGTTGGACGAGGACGAACTGCTGCTGCTGCCGCCGCTGTCGTCGCAGCCCCCGCCGCCGCTGCGGCGGGCCCCCGTCAGGGCGACGAAGACGACGGCGACCATGGCCACCACCTGGAGATGGCGACGACGACGTGTGTGCATGAAATACCCCCGTGGAAAAGACTGATTCAAGCCAATGACGCGCTGCTTGACGAGCGCACGACAGCTTAAGGCAAGACCGAGGTGGCGCCGCCCGCTCCGAGCGGGCCCTGCCGCGGGGCGGCGGGCCCGGCCGGTGGCAGGGGCGAATCCGGCCGCGGATGCCGGCGGGTCGTCGCAGGGCGACGCGTCCGGCGGGAGCCGGGCCGCTCGAACGTCCGTGGCGGATCTACATTCCACCACGCCACAGGGGGCACATTGGTTCCCTTCTCGCCCCTTGGTTGTTGTCTTCACCAACTCCCCCCGCATCGTTACCGAGCGTGTCCCTCGCGTGGCAGGAGTGGCGGGACGGGCGTAGCGTCGGGTGGTGAGGGCGCTGACGCGACAGGACGAGGAGTCGAAGATGGTCCGCAACGTCTTCGGGAGCCTCATCGCTCTCATCGGAGCGACGGCCGTCGTCTGGAGCCCCTTCCGTGCCTGGTACGACGGCCGTCACGGTCGCGATGTACGCATCGACGACCTGTTCACCGGGTGGGACGGCGGGCCCGACACCGACGTGGCCCTGCTCCGCTCGTTGTTGCTGCCGATGCTCTGCGCCGCGTTGTTCGCCCTGCTCGGTCTGGCGCTGCGAGTACGGCTGTTGGTCGCGTTGGCCGGCCTCGTGGCGCTGGGCTTCACGGTGTTGTGGATGGTCAGGCAGGGGCAGGCCGCCGGCAACCTGGTGGTGGACGGCGAGGGCAACGGCCTGGGCGTCGGAGTCGCCGGTGCGCTGGGTGGCTCGATCCTGCTGTTGATCGCCGCACCGCTGATGACCAAACGCCCCACCCGCCGCGTCGATGGCGCACCACGACCGGTGCCGCGCGACGACGTCCGTACCCACGGCGCCCACGACGCCCGCGCCGCCTTCCACGGCCGCTACGACGGGGCCCCGGGCCCCGCGACGGCGTACGGAGCCGCTGACCCGTACGGGCGCGGCGTGGCAGGGACGTACGGCGCGGCGCAGGGGCACGGGTCGTACGGGGGCGGTACGGCGGTGGGCGGCGGGGCGACAGCGGGCGGCAGTACGGCGTGGGGTGGCGGGCGCGCGGCCCCTGCCCCGGCTTTCCCCGCCTCCCCCGGTGCCGGGGCCAGGCCGGGTACCGGTCCCACCCCCCAGGTGACCTGGCCCGCGGCGCCCGAGGCCGAGCGGCTGGACAAGACGATCGAGATGCCGCCGGTGACGGAGGAGACGCAGGCGGCGGAGGTGCGGGCGGACGGCACGCGGCCGGACGGGGGCCCGGCGCCGGGAGCAGGCGCCGACGGGGCGCGGCCCACCGCGGAGTCAGCCCCTCCCCCATCGACGGCCAGCCCCGCGGAGGCGACCACTCCGCCCCCTGCGGCGGCCAGTCCCGCGGACACCGGCCCGGCGGGCGTCGCCCCGGACGGGGCCGACCCGGCGCAGACCGGCCCTTCACGGGCCAGGCCCGCGGAGCCCGGCCGCGCGGACGCAGTCCCGCCGGAGTCGGACCTGGAGCGGACCGTTCCGCAGCCGGTCCACCGCGACGAGGACACCACCTGACGCGGCCCCGGCGCGCTCAAGCCCACCTCGCGCACGCGTACGCACGTACCGCCACCGGACCCGAGCGCCGCGGGCTGCAACCCGCCGCCCCGCGCACACCACTCGCGCACACCCACCCCGCGCACGCGTACGCGCGTACCGCTCCCACCCCGCGCACACTCAAGCCCATCCGCAGCCCACGCGCGCGCCCGCTCCCACCGCCCGCCCCCGGCGGCGACCGCTGCGGCCCGGCCATCGGCCCTGCCGCTGCCCGCCGCCCCGTGCGCCCTACTGGCGGGCGGGTGAACGGGAGAGGCCGGTGCCCTTGGCCGCGTCCAGGGCGTAGACGCAGCGGTCCTTGCTACAGGCGTACACGACGCCGGCGACCGCGACCGGCGAGCCGGTGATCTCGCCGCCGGTCGCCAGCTTCCAGCGGAGTTGGCCGCCGGTCGCGTCGACCGTGTACAGGCAGTGGTCGGCCGAGCCGAAGTGGACCCGGCCGTCGGCGACCACCGGGGCCCCGATGACCTCGCCACCTGCGGCGAAGCGCCACTTGGGGGTGCCGGTCACCGCGTCCAGCGTGTACAGCGCGCCGCCGCTGCCCAGGTGCACGGAGCCCGCGGCGACCAGCACCGGTTCCACGGACTGGCGGGGCTCGGTGGCGATCCGCCAGCGGTCCCGGCCGCTCTCGGCGTCCAGCGCGTAGACCGTGCCCAGGTAGTCGGCGATGTAGATGCCGCCGCCCGCGATGGAGGCGCCCGGCGCGTACGCCGGCGGGCTGAGGAAGACGGCCGGGGCTTCGAAGCGCCAGTGCACGGCACCGTGCGCGATGTCGATGGCGAGCACCCGGGTGCCGGCGGCGATGTACGCGACGCCGTCGGGCGCGTGCAGCAGCCTGACCGGTACGCCGCCGCAGGACGCGGCGTCGCCGACCGGGTAGGACCAGCGCTCGACGCCGGTACGGGCCTCCAGGGCGCGCAGCCGCGCGTCCGACCACACGTACACCGTGTCGTCGTGGATGACCGGCCCGGATTCGGGGGTCTCGAAGTCCGTCTGGGCGCCGCTCATCTCCCACAGGAGTTCGCCGTTGGCGGCCTCCCACGCCTGCACGCCGCCGCCGCGGGTGCCGGTGACGACGGTGCCGCGGTCCACCGAGAGCGAGTAGACCCAGCCCTCGGTGGCCAGCCGCCAGCGCTCGGCGCCGTCGGTGGCGTCCAGCGCGTAGAGCGTGGTGCCGTCGGAGGCGTGGATACGGCCGCCGGAGACGGCCATGGCCCAGGCGACGTCGCGGGTCCGGAAGACCCGCCGGCCGGTGCCGGTGTCCAGCGCGTGCACCTCGAAGGAGGTGACGTACAGCAGGTCGCCGGCGACCGCCGGGGTGCCCCACACGTCGTTGGACATCCGGAACCGCCACGGGCGCCAGCGGCCCTGGCCGCCGGCCTGGTCGGGGCCGCCGTCGCCGTCGCCCACCGGGTGCGGTGCGTGGCCGGTGCCCGCGCCCGGGCCGTGGCCGGTGGCGGATTGGGCGGGGCCGGCCACATGGCCGCCGGGCGAGCCGCCGTGGCCGACGCCCGGGCCGCCGCTGGGCGGGCGGACCCAGCCGGTCGCGGGGCCGGTCTCGGGCGCGGGTCTGCCGTTCCTGGCGTCGGCCGCGCGCGGGCCGGGGCCGATCGGCACCTGGGAGCCCGGCAGCCGCAGCGAGCCGTCCGGGCCCTCGGCGACCGCGGGCCCGGTGCCGCCCGCAGCGCCCGCGCCCAGCGGGCCGTGCGGGGCCGGTGGCGCGACGGAGGCCGCGGCCGACGGCGGCGAGGACAGCGGGGGCTGGGCGGGGAGCTGGCCGCCGGGGCCCGGGCCGGTCGAGATCGGCGCGGGGGTGATCGGCGGGGGCGGCGCGGAGGGCGGCAGGGCGGCCGACGGCGGCGGCCCGACGCCCGCGGTGTTCGGCGCCGCGTGGGCCGCCTGGCCCGGCTGGCCCGGCTGAGCGGCGGTGCCCGGTGCCGGTGGGGTGGTCGGATGCGGCGCCGCGGGCGGGCGCGGGGCGGCCTGACCGGGGGCGTACGACTGGGGGGTGCTCGGCTGCTGGGTGGCGGCCTGTGAGGCGGACGCCGGGCGGGGGGCGGACGCAGGGCCGGACGCGGTCGGGGGCCGGTGCGCCCGGGGCGGATGTGCCTCGGGCGCGGGATGCGTCGGGTGCGCGTGGGGCGGCCGGGCCGCGGCCTGGGGCCCGTTCTGCTGCCCGGTCGGCGGCTTCTGCTGCGCCGCCGGCGGCGCGTAGGACTGCGGCGCGCGCTGCGTGGGTGCCCGGTGTTCGCGCTGGTCCTGCCGTACGGGCGCGGGCTGGGCCGGGCCCTGCGCGGGCACTGCGGCCTGCGGTCCCGCGCTGAGCGGCCGTACCCGCGGGGTCGTGCCCACGTGCGTCATGCGGAGCGTGGGCGCGGTCGGCGCGAGCCCGCCGGAACCGTCGGGCCCCTCCTGGCCGGACCCGCGTCCGGCCGCGGTGCCGGGCCGCTCGGTGCCGTGTTCGGCCTGGTGGCCGGTGGCGGGGTGGGCCGGCGCGGCAGGCGCGGCCTGGGGCGCGACGGGGGGCGCCACTGGGGGAACCGGGTGCTCTGCCTCGCCCAGCTCGGGTCGAGCGTCGTGCCCCGCATCCGGATGCGAAGACGTGGTCCGTGCCGTGGGTCCCTGACCGGCCCCCTGAGTCATCGACCCCTCCACCATCGCGCCGCCGTGCACCTTCTGGACCTTGCCTGGTCGACGGGGGTCCGCGGTGTCGTCCGCCCATCATAGGAATGACCGTCGGGGGTTGTGACGCACCAGGGGTCGCGAAACGGCCCGAGCGCAGGGTTCGCCGGGCATTTCTCCCGAATTGGCCGCTTGGCAGGGGCGCATTACACCGTAACGAACGGCCACCGGCCGTGTGGATGACGGGTCGGGCGCCCCGGCGAAGCCGGCGGTGACGGCGGTCAGTGGGGCATGGGGCGTAGGCGCGGAGCGCGCGGTGCTCGCGAGAGCGACGGGGTGGCGCGTTGCGCCCCGGCGCTCAGGTGCTCGCGGGTCCGCGCGGGGCGCTCACGGTGGTACGGGGCGGACGCCGTTGGGACGAGGCCCGCACGATGAGCTCGGTCGGTATCACCTGCTCGACCGGGCCACCGCCGTCGACGCCTTCGATGGCGTCGATCAGCAGTTGGACGACGGCGGTACCGATCCGACGGGGTTTCAGGGAGAGGGTGGTGATCGGCGGGTCGGTGCTGGTGTACACGCTGGATTCGCTACAGCACACGAGCAGCAGGTCGTCGGGGACCCGCAGCCCGTAGCGGCGGGCCGCGGCGAGCAGGTCGGTGCCGTTGGGGTCGAAGAGGCCGTAGACCGCGTCCGGCCGGTCGGGCCTGGCCAACAGTCGGTCGGCGGCGACGGCCCCCGCACAGGGGTCGTGCGCCGGGTACTCCTCGTACACCGGGTCCTGGCCCACGCGCTCGCACCAGGAGAGGTAGGCGGAGGTGGAGAGCCGGGTGTAGGTGTCCGTGGTGGTGCCGGTGAGCAGGCCGATGCGTCGGGCGCCGGCCTCGGCGAGGTGGTCGAGCAGACCGCACACGGCGGCCTGGTGGTCGTTGTCCACCCAGGCGGTCACCGGGACCGAGCTGGCGGGACGGCCGTCGGAGACGACCGGGATCCCGTGGCGTACCAGCTCGGCCACGACCGGGTCCTGATCGGACGGGTCGATGACCACGGTGCCGTCCAGCGCCACGTTGGACCACACGTCGTGGCGCGAGGTGGCGGGCAGGATGACGAGGGCGTAGCCGCGGGCCAGCGCGGCGGAGGTGGCCGCGCGGGCCATCTCGGCGAAGTAGGCGAACTCGGTGAAGGTGAAAGGTTCATCCCCGTACGTGGTGACCGTCAGGCCGATGAGACCTGACTTGCCGGTACGGAGCGTGCGGGCCGCGGCGGAGGGGCGGTAGCCCAGCCGGTCGGCGACCTCGCGGACGTGGCGGCGGGTGGCATCCGGTAGCCGTCCCTTGCCGTTGAGCGCGTCGGAGACGGTCGTGATCGAGACCCCGGCTGCGGCGGCCACGTCCCGGATGCCCGCTCGCCCCAACCGGCGGCCGGTCGACCGGCTCACCTGGTGCTTCCCTGCTGCTGTCATGGCGTGCCGATAGTAGGGCTCGAAGGGTGCGTTCGGAGGAATCGGCAGGCCCCTGTCAACAGGCACGATTCTGCATGAGCCATTCCCGGTAAAAACCTTAAAATGCAAGGTAGTTGGCCGATCCGCGGCGACTCTGCATGGTGGTGTGGTGGTCGCGCCTGCTGCTTGCCTTATGTTTCGGAGAGGTCTCAACTCACTCTGATGGGTGACGCGCGCCACGGCGCCCGCCACCGGCGCACACTGAGACGAAGAGCGCTCCCCATGGTCTTTACGGCGACCCGGGGAATCCTCATAAGGTAAGCAGTATTGCTTTTCTGTTGCTGACTGCTGTGCTCGGGATGGTCTGAGGAGGATCTGCGGTGTCTGAGAAGAGCCCCAAGCTGCGTGCTGCGCTCGATGGCGTGCCGACCTACAAGCCGGGCAAGCCGGCTGCTGCGCGCGAGGGCGGCGGGACGACGTACAAGTTGTCCTCGAACGAGAACCCCTACCCGCCGCTGCCCGGGGTCCTGGAGCAGGCGGTGCAGGCCGCCGGCGCCCTCAACCGCTACCCCGACCTGGCGTGCAGCGGGCTGATGGCCGAGCTCTCCACCCGGTTCGACGTGCCGATCGAGCACCTGGCCACCGGCACCGGCTCGGTGGGCGTGGCCCAGCAGCTCGTCCAGTCGACGGCGGGGCCGGGCGACGAGGTCATCTTCGCTTGGCGCTCCTTCGAGGCGTACCCGATCATCACGCAGGTCTCCGGCGCGACCGCGGTACCGGTGCCGCTGACCACAGGCGAGGTGCACGACCTTAGCGCGATGCTCGCCGCGATCACCGAGCGGACCCGACTGATATTCGTCTGCAACCCCAACAACCCCACCGGCACCGTGGTGCGCCGCGCGGAGCTGGAGCGCTTCCTCGACGCGGTGCCCTCCGACATCCTGATCGTGCTGGATGAGGCGTACCGCGAGTTCATCCGCGACGAGGACGTCCCCGACGGCCTCGACCTCTACCGCAGCCGCCCCAACGTGTGCGTGCTGCGCACCTTCTCCAAGGCGTACGGGCTGGCCGGGCTGCGGGTCGGCTTCGCGGTCGGCCACGAGCCGGTGGCCGCCGCGCTGCGCAAGACGGCGGTGCCGTTCGGCGTGACGCAGGTGGCGCAGGAGGCGGCCATCGCCTCGCTGCGCAGCGAGGACGCGCTGCGCGAGCGGGTGGACGCGCTGGTCATGGAGCGGGCTCGGGTGTACGAGGCGCTGGTCGGCCAGGGCTGGACCGTTCCCGAGTCGCACGGCAACTTCGTCTGGCTGCGGCTCGGTGAGCGCACCGCCGACTTCGCGGCGGCCTGTGAGCGTGCCGGCGTCGTGGTGCGGCCGTTCGTGGGCGAGGGCGTGCGGATCACCATCGGTGAGACTGAGGCCAACGACATCTTCCTGGCGGCGGCGGAGTCCTTCCGCAAGGAGCTCTAGGCCACACGCCGCCGGCCCCCGGGGGCGTACCGGGCCCGGGCCGGGGCGGTGGTCGTGGCGCGCCGTCGTGCGGTGGCGCGGCGAGGACGCGCAGCGGTGGGGGCGGCAGTACGGGATGAGGGCGCGGCTTCTGCCGCGCCCTTTTCGCGTTGCTGTGTGGGGGTGGCCCGCCGGTGCGTGCCGTGCGCCGTGCGGGAGGTTCCGCGAGCCCGTGGCCGCGGGTGGCCCGGTCGTCTGCTCATCCGGCGTTCGGTCCTCGCGGCATCGGCATCGGCATCGGCGTCGGCGTCGACAACGGCATCGGCGGCGGCGTGCCGCGGCGCGTGGCCCGGCGCGGGGGTGCTGGCGATGCGCCGGTACGCGGAGTGGGCTTCGCCACAGGTGGGCCGCGGCCGGCGGGTGGCGGGCGGGGGCGGGGTGGGCGCAGCAGTGGCCGATCGCTTGCCGCAGGGTGGTGGTGCGGGCCGCCGCGGCGTACGGGGTGTGGCGCCGGCGGGGGCGAAGTCCCTGCTGGTGGTGGCCGGTTGGGCGGAGTGTGGGGCGCCGTGCGGGGGTGCTTGCAGCCACTTGGCCGGCGGTCGATGGGGTGCCCGGGGGACGGCTCGGGAGGGGCACCCCCCGGTGGGAGGGAGGGAAAGCATGTGCGTCATAATTCTTTGTGAATGTGAACGCGTTCACAAGCGCGCCCGGTGCATCCCGCTTTGCGGGTGATCAATGGGGCAGATCGCCTCTGCGGTGCGCGGCTCAGCAAGACGGCAAGGAGTACGACGTGGATCTGGCCCTGGCCCCAGAGACCCTGGCCCGCTGGCAATTCGGCATCACGACCGTCTACCACTACCTCTTTGTTCCGCTGACGATCAGCCTCGCCGCCTTCACGGCCGGTCTGGAGACCGCCTGGATCCGGACGGGCAAGGAGAAGTACTTCCACGCGACGAAGTTCTGGGGAAAGCTCTTCCTGATCAACATCGCGATGGGGGTCGTCACCGGCATCGTGCAGGAGTTCCAGTTCGGCATGAACTGGTCGGACTACTCCCGCTTCGTCGGTGACGTCTTCGGTGCCCCGCTCGCGATGGAGGCGCTGATCGCCTTCTTCTTCGAGTCCACCTTCATCGGCCTGTGGATCTTCGGCTGGGACAAGCTGCCGAGAAAGCTCCACTGCGCCTGCATCTGGATCGTCGCGGTCGGCACGACGCTGTCCGCGTACTTCATCCTGGCCGCCAACTCGTGGATGCAGCACCCCGTCGGCTACACCATCAACAAGACGACGGGCAAGGCCGAGCTGACCGACATCTGGGCCGTGCTGACCCAGAACACCACCCTGGTCGTCGTCTTCCACACGCTCACCGCCGCTTTCCTCACCGGTGCCGCCTTCGTGATCGGCATCGCCTCGTACCACCTGCTGCGTGCCAAGCGGGCGCAGGACCGGGGCGAGGAGTTGCCGGCCAAGCAGCGGCGGCAGGTCGGGGCGATGCGTGCGTCGCTGCGGGCCGCGCTGGTCATCGCCGTGATCGCGGGGCTCGGTACGGCGCTCAGCGGTGACCGGCTGGGCAAGGTGATGTTCGAGCAGCAGCCGATGAAGATGGCCGCGGCCGAGGCGCTGTGGGAGACGGAGGCGCCGGCCCCGTTCTCGGTCTTCGCGATCGGCGATGTGAGCCAGGGCCACAACAGCGTCGAGTTCAGTGTCCCCGGGATACTCTCCTTCCTCGCACACGACAACTTCTCGTCCTCCGTGCCAGGCATCAACGACATCGCCGAACGGGAAGCGAAGCTCTACGGCGGCGAGCCCGAGGACTACATCCCCAGCATCTTCATGACCTTCTGGGGCTTCCGCCTCATGATCGGGTTCGGGATGGTCTCCTTCGCGGCCGGGGTCATCGGCCTGTGGACCACCCGCCAGAAGCGATGGCTGGCACCGGAGAAGCAGACCGGTGAGGACGAGGTGCCGCGGCTGATGCTCACCAAGAACCGAGAGCTGAGCCCCTTCTTCACCACCTGGTCCTGGCGGATCGGCATCCTCACCATGGGCTTCCCGCTGATCGCCAACTCCTTCGGCTGGATCTTCACCGAGATGGGCCGCCAACCCTGGGTGGTCTACGGGCTGATGCGCACCAAGGACGCGGTGTCCCCGGGCGTCAGCCAGACCGAAGTGTTGATCTCGATGGGCGTCTTCACCCTGCTCTACGGCGTGCTCGCGGTGATCGAGGTACGGCTGCTCACCAAGTACGCCAAGGCCGGACCCGATGTGGACGAGGCGCCACCGACCAAGGACCCGAAGCTGCGCTTCCCCAAGCCGGGCGGGCCGGGCGGGCCGGGTGGTTCGGCCGCCGGCGGGGACGCCGCGGCCGAGGACGCCGACAAGCCGATGACCTTCGCGTACTGACGACGGCTGGATACGGAGACAGACCATGCACCTCCACGACGTCTGGTTCGTGCTGATTGCCGTCCTGTGGATCGGCTACTTCTTCCTCGAAGGGTTCGACTTCGGCATCGGCGTGCTGACCAAGCTGCTCGCCCGGGACCGCACCGAGCGCCGCGTACTGATCAACACCATCGGCCCGGTCTGGGACGGCAACGAGGTCTGGCTGCTGACCGCGGGCGGCGCCACCTTCGCGGCCTTCCCCGACTGGTACGCCACCTTGTTCAGCGGCTTCTACCTGCCGCTGCTCGCCGTTCTGATCTGCCTCATCGTGCGCGGCGTGGCCTTCGAGTACCGGCACAAGCGCAGTGAGGAGCGGTGGCAGCGCAACTGGGAGCAGGCGATCTTCTGGTGCTCGCTGCTGCCCGCGTTCCTCTGGGGCGCGATCTTCGCCAACCTGGTCCGCGGGGTGCCGATCGGCGCCGACAAGAACTACGCGGGCAACCTGCTGGACCTGATCAACCCGTACGCGCTGCTCGGCGGTCTGACGACGCTGGTGCTCTTCACCTTCCACGGTGCCGTCTTCGCCGCGCTCAAGACGGTGGGCGACATCCGGGCCCGGGCCCGGCGGCTCGCGGGGCAGCTCGGACTGGGCGCTGCGGCGCTGGCAGTGGCGTTCCTGGGCTGGACGCAGGCCGACTCGGGAAGCGTCGGCAGCCTCGTCGTACTGGTCATCGCCGTGCTCGCGATGGTCGGGGCGCTGGTGATGAACGGCCGGGGGCGCGAAGGCTGGTCCTTCGCCCTGTCCGGGGTGACCATCGCGGCGGCGGTGGCGATGCTCTTCGTGGCGCTCTTCCCGAACGTCATGCCCTCCTCGCTGGACCCGGCATGGAACCTGACCGCCGAGAACGCGGCCTCCAGCCCGTACACGCTGAAGATCATGACCTGGGTCGCGGGCGTGATGACCCCCGTGGTCCTGGCCTACCAGGCATGGACGTACTGGGTGTTCCGGCAGCGGATCGGCACCCAGCACATCCCCGTCGACGCGCACTGATGTCCACGCGAGGGAGTGAGTCGATGTTTCACGTGAAACCGAACGGCCCAACGTTTCACGTGAAACGAGCCGGTCGGGTGTTTCACGTGAAACCAGGTCGGTGTTTCACGTGAAACCCATCGACCCGCGGTTGGTGCGGTACGCCCGCGCGACGCGATTCTTCCTGCTGGCCTCGGTCGCCCTGGGGTTGGTCGGAGCCGGACTCGTCATCGCCCAGGCAATGCTCATCGCCGAAATCGTGGTGGGCGCGTTCCAGGACGGCAGGGACGTGGCCGGGTTGGCCCGGCCGCTGGCGTTGCTGGCCGGTGTCGCGGTGGGCCGGGCCGCGGTCTCCGCACTGACCGAACTGGCCGCGCACCGCGCCAGCGCCGAGGTGAAGTCCGAGCTGCGGATGCGACTCCTTGAGTGGGCGACGGGGCTCGGGCCCGGCTGGCTGAGTACGCAGCGGACGGGGGAGTTGACCGCGCTCGCAACCCGCGGCATCGACGCCCTGGACGACTACTTCGCCCGCTACCTGCCCCAACTCGGCCTCGCGGTGGTGGTGCCGGTCGCGGTGCTGGCCCGGATCGTCACCGAGGACTGGGTGTCGGCGCTGATCATCGTGATCACGCTGCCGCTCATCCCGATCTTCATGATGCTCATCGGCTGGGCCACCCAGCACCGGATGGACCGGCAGTGGCGGCTGCTGTCCCGGCTCTCCGGGCACTTCCTCGACGTGGTGGCCGGGCTACCCACGCTCAAGGTCTTCGGCCGGGCCAGGGCGCAGGCCGAGTCCATTCGGGCCATCACCTCCGACTACCGCCGCGCGACGCTGAAGACCTTGCGCATCGCCTTCCTGTCGTCCTTCGCGCTGGAGCTGCTGGCGACGCTGTCGGTGGCGCTGGTGGCGGTGGGCATCGGGATGCGGCTGGTCCACGGGGACATGGACCTCTACGCCGGGCTGGTGGTGTTGATCCTCGCGCCCGAGGCGTATCTGCCGCTACGGCAGGTCGGGGCCGAGTACCACGCCGCGGCGGAGGGGCTGGCCGCGGCGGACGAGGTGTTCGCCGTGCTGGAGACGCCGGCTTCCGGAGTGGCCGCCGCCCCGACGGTCGGGGCGGGCGCCGCCGCGCCAGCGATCGACGCGCGGACGGCCACCCTGGTGGTGGACCGGCTCCAGGTCCGGCACCCCGGGCGCACCGAACCCTCCCTCGACGCGTTCTCCTGCGCCGTCCGGCCCGGCGAGACCCTGGCCGTCGTCGGACCGAGCGGCGCCGGCAAGAGCACCCTGCTCCATGTGCTGCTCGGGTTCGTCGGCGCGGGCGACGGGGTGGAGCGCGGCCAGGTGACGATCGACGGCGTGGACCTCGCCGCGTTCTCGGCGGACGACTGGCGGGCCTGGCGGAACCAGATCGCCTGGCTGCCGCAGCGGCCCTATCTGTTCGCCGGCACCATCGCGGAGAACGTCCGACTGGCCCGCCCCGATGCCGACGACGAGGCCGTGTGCGCGGCGCTCGGTGCGGCGAGCGCGCTGGAGTTCGTACGGGCGCTGCCGGACGGGCCGCAGACCGTGATCGGCGAGGACGGGGCCGGCCTCTCGGCCGGTCAGCGGCAGCGCTTGGCGCTGGCCCGGGCGTTCCTCGCCGACCGGCCCGTACTGCTGCTCGACGAGCCGACCGCGAACCTCGACGGCGAGACCGAAGCGCTGGTCGTGGACGCGGTCCGACGGCTGGCCCGCGGGCGCACGGTGCTGCTGGTCGTCCACCGGCCGGCCCTGCTGGCGGTCGCGGACCGGGTGGTGCGGGTCGGCACGACGGCCGACGCCGGACCGGACCACGAGCGGGCGGCTGCGCCGCTGGACGCCACGGCAGCCAGCACGACCCCCGCCCGGGCCGCCACGTCCCCCGCCGAGTCGGCGCCCGCGGCGGCTACCGAGCCCGGCAGTGGCACGCCCGCCGCCGGCGAGCGAACGCCGCCGACCGCCGACGGCCCGCCGGCACAGGCCCAGGCGCCGGCACCGGACGTGCCCACGCCGGCGACCGGCCCGGCCCCTGCGGGCCACGGTCGACGGGGCGCCCTGGCCCTGGTCCGCGCGGTGGGCCGGGCGCGGCGGGGCCGGTTCCTGCTCGCGCTGCTGCTCGGCAGCCTCGCGCTCGGCAGTGCCGTCGGACTGATGGCCGTCTCCGGCTGGCTGATCTCGCGGGCCTCGCAACAGCCGCCCGTGCTGTACCTGATGGTGGCGGTGACCGCGACCCGGACCTTCGGCATCGGCCGGGCCGTCTTCCGCTACGCGGAGCGGCTGGTCTCGCACGATGCCGCGCTGCGCGTCCTGGCCGAACTGCGGGTGACGGTCTACCGGCGGCTGGAACGGCTCGCACCCGCCGGGCTGCGCGAGAGCCGGCGCGGCGACCTGCTGTCCCGGCTGGTCGCGGACGTGGACGCGCTCCAGGACTACTACCTGCGCTGGCTGCTGCCGGTCGGCTCGGCCGTCCTCGTGGGCGCCGCGTCCGTCGGTTTCACGGCCTGGCTGTTGCCGGAGGCGGGCGCACTGCTCGCGGCCGGTCTGCTGGTGGCCGGTGTCGGGGTGCCGCTGCTGACCAGCGCATGGGCCCGGCGTACCGAGCAGCAGCTCGCACCCGCCCGGGGCGCCCTGTCCGTCACCGTGGTGGACCTGCTGACCGGCACGGCCGAGTTGACGGTGGCCGGCGCGTTGCCCGCGCGGACGGCCGCCGTGCGGCGCGCCGACGGGCTGCTCACCGCGATCGCGCGGCGGGCGTCCGGCGCGAGCGCGCTGGGGGCCGGGCTGACGGCGCTGAGCTGCGGCGTCACGGTCGCCGCCACGTCGTGGGTGGGAGTGCGGGCCGTGGCGGACGGGCGGCTCGACGGGCTGTGGCTCGCGGTGGTCGTCCTCACCCCGCTCGCCGCGTTCGAGACGGTGGCCGGGCTGCCGGGCGCCGTGCGCTACCGGCAGCGGGTACGCCGGGCCGCCGAGCGGGTGCACGAGGTGCTGGACGCCCCGGCGCCGGTCCGCGAGCCGGCGCTGCCCGCGGCCGAACCCGAGCAGCCGTTCCCGCTGGTCGTACGGGATCTCACGGCCCGCCACGCCGGGCAGCGGCGGCCCGCGATCGACGGGTTCGACATGGAACTGGTGGCCGGGCGGCGGGTGGCCGTCGTGGGGCCGTCCGGGTCGGGCAAGACGACGCTGGCCCAGGTGCTGCTGCGGTTCCTGGACGCGGAGGCGGGGGCGTACACGCTGGCCGGGGTGGACGCGGCGGGGCTGTCCGGAGACGCGGTGCGGCGACTGGTCGGGCTGTGCGCGCAGGACGCGCACCTCTTCGACAGCTCGCTGCGCGAGAACCTGCGGCTGGCCCGCCCGGCGGCCAGCGAGGACGAGTTGCGGGCGGCGCTGGCCGGCGCCCGGCTGCTGGAGTGGGCCGACGGGCTGCCGGACGGCCTCGACACGCTGGTCGGCGAGCACGGCGCGCGCCTCTCCGGAGGGCAGCGTCAGCGGTTGGCGCTGGCCAGGGCGCTGCTCGCGGACTTCCCCGTGCTCGTACTCGACGAGCCGGCCGAACACCTGGACCTGCCCACGGCGGACGCGCTGACCCGTGACCTGCTCGTGGCCACCGAGGGCCGTACGACCGTGCTGATCACGCACCGGCTGGCGGGGCTCGACGCCGTGGACGAGGTGATCGTGCTGGAGGCGGGCCGGGTGGCGCAGCGCGGCGCGTACGCCGAACTGGCCCGGGCCGCGGGCCCGTTCCGCCGCATGTTGGAGCGCGAGCGGGCGGCCGACGGGCTCATGGGCCGGGGGCATGGCCCCGACGACGGGTCACGTCCGGGTGGGGAACGCGCTCAAGAGCGCTGCGAGGAGCGGGCAGGTCAGCCGGCAGAGCAGTCGGCAGGCCAGCCGGTAGGGCAGACGCCGGGACAGTCGGCTGGGGAGCCGGCTGGGGAGTTGGGCGGCGGGGCCAAGGAGGTGGCCGGGGCGGCGGGCCGGAGTTAATGCTTTCCCCCACAAAAGGGGCTAACTACGCTCGCCTCCATGGCAACCACGGGACCGCCCCAGCCCAGCGAACCAGCCGCGTCCGCCGGCCCGGCGGGCGAACCGGGCCGGGCCGCTGGCCGGGCCGCCGACCGCGCCGCCGGACAGGCTGCCGACCGGGCTGCCGACCGGGCCGGCGGTCGGAGCGGGCGCGCGCCGGCCCCGCACGATTCGCTGGAGGCCGCCACCGCCGCCACCCGCAGCCTGCGGGGGCTGCCGGCGGAGCTGACCGCCCGGGTGCCGCGGCTCCTTGAGGCCATGCGGTCGGTGGGTGCCGGGCTCGACCTCGCCGTCACGCTCGACCGACTGGTGTGCACCACCACCGAGTTGGTCGACGCCCGGTACGCCGCGATCGGCGTGCTGGACGGGGCGAGCGGCAGGTTCGCCGACTTCGTCAGCTACGGCGTGGGCGCGGAGGACTGCGAACCGCTCGGGGCGGCGCGCGAGCACGGGCTGCCGAGCGCGCTCGCCGTCCAGCCGGACCCGGTGCCGCTCGCCGACCTGACGACCGACCCGCAGGCCGCGGGGTACCCCGCGGGCCGGCCGCCGGTGCGCAGCTTCCTCGGCGTACCGCTGCGGGTGCAGGACGAGGACTTCGGCGCGCTCTACCTGGCGGAGAAGCAGGGCGACGGCCCGTTCACGGAGACCGATCTCCAACTCGTACGGGTCCTCGCGGTGGAGGCCGCGCTCGCCATCGCCAACGCCAGACGGGACGAGCAGGCCCGGCAGCGGGAGCGGTGGATCGACGGCTCGGTCGCCGTGACCACCGCCCTGCTGTCCGCGAACGACGCCGAGGACGCGCTCGTGGTGGTCGCTGAGAAGGCACGGCGGCTGGCGGATTCGACGGCGGGGATCGTGCTGCTGCCGACCGCCGCCGGGGGCCTGGAGATCGTCGCGGTGGACGCGGACGAACCCGAAGGGCTGCTGGGCACGGTGGTTGAGCCGCACGCCCCGATCGTGCCGCAGCTCATGTGCGGCGAACCGGTCTTCGTCGAGGACTCGGCCACCGACCCCCGCATGACGACGGGCATTTCCCGGCGGTTCGGGCCCAGCATGATGCTGCCCCTGCGCAGTGGCAGCCGGGTGCTCGGCATCCTCAGCACGCCGCGCAGCCGTGGCGCCCGCCCGTTCACGGCCACCGAACGCCGGCTCGCCACCCAGTTCGCCGCCCAGGCCGCGCTCGCGCTCGTACTCGCCGATGCCCAGCGCGACCGGGAGCGGCTCGCGGTGTACGAGGACCGCGACCGGATCGCCCGTGACCTGCACGACCTGGTCATCCAGCGGCTGTTCGCGACCGGGATGATGCTGGAGGGCGCCCAGCGCAAGGCGGAGCTGCCGCTGGTGCAGGACAAGATCGGCAAGGCCGTGGACGAGCTGGACGCCACCATCCAGGAGGTGCGCACCGCCATCTTCGCCCTGGAGCAGGGGCCGGCCGAGGCGCCGTCCGGGCTGCGTACGCGGGTACTGCGGGAGATCGGCACGGCGGCGGTGCCGTTGGGCTTCCAGCCGTCGGCCACCTTCGTGGGCGCGGTGGACGCCCGGGTGGGCGAGCTGACCGGCAAGAACCTGATCGCGGCGCTGCGCGAGGCACTGTCCAACGCGTTCCGGCACGCGCGCGCGTCGCGCATCGAGGTGGTCGTGGACGCGACGGTGCGCCTGCCGGACGGGCGGGACGGCGTGCGTCTGACGGTCGCCGACGACGGCGTGGGCATCGCGGCGGGCGGCCGGCGGAGCGGACTGCGCAACCTGGCCCGCCGTGCGGAGGCGCTGGGCGGTTCGAGCGGTTACGGCCCCGGCCTCGCCCCGGCCGGGGGCTCGGGTGCCGGTGCCGACGTCGCCGCGTCGGACGATCACGGTGGTGGGCGCGGTGGGACGACCGTGACGTGGGAGGCGCCGCTCTGAGAACCCTCGGCGGTGGCGGGTGTCGCGGGGCCGGATCACTCCGGGACGGGCGGGGCGCGTTGGTTGATGGGCTGGCTGCTTTAAGGGATTTAAAAGTTGGTTGGCCGAGGGGGGTTTGAGGGCCGTGGGGGCGGGCCGGCCCTCGTTCGCGTGCTGGTGGGGGGCGGGGGAGCGTCCGCGGGGACGTGGGGGCTTTTGGCGTGGCCGGCTGGTGGCCCGGCTGCTTTAACGGATTTAAAAGTTGGTCGGCCGTGGAAGGTTTGGCAGCCGTGGGGGCGGTCTGGCCCTCGTCCACGTGCCGGTGGGCCAGGGGCCCCGTACCTCTGCGGCCGGCGGCGCCGTCGGGCCTGCCGCCGGGCGGGTGCGCGTACGGGGTGCGGCGCGGGCAGCGTCCGGCGGACATCAGGCCCGCCGGGCGCCAAGGCTCGCCGGGCGCCAAGCCCGCCGGATGTCAGGGCCGTTAGGCAGCGTGTCGGGGCTCAGGGGGTTCGTTTCACCTGGGCTGCGAGGCCGTCGAGGAGGAAGGTGAGCCCGGTGGTGAAGCTGCCGTCCCAGTCGTCGTCGTACAGGTAGCCGCGCTCGGCGAGGGTCGGGTAGCGGTCGCCGTTGGCCCGCAACTGTTCCTGGCCGACCCGGCGTTCCTCGTCGGTGATGTGCAGCGCGGTTTCGGAGGCCGCCGAGCCCAGCACGTGGTTGTACAGCGCCCACGTCGCGGCCGACAGGTCCTTGTCGGTGAAGCCGGCCCGTACCAGCGTGGCTTGCAGGATCTCCATCCAGGCCAGGAAGTGCGGGCCGATGGTCGGTCGGCGCCTGGCGGGGACCGCGGCGGCCCAGGGGTGCCGGAGCAGCGCGGCCCGCCACGCGGTGAGCACCGTCGTCACCTGCGTCCGCCAGTCGGCGGAGGCGTCCGTGGCCGGCTCCACCTCGCCGAAGATCGCATCCACGGCGAGGTCGATGACGTCGTCCTTCGTGTCGACGTGCCAGTACAAGGACGGGGCCATGACGGCCAGCCGTTCCGCGAGCCGGCGCATGGTGAGCCGGTCGATGCCCTCCTCGTCGAGCAGGGCGACGGCGGCTTCGACGATGCGCGCGCGGGTGAGCGGCGGCTCGCCGCGGCTGGTACGGCGCGGTCGCAGCCACACGCTCCGCACCTCGCCCCCCTCGCGTTGCCCGCGCGCTGCGCCCATGCCGCTCCTCCCTCTCGCCCGTCGCTCCGGCCGTCCGCGCCGGGCAGTCGGGCCTCGTCGCGTCCCGCGGTCCGCGGGACGCCGTAGCTGTGTGCCGCTGCCTTGCCCACCGGCGGCGTTCCGTCGCCTTCCCACCTTGCCCGTACCGCTGCTGACCTGCGTATTCGTAGCGCGCCGCGGTCGCGGACCGGGGCTGTTCGGGGCGGTCGGGACCCGTTCACCGGTCGGCCCAGTGTAGTACGTTGTTCGCCGTCTCTAACGTTGTTAGTGGAGGTCGAACGGTGTTAGCCAATGCGGATGTGGCAAGTACGACGCCTGAACCAGGCGCGGGGCGGCGGCGGTGGTGGACGCTGCTGGCGGTCAGTACGGCGCAGCTCCTCGTCGTCCTGGACGGCACGATCGTGAACATCGCGCTGCCGTCGGCGCAGCGCGCGCTCGACATGTCCGACGCCAGCCGGCAGTGGGCCGTCACCGCCTACGCGCTGGCCTTCGGCGGCCTGCTGCTGATCGGCGGGCGCGTCAGCGGCGCGCTGGGACACCGCCGCACGTTCCGCATCGGGCTGCTGGGCTTCGCCGCCGCGTCCGCGCTGGGCGGGGCCGCCGTCAACCCCGAGACGCTCTTCGGGGCGCGAGCCTTGCAGGGGGTGTTCGCCGCGCTGCTCGCGCCGGCCGGGCTCGCACTGCTGACCACCACCTTCACCGAGGCCCGCGAGCGCGGGCGCGCCTTCGGCGTCTTCGCCGCGGTCGGCGCCGCCGGGTCAGCGCTCGGCCTGGTCGCGGGCGGGCTGCTGACGGAGTACGTGAGCTGGCGCTGGTGCCTGTACATCAACGTGCCGCTGGCACTGCTCGCGGTGGCCGGCACGGCCCTGGTGCCGCTCGACCGCCCGACCCGGGACGGCGGGCGGCTCGACGTCGCGGGGGCCCTGCTCAGCGCGGCCGGGTTCGCCGCCCTGGTCTACGGCTTCAACGAGGCCGAGCCGTACGGGTGGGGCTCGGCCAGGGTGCTCGTACCGCTGGTCGGCGGGGTGGCGCTGGTGGCCGCCTTCGGCGTCGTCGAGTCGCGGGCCAGCCATCCGCTGCTGCCGCTCCGGGTGCTCGTCCACCGTGCCCGGGGCGCCGCGTTCGCCGCGATCACGCTGCTGTTCGTCGCGATGTTCGGCTTCTACCTGTTCATGAGCTACTACACGCAGACGGTTCTCGACTACTCACCGGTCGAGGCGGGCCTCACGCTGATCATCAACGCCGTGGCCGCGCTGCTCGGCTCCACGCTGATCGCCGGCAAGCTGCACGGCCGCGTGCCACCCGCCGCGCTGATCCTGCCCGGCCTGCTCGCGGCGGCGGCCGGGATGCTCCTGCTGACCTGGTTGACGGCCGACAGCTCGCACGTCCTGCCGCTGTACCTGACGCCGGCGCTGGTCCTCACCGGGCTCGGGCTCGGCTGCGTCATGCCGCCGACCGCCAGCCTGGCCACCGCCGACATGCCCTGGCGCGACATCGGCGCCGCCTCGGCGGCCTACAACGCGGCCCAGCAACTCGGGGCGGCGCTGGGCACCGCGCTGCTCAACACGGTGGCGGCCAGCGCCGCCGCGTCCTACCTGGCCCGGCCTGGGCACCGCACACCGACCGCGGCCACCGTGCACGGCTACACCACCGCGCTCATGGTCGCCTTCGGCATCCTGCTCGGCGCCGCGTGCGTCGTCGCGCTCCTGACGGCCCCCGGTCGCAGGGGTACGCGTACGCCCGTGACCGGGCACGACCGGGCGGAGGAGGCCGCTCCACGCTCCTGACGAACGCCTGACGGTGGGAACGCCTGGCGCGGGTCCGTCCGATGCTGGTGCGCCCGACGCCGGTCCGCCCGATGCCGGTCCGCCCGGTGCCCGTTCTCTTGGTGCCTGTCGTGCCGACGGCCGGGCCCTCCCGGCCGTCGGACTCCTTCGGACCTCCAGGCAGTCGGGCTCCTGGGGCGCCCGACCGTCGGACTCCTCCGGGTTCCCCACGCCGGGGTCCCGGCGTGACCCCGAGCGGCTACCGCCCCAGCACGCTCTCGATCACGCGCGCCACGCCGTCCTCGTTGTTGCCCGGGGCGTGCCGGCTCGTCGCGGCGAGGACCTCGGGGTGGGCGTTGGCCATCGCGTACGGCATGCCGGCCCAGTTCAGCATCTCCACGTCGTTGGGCATGTCCCCGAACGCCATCACCTGGTCGCGGGTGATGCCCCGCTCGGCGCAGCACCGCTCCAGCGTGCTGGCCTTGCTGACGCCGAGGGCGCTGATCTCCAGGAGGGCGGTGGGGCTGGAGCGGGTGAACGTCGCGTGCTGCCCGGCGGAGGCGCGGGCCAGGGCGAGGAAGTCGTCCGGGGCGAGGTCGGGATGGTGGGCGAGCAGCTTGAGGATGGGCAGTTCCGCCTGGTCCGCGTCCTCGGACAGCAGCTTGTCGGCCGGGCCGATGGTCGTGGGGGTGTCGAACGACAGGGGCGGGTAGGCCGGCTCGTGGTGGATGCCGCCGGTGCGCTCGACGGCGAACGTGGTGCCGGGCGCGGCGGCGCGCAGCGCCCGTACGACGGAGAGCGCGTCCTCGGCGTGCAGGGGATGTACCAGGACGAACCGTATGCCCTGGTGGAGGTCGACGACGGCCGCCCCGTTGGCACAGATGGCCAGGCCGTGGCCGTGCAGGTGGTCGCTGACGACGTGCATCCAGCGGGCCGGGCGGCCGGTGACGAAGAAGACGTCGATGCCCGCGGCCTCGGCCGCGGCCAGCGCCGCGACGGTGCGTTCGGACACGGACTTGTCGTCGCGCAACAGGGTGCCGTCGAGGTCGGTGGCGATGAGCCGGGGCACGGCGGGCGCCACGGGCGTGGGCTCCGCACCCGCGAACGTGCCGGGTTCGGGCTGCTTGGGCTGCTCAGTAGCTGGAGTCACGGCCTCCATCCTGCTGCATGGGCGCGCACAGATGTGCGTACGGGCGCACGGACGGGCTTCATGCGCCTGAACGGTCGGTGTCTCCGGTGGCTCCGGTGGCCCCCGGTGGCTCCGGTGGCCCCCGGCGTCTCCGGTGGCCCCCGGCTCCGGGTGGGGGCGCGCTCGGGCTCGGCGGCGAGGGGGGCTAGGGCCCCGGCGCCCCGCCCGCCCGGCTCCGGCTCCGTCGTCCCGGTCACCGGGGAGACGCTGACAGAACGCCCCTCGGTGGAGGGCGCGTTGGGATACGGCACGGCACGGAACTGCCGCTGCCCGTCAAGGCAGAGGGGGCCGTGACCTGGCTGCCCGAGGGGGGGCGGCGTACGGGGTGCTGCGGGGTAGGAGGGGGCGGGTGCGGACGGGTGCGGAGAGGCGGGGGTCGGGCGGGAGGCAGGCGGCGTACCGGATTGTCGTACCCGGCACTTACCCTCGATGCATGCGACTGAGCACCGTGATTCTGCCGATCCGCCGCTGGTCCGACGGCGGTCGCGCGGAGTGGGAGCGCGCCGAGGAGCTCGGCTTCCACGCCGCGTACACGTACGACCACCTCTCGTGGCGCACGTTCCGCGACGGACCGTGGTTCGGCGCCGTCCCGACGCTGACCGCGGCAGCGGCGGTGACGTCCCGGATACGCCTCGGGACCCTGGTCACGTCGCCGAACTTCCGTCACCCGGTGACGCTCGCCAAGGAGCTCATCACGCTCGACGACGTCTCGGACGGTCGCATAACGCTGGGCATCGGTGCAGGTGGCGTGGGGTATGACGCGACGACGCTGCTGGCCGGCGACCAACAGCCGTGGTCGCAGCGCGAACGCACGGAGCGCTTCGAGGAGTTCGTGCCGCTGCTCGACGCCCTGCTGTCGGAGGAGACGGTGACGGCGGAGCACCGGTACTACGCGGCGCGCGAGGCGCGGAACGTACCGGGCTGCGTGCAGCGCCCCCGGCTCCCGTTCGCCATTGCCGCCACCGGCCCGCGCGGGCTGCGACTGGTCGCGGGGTACGGCCAGGCGTGGGTGACCACGGGCGATCCGAAGCTGGCCGAGGGCGCCGGCCCGGCCGATTCGCTCGCGGCCATCGGGCGCCAGGTCGAACGGCTCGGCGAGGTGTGCGAGCAGGCAGGTCGCGACCTGGGCAAGCTCGACAAGATCCTGCTCACCGGCTTCACCCCGGACCGGCCGCTGGACTCGGTGGACGCCTTCGTGGACTTCGCGGGGGCCCATGCGGAACTCGGCTTCACCGAGATCGTGCTGCACGCCCCGATACCGGACTCGGTCTTCGCCGCCGATCAGGCGGTCTTCGAGAAGATCGCGCTGGAGGGCCTCGCCCAACTGGGTGGCTGACCAGCGCGCCAGCGCTTTGACGGCCATGCGGTCCTCCTGCGCAGGCTGCCGTGAGCTCGTGGGCTTGTGGGCTCGTGGGCTGATGGGGTATCGGGGGCGTGGGCTCGTGAGCCCTTGGGGCTTGGCACGCGGGTGGGCTTGCGGTGGGTCCGACGTACGCCGGACCGGTGCGCGCTGCGGAGGCGTGTACTGCGGAGGCGCGCGTGGGGGAGGCGTGCGCGTACGCGCGGTGTCACGTCGTGCCGCACCGCGCCGCGTACGCCGGACCACCGCCGTGCGAGCGGGCACCCGGGTGAGGAGAGGCCGGGTGTCCGGGGCATCCCGTCGCGGCGTGAAGTGATGTGGCGTGGTGCTGCGTGGCGTGGGCGGCGCGGTGTGGTGCCCTTCGGCCGGCTGGTGGGCGCGCCGCGCTCCGGCACGGCATCCGCGCGTAGTCCACCGGTAGGTGGGGGACGCCGGTCCGCGACGGAACGAACGGGTTCCGCATACCCCGATGAGCGGGCTGACCTGGTAGAAGCGGCCCCGGCGTGGGGAATGGCGGCCGTGCACACGCGGTGCGCGCCAGGTAGGCAGGACATGGTGCGCGCATTCCGTCTACCGCGCCGACCACTTGGCCCGGACGGCTCGGCGGTGACGCTTCGGGTAATTCCTGATGAACGGTCAGGGCGAGATTGTTGGCCGGGTGGCCCAACTGTTGGATGGTCTGCAACGTCGGCCTGCCATGCCTTCCCTGCGTCTGGGCGCGCACCTAAGGTCCGCTGTGTGAAGTTCCACAGCACCCTGATCGTTTCCCGTTCCGCCCGTCGCGCGCTGCGGCCCGTCCTTGATCAGCTCGACCAGCGCATTGACAGAAAGCTCCGCTCAGCCCGCCGTGAACTCACCGTCCTCCGTGAGGAGTTGCGCCGTACGCACTCCACTGACCTACTGCTCGGCCGCGACGGCAGGTTGACCGACCGGCAGCCGAGCCGGGAGGAGATTGCGGCCCTCGCGACCCAGATCGCCGCCCTGACCGGCCGCGATAGCGCGTACAAGGAAACCGTGCTCGCCTACCGCACCCTGGTCGAACTGGAGAACAGGGGCGTCGGCCGCATCGCCGGCTCCACCCGCAACATCCTCGGCAAACTCACCGCCACCCCACTGCTCGGTCCGCCGAACGGCGAGATCCTGGAGATCGGCACGCTCTACGGGCTCTTCGCCGGCGGCATGGCCCGCCAGTTGCTGCGCGCCGGCCTTCCGTATCAGCTCACCATCGTCGATCCGCTCTCGCCCGTTCAGCTCCAGCCCGGTTTCGAGATCTCCTCCGACCCGTCGGGCACGCCTGTCACCGAGGCGGTGGTACGCGCCAACCTCGCCTACGCCGGCGTCGAGGAATCACGGCTCCGCCTGCACCGGGGCTTCTCCGAGGACCCCGCCGTACGCGAGGAACTCTCCGACCGGCAGTACGGCGTCGTGATCATCGACGGCGACCACTCGTACGAGGGCGTCGCCAACGACCTGGAGTGGGCCGAGCAGATCGCCGCCCCCGGCGCGGTGATCGTCATGGACGACTACGGAGACGGCCGATGGGCCGGCGTACGCGAGGCCACCGAGGAGCGGCTGGCGGGCAAGACTCGACTCAGCATGATCGGCCAGGTCGCCACCAGCGCCTTCCTCCGCGCAGCCTGAACGATTCCCCCACCCCCACTGCCTCGCCGCCCCATCAGCAGCGACGGCAACCGCCCGGCCGCTCGGTGGGGCTGCGGCTGCGCGGTTGCGCGGGCTGCGCGGCTTGAGCTGGGCAGTGCCGGGTGCGCGGCTGGGCTTGGCTGGGCCTGGCGTGGGGGCGAATTTTGGGTGCGGGCTTGAGCCTGGAGCACGGGCCTGGGGCCGGGCCTGGAGTGCCGGCTTGGGGCGAGTTTCGGGTGCGGGCTTGGGTTTGGAGTGCGGCTGGGCCTGGGAGGCCGGATCGGGCGTGGGATCGGGGGACGGGTCCCGGCTTGGGCCTGCGGATCGGCTTGGGTCGCCATGCGGCTGGCCAGCGGCGATGCGAGGCGCCGGAGGGTTGGCCCGCGGCCCCGGTGCCTCGCTTCGGCGCCCACTGCGATCGGCTGGGCCACTACCACCTCACCCGCCCCGGGCCCATGGCATCCGGACCTGCACCGGGCCCGGGGCGTCCGGCCGCGTCGTTGCATGTCGGGCGCGGTCGACCCACCACGGAATCGGGCGGCTCCATCACTGTCCCAGCCGGTGACGGGCTGGGTAGGCGTTGCGCCAGCCGCCCCGCGAACCGCCCCCACCCCCACAGGCACGCGGCGCCCGCCCCGCCGCGCCCCGCGGCAACCCACCCCAATCTCGCTTATCTCACGAATACCCCACAAAGAGGGAGAATCGTAGGAGAGCGCAGAGGAGGGGCTTATGCCGCGTACGCGATTCGCACCCGACCGAGGACTGGCCGCGCGCATGGTCAGCACGATGTTCCTCATCGGGCTGCTGTACGTAGTGTTCATCGGCGTCCTGGTGGCGCTGCTGGGGAACGCATGGCCCATGATCGTGCTGCTGGTGGGCGGGATGTTCATCGCGCAGTTCTGGTTCAGCGACCGGATCGCGGCGTTCAGCATGGGCGCGCGCGAGGTCACCCCCGCACAGGCCCCCGAGCTACACGGCGCAGTGGACCGGCTGTGCGCTCTCGCCGACATGCCCAAACCCCGGGTGGCGATAGCCGACAGCGACGTACCGAACGCCTTCGCCACCGGACGCAGCCAGCAGAAGTCACTGGTGTGCGCGACGACCGGGCTGTTGCGCCGCCTGGAGCGCGAGGAACTGGAAGGCGTCATCGCGCACGAGCTGTCGCACGTGGCCCACCGCGACGTCGCGGTGATGACCATCGCGTCCTTCCTCGGCGTACTGGCCGGCTTGATCACCCGCATAGCGCTCTGGGGCGGCTTCAGCCGAGGCAACAACCGTGACAACGGCCTCGGCATCGCGCTTCTGGTGATTCCCCTGATCAGCGCAGTCGTCTACGCGATCAGCTATCTGCTGACCCGACTGCTCTCCCGCTACCGCGAGCTCTCGGCAGACCGCGCCGCCGCCCTCCTGACGGGCCGACCCTCCGCACTCGCCGCCGCACTGACCAAGGTGACGGGCGAAATGGCGCGCATCCCCACCCGCGACCTACGACAGGCCGAACCGTACAACGCCTTCTACTTCGCCCCCGCCTTCTCCGGCAGCAGCTTCAGCAAACTGCTGTCCTCCCACCCGACGCTGGAACAACGGCTCGACCAACTGGGCCGCATCGCCGCCGAACTGGGCCGCCCGTAACGGGAAGCTCCCAGCCCCTGGCGGGGGGGGGCTCCCCCTCCCCTCCCCTCCCCCTCCGCCCTCCCCCCACCCACCTCCACCCCCCCCCACCCACCGCCTCACCACACCCCGCCGCATGTGCTCACGGGCCCATGGGGCCCGTGTCCCACGGATTCACGTGTACGCGCCTACGCCGGAGCTCCCCCCACGCAGCCAACTCAGCCCCCACCCGACCCACCCCGCCACCTCAACCCAGCCCACCCCACCCGCACGCACCTCACGAACACCCCGCACCCCGCACCCCAACCCCCACCCCCAACCACCTCGCGTACGAACACGCCCTACAGCGACCGGAAGGACAACCCCGTGGGCTTCCTCGACACCCTGCTAGGCCGCAGCAAGCCGGCCCGTCCTCAACTCGACCAGCTCTTCGCCCTGCCATCGGCGGCGGTCACGCTGGAGGCCGCAGCGGGGTTCACGCCGACCGGGCAGGGATCGGTGTGCTTCGCGAGTGTGGAGGGCGGCGCGTTCGCCGGTCTCCAGCGTGAGGTACGCGACCTCCTCGACGCCGACACCGAACGGGGCGGCATCCCCGTCGAGTTCAGCCAAGACGCGTACGGTTTCACCTGGCTGCTCACCCAGCACGCTCCCGACGACGTCGCCGGCCTGGTCAACGACCTCCATGCGGTCAACACCACCCTGCGCGACGGCGGTTTCGGGCCCCAACTGCTCTGCTCGCTGTTGAGCTTTCGGGACGGCCAGGACCGTTCACTCGCGCTCGTGTACCTCTACAAGCGCGGCACCTTCTACCCCTTCGCCCCCCTTCCCGGTGGCGTCGACAAGCGTGACAACGGTCTGGAGCTCCAGACCCGCGCCCTGCTCACGGATGACCTGCGGATCGAAAAGGACCTCGGCCGCTGGTTCCCGGTCTGGGGCGCACCGGGCCTCTAACGTGGGCCCGCGCCCGGCTCCCGGGCGGTGCCCGCGCGCTGACCCGTACCCGGCGTCAGCGGATGAGGCCGTTGAGCCAGGGCGTCATGTTCCACGGCCCCAAGATCGGCTCCTTGTACGTGATGTCGCCGGGTATCGGCACGATCAGGTGCAGGGTGGGCGGGAACCGCCGCCCCCGCACCCAGGCCCGCCCCCCGTAGACGGCGTCGAGGAAGGCCGGCAACTGCTCCCGGGGGACACCGATGAACTCCACGGTGTCCACGGTGATGCTCGCGTCCCCCTCGCTGAAGATCTCAATGCACACCGTCGGCCGACCGGCTATCTCGATGTACGCCTCGTGCGGTAGCGACCCGTCCGGGTCGACCACGGTGAACGCCCCGGAGGCGAGGCGCCGGCCGGACTGGTCCGCGCCGATGGAGTGCTCGACGGTCGCCTCGCGGCCGTGTGAATCCGCCATCTCCGTCACGGCGGCGACAGCGCTCTCGGTGCTGTTGATGCGCCGGTCGCCGGCCCCGCTACCGTCGCCTCCGCTGCCCGTACCGGGCGGGACGTTCGTAGGTCTCATACCTTCCCATGATGCCGCACGGCGATAGAACGTCCCTGTTCGTGGCCCTGTTGGTGGGCCTGCGCCGGGGGCTGGCCGCGGCTGTGTCAATCGGTCGGCTTCGGTGGGCGGCCATCTCGTGACCGTGGTCGCTGCTCGGATGCCAGGCGGCACGGCGGTGTTTCCGGCGATCGGTCCCCGGCCCCGGCCCCGCCCCCGGGGCCGGTTCGCCGCTACCGCTCCGGCGGGGAATGCCTTGGCCTCCACTGGCTGTCCTCCTTCCGTGGGTGGCCTCTGATTCGGTCGTGCTCGCCCCTGGGCGGTGCCGCCTGCTGAGTGCTGCTCGTACCGCGCGTGACCCATCTGCCCTGGAGACGTGTGCGGCGCCGCGTCCGGATCAGTCGCCGCTCCCGTCCCCGGGGACGCCGGGTGGTGAGGGGCTACGGGCAGCAGCATCGGGTATCGCGAGGCGGTCCATCCGACGTGCGCACACCTCGCGCTCCACCGCGGCGGCTATGAAGTCAGCCATGTGCACCTCGCCGACCAACTCCCGAACCCGGTCCAGCACCCCGACGGGAAGCGAAATCGACGCGTTGCCGTTGCCATCGACACCCCTGACACCGCCGCCGCCCGCGGCAACGCCGTGGCCAGAACCAGCGTCAGCACCAGGGTGCTCCGCAGCGGGCGAGCCCGCCGCGCGGCGCTCGGGTCGGGTGACTCCGGGAGAGCCGGGCGGATCTGCTGGAGCCGTCGGGGTCTTCGGGGCCTTCGGGGCATTCGGTGCCGTCGGGGAGGATTCCGACGCCCGTCTCGACGCTGCTCCGGGGATCGGCGGACGGTGGGGCAGCGGGCCGTAGCGGCCGAGGTGTTGGTGCAGATGGCGGGTTGCCACCAAGCGCATCGCGCGGGCCAGCTCCGCGTCCAGTGCCTGCTGGGCCAGCGGACGGAAACGACGGATCAGCAGCGCCGCCTCCTGGGCCTCGGCGTCCGTCGGCGGATGGCCCAGGTACTGCTGGAACACGTGCTCCGTCGTGAAGTCGAGGAACCGATCCGCGATGTGCTCGACCTGTCCCCGCAGTTCCCGTACGTGATCGGCGATGGCCAGCAGGGGCACGCCTGCCGCGTGCAGTTCGACGGCGACCGCCAGCTCTTGCGGGCTGGGCACCAGGAACTCGTCCGGGCTCTCCGGAACGGGCTCCAGAATGCCGAGTTCCACCGCCTCCCGGACGGCGGCCTCGTCCAGGCCACTGCCGAACCGCTCAGCCAGCTCCGCCCAGGTGATCCGCGTGGCCTGCTCGTCCGTCCACGGCTCCTCCACCGCCGCGACCAGACCCAGCACCCCGCCCAGGTCTCGGCCCGCGTCCCAGGCCGCGAGGAGTTCCTTGATGCTGGACAGGGTGTAGCCGCGCTCCAGCAGCGCCGCGATCCGCTCCAACCGGGTCAGGTGCTGGTCCCGGTACACATTGGCCCGGCCGCGCCGCTCGGGCCGGGGGAGCAGACCACGGTCCTGGTACGCGCGGATGGTGCGGACGGTCGCCCCGCTGCGGTGCGCCAACTCCTCGATCCGGTACTCGGGGGATGCGTGCGGTTCGACGGATGCTTCGGACACGTCCCTGCCCCTCCCTTCCTCTTCTCTGCTTCGCCATGTCTGCTTCGCCTGGCGCGGGCTCCCGCCCTGACCTGGCTGTCCGCCATCCACCTCGTTGGTGCGCGGGCCGCTGGCCTCGGCATTGGGCCGGCTCGGCCTGCCCCTCGCGCCGCCCGTCACCCCTTCGGTTCGAGCCTGGCCAGGGCGCGTATCGCCTTCGGAGCGAAGCGGGACAGCAGATGTGCGCCGCGTGCCTCAGGGGTCACCGGCACCACCGCCTGGTTGCGGACCACGGCGCGCAGGATCGCGTCGGCCACCTTCTCCGGCGGGTAGTTGCGCTTGCCGTACATCCGGGTGCTGCGGGCGCGGCGGCGCTCTTCCTCGTCGTGGTCCACGCCGACGAACCTGGTCGTCCTGGTGATGTTGGTATTGATGATGCCGGGGCAGATCGCTGAGACGCCGATGCCCTGTCCTGCCAGCTCGGCACGTAGGCACTCACTCAGCATGAGCACGGCCGCCTTGGACGTGGCGTACGCGGGCAGCATGCGGGTGGGTTGGAACGCGGCGGCGGATGCGGTGTTGACGATGTGGCCGCCCTGGCCGCGGTCGGCCATCTGCCGGCCGAAGGTGCGGCAGCCGTGGATCACGCCCCACAGGTTGACGTCGAGCACCCGCTGCCACTCCTCGGGGCTGGTGTCGAGGAAGGGGCCGGACACCCCGATTCCGGCATTGTTGACCAGCACGTCCACGACGCCGTACGAAGCGGCGACCTTGTCGGCCAGCTTCTCCATGGCCTGCGTGTCCGAGACGTCCACCGGCTCGCTCCAGGCCGCCTGGGCCCCGATCAGCCTGGCCAATTCGGCGGTGCGGGCGGCCCCCTCCTCGTCCCGGTCGACGGCGACTACACGCGCCCCCGCCTCGGCGAACGCGAAGGCAGTGGCTCGGCCGATGCCGCTTGCGGCGCCCGTCACCAGCACGAGCTGCCCGGCGAACCGTGCGGCGTAGGCGCTCGCTTCTCTGGGCTGCACGGCCGGCGCCCCTTCCTCGACCGACGTGACGAAGTCGGCCACCCAGGCGGAGATCTGGTCAGGGTGCGTGCGGGGCGCCCAGTGCTTGGCTACCAGGCTGCGGCGCACCAACCTGGGCGCCCACGTGTCCAGTTCGTCGAAGACCTGCTCCGAGACGAAGCGGTCTCCGGTGGGGTGGATGAGTTGGACCGGTACGTGTGCGTAGGCGTCGGTGCGGGGGCGTCGCAGCCTGGCGCGCACGTCGTCCCGGTACATCCACACGCCGTGGGCGCCGTCACCGGGCAGCGAGGCGGTCGGATAGCCGGCGCCGTGCGCGCCGTGGGCCGGTGTCTTCTCGACCCGGCTCAGCAGCCCGGGCCACGCCTTGCCGAGCGGCCCCCGCCACAGGGCCTCGGGCACCACGGGGGTGTGGAACGCGTACACGTACCAGGACTTGATGCCCTGGCCGAAGAGCTGGCCCACGCGGCGCGGGGTCGGGCGGGTGGCGCGCTTTTTGAGCCAGATGCCGAGATGGTCAAGGCACGGTCCGGACATCGTGGTGAAGGAGGCGATACGGCCCTCGGTGCGCGCCACGGTGGCGAACTCCCAGCCCTGCACCGAGCCCCAGTCGTGCCCCACCAGGTGCACGGGCCGGTCGGGGCTGACCGCGTCGGCGACCGCCAGGAAGTCGTCGGTCAGCTTCTCCAGCGTGTAGCCGCCGCGCAGTGGTTTGGGCGCGCTCGACCGTCCGCAGCCGCGCAGGTCGTAGAGGACGACGTGGAACCGGTCGATCAGCCGTCGGGCGACCTCGCTCCACACCTCTTTGCTGTCCGGGAAGCCGTGCACCAGCACGACGGTCGGCTGTGTCCGGTCGCCCCACTCTGCGACGCAGAGCTGCACGCCGCCGGTGTTGACCCAGCGTTCGGTCGCTCCGGCCAACGGTCCCGTGGCCTCCGTGTCCGTCACTGCTTGACCGCCTCTCCGATAGCCGCTGTCACTGTTGCCCGTCTTCGTGCCGCGTACGTACTGCCGTGCCCTGGCGGATACCCCGAACCGCTCCCGTGACGACCGTGTCGTTCCGTCCCGTGGCGCGCCCGCACGGCGGCGATGTGGACGCCGGTGTGGTCGGCCGGTAGCGGGTGCCGGTGGGCTTGCCGCGTGGTTCGCAGGCGCCCGTGGTCATATGGGTTGTTCCGCCGCCCAGCGGCGCACGTGCGGGAGGTCGTCGTCCAGCCAGAACGCGCTCTGCTCCGGGTCCCTGGAATCCGTGACGACGAGGATCTCCTCGAACTTGGTGCCCACGCCACGGAAGCCGAGGTGCGGTTCCACGGCCCACAGTCCGGGTCGTGGTGGATGGTCGGAGAACCGGTACGGGCTCCACAGCGGGGACCACCCTTCGCGGTGCCCGTGCAAGGCGTCGCTGGCCAGGCCCTTGAGGCTGTGTACTCCGAAGCCGAACGCCGTGGGGGACCAGGTGCGTTGCCTGACGCGGTCGACCTTGTGCGCGATGACGCCGAACGGGTAGGCGCGATGCCGGTTGGCGTACCCCTGGCGGACCATGAGCCGGTCCACGTCCTCGTATATCGCGCGCAGGGAGCGCCGCTCGCGCACTCCGCGCAGGATCAGGGCACGGTGTGCCGCCAGGTCGGTGAGCAGCCTGTCGTGCAGGGGGTTCGCGCCGAGACAGCCGCTGTAACCGATGTCGGCCGTATAGCCGTTGAGCACCGGGGCCATGTCGAGGATGAACGGCATCCCCGGCTCCAGCTTCCGGTTGGTGGGGAAGAACTGGAGCGGTATGCGGAAGTCGGTGAAGGCCGTGCGGTCACCGAACCAGGCGAACGGCAGGTGGAACCAGTCGCGTACGCCCCGCTCGCGCAGCCAATCCCGCTGCATCCTGGCCGCCTCGCGCTCGGTGACGCCGGGGCGCAACTGGGCGGCGACGGCCTCCGCGCACTCGTAACTGAGCCGCTGCACCGTGCGGAACCCGCGCAACTCGGCGGTGAGTTCGCCGTGGCGTGTGGTGTGCCGATCGTCCACCGATGTGGTCATGGCTTCCGTCCCTCCCTCGACGCTCGGGCCCTGGTCGTACGGCTGCGGGCCCGGCCCGGGTGGGCAAGGCCATGCAGATCTGGGGCCGAGAGGCGTCCGGGCCTCGGTCCCGTAACTTGACACTGATGAATGTGACAATGACTGGCGGCTGCGTCAATAGGTCGGATCGGCCTGTGGAAAACCCTGGGTAACCCCGAACCACCTGCGACTGGACTGGCTACTTCGCATCTGTGGCGGCACCGGGCGCAGGACTTTTCTTCGCGATGAAGCCTCGATTCCCCCCTTGTGGGTGAGCGTGCGCCGGTCTTCGGCGCGTGACGTTCGTGGTCGGTGTGACACCAGCGGCGTCAGCTATGTGAGCGCCGTCAGGTGCGTGAGCAACGCATGCGCGCTGCGAGTCGGACGTGCACGCACCCCCGGCCGACGCCGTGCCTCCGTGACGGCGTGCGACAGCGCCCCGTCCGCCCGGGCGCCAGCCCGCCACGCCGCTTCCGCCCGCCTCGCCGCCCCGGCAGTGACGCCGTACGTCCTACCCTCGGAGGTAGCACCCCCTAGTGCACCGCCCTCCCGCACCTCAGCCCCCTGGGGCTGGCCCTCGCGGTCAGCCCCGTACCGCGTCTCCGCAGGTCAGCCAGTCCCCGCAAGGAGACGACCGGATGCCGCCGAGACGTCGGGCGGTGATGGCCGGCGGCACGCCGGGAGCGGGCGGGGACGAGGGAGGGGACGGAGCGACGAAAGAGAACTCCGACTGTTCTCCTTCGGTACGGGCCCCCTACGGGTTTCTACGACTCCAGTCGTAGGCCGATCCAGCCGTCTGGAGGGAGGCCGGCTCGTAGGGACGCCACTACCTTCGAATACGTGACTGTGATCGCTACCGAAGGCCTGAGCAAACGGTTCCCCCGGGTGACCGCGCTCGACCGGCTCTCCCTCGACATCGCCCCGGGCGTGACCGGGCTGGTCGGTGCCAACGGCGCCGGCAAGTCCACCCTGATCAAGATCCTTCTCGGGCTCTCGCCCGCCAGCGAGGGGAAGGCCGCCGTGCTCGGCCTCGATGTCGCCAGTGAGGGCGGGGCGATCAGGGAACGGGTCGGATACATGCCGGAGCACGACTGCCTGCCGCCGGACGTGTCGGCGACGGAGTTCGTCGTGCACATGGCGCGCATGTCCGGCCTCCCGCCGGCCGCGGCCCGTGAACGCACCGCGGACACGCTGCGCCACGTCGGCCTGTACGAGGAGCGATACCGCCCCATCGGCGGCTATTCGACCGGTATGAAGCAGCGGGTCAAGCTGGCCCAGGCGCTCGTGCACGATCCGCAGCTCGTACTGCTCGACGAGCCGACCAACGGCCTCGACCCGGTCGGCCGGGACGAGATGCTCGGCCTGATCCGCCGCGTCCACACCGACTTCGGCATCTCCGTCCTGGTGACCTCGCACCTGCTCGGTGAGTTGGAGCGCACCTGCGACCACGTCGTCGTCATCGACGGCGGCAAGTTGCTGCGCTCCTCGTCGACGGACGACTTTACGCAGGCCACGGCGTCGCTCGCGGTCGAGGTCACGGACAGCGAGGCGCACCCGGACGGCACGACCGCCCTGCGCGAGGCGCTGGAGCAGGCGGGCCTGACGGTCGGCACCGTCGAGCGCGAGGCGGACGGTTCGCCGGCCTCGGCGCGGCTGCTGTTCGTCGAGGTCGACGGCGACCCCACATACGACGCGGTACGCGATGCGGTGGCCGGGCTCGGACTGGGGCTGGTGCGGATGGAACAGCGCAGGCACCGCATCGCCGAGGTCTTCCGCACCGACGCTGCCGCCGCGCAGTCCCCGGCCGCCGGCGCGCCGCAGCCCCCGGCTCGCCCCGGCGCGTCACCCACGTCCCAGCAGCCCCCTGCCCATCAGCACGCGGCGCAGCCACTGGCCGCTGGCCGGCATCAGGAAGGAGGCGACGGCGATGTCGCCTAAGACCCACAGCGGGGAGACGGCGGGCAACTGGTCGGCCCCGAGCCCCGCGGCCCCGGCCGACGTCATCCACAACATCGGCTACCGGCACTACGACGGCCCGCGCCTCGGCCGCGCCTACGCCCGCCGCTCGCTCTTCTCGCAGAGCCTGCGCGGCGCCTACGGACTCGGCCGTTCCGCCAAGTCCAAGGTGCTGCCGATGCTGCTGTTCGGCGTGATGTGCCTGCCGGCCGGGATCATCGTCGCGGTCGCCGTAGCGACCAATGCCAACAGCCTGCCGGTCGAATACACCCGGTACGCGATCATCATGCAGGCAGTGATCGGCCTGTTCGTGGCCGCACAGGCGCCACAATCGGTCTCACGTGATCTGCGCTTCAAGTCGGTACCGCTCTACTTCTCCCGGCCGATCGAGACCGCCGACTACGTGGTCGCGAAGTTCGCCGCACTGGCCTCGGCCATCTTCCTGCTGACCGCGATCCCCGTGGTGGTCCTCTACGTGGGGGCGCTGCTCGCGAAGCTGGACTTCATGGACCAGACGAAGGAGTTCGCACAGGGAATGGTCTCCGTGGCCCTGCTCTCCGTCCTGCTCGCCGGCATCGGCCTGGTCATCGGCGCCCTCACGCCGCGCCGCGGCTTCGGCGTCGCCGCCATCATCGCCGTGCTGACCATCTCCTACGGCGCCGTGAGCACCATGCAGGCGATCGCCGAAGAACAGAGCAGCACCGGTTCGATCGAGTGGATCGGCCTCTTCTCGCCCATCACCCTGATCGACGGGATCAGCGCGGCGTTCCTCGGCGCGACCTCCGCCGCACCCGGCGGATACGGCCCGGACGCGGCCGTCGGCCTGGTCTACCTGCTGGTGACCGCTGTCCTGGTGGCCGGTTCGTACGGGCTGCTCATCCGCCGCTACCGGAAGGTCGGACTGTGACCCAGATCGACCACCTGCTGCCTACGGATGACCGCGGATCGGCCACATCTGGCCAGCCCCTGCCCCGTACGAGCCGCTTGGTGACCGCCCGAGTGTCGGGGCGTGCCCCCCGCACCTCGCCCGCCGTCGCCACCACCCCCCGAAGGAATGGGCCGCGCCCATGAGCACTCTCATCATCGACAACGTCTCGCGCTGGTTCGGGAACGTCGTCGCCGTCAACGACGTGACCATGACCATCGGCCCCGGCGTGACCGGCCTGCTCGGACCCAACGGCGCCGGCAAGTCCACCCTGATCAACATGATGGGCGGCTTCCTCGCGCCCTCCACCGGCTCCGTCACCCTCGACGGCACGCCCATCTGGCGCAACGAACAGAGCTACCGGCACATCGGCATCGTGCCCGAGCGCGAATCGATGTACGACTTCCTCACCGGCCAGGAGTTCGTCGTCGCCAACGCCGAACTGCACGGGCTGCCCCATCCGCGCGCCGCCGCACAACGCGCGCTGGCCACGGTCGAGATGGAACACGCGGCCGGCCGCAAGATCTCCACGTACAGCAAGGGCATGCGGCAGCGCGTGAAGATGGCGTCCGCGCTGGTCCACGAGCCGTCGGTGCTGCTGCTCGACGAACCGTTCAACGGCATGGACCCGCGGCAGCGCATGCAACTGATGGACCTGCTGCGACAGATGGGGGCCGAGGGACGCACCGTCCTGTTCTCCTCCCACATCCTCGAAGAGGTCGAGCAACTGGCCGCGCACATCGAGGTCATCGTCGCCGGCCGACACGCCGCATCCGGTGACTTCCGCAAGATCCGCCGGCTGATGACCGACCGCCCCCACCGCTACCTGGTGCGCTCCAGCGATGACCGGGCCCTGGCCGCCGCGCTGATCGCCGACGCGTCGACCGCCGGCATCGAGGTGGACGCGGCCGAGGGCGCCCTGCGCATCCAGGCCATCGACTTCAACCGGTTCACCGAACTGCTGCCGCGCGTCGCCCGCGAGCACGGCATCACCCTCCTCACGGTCTCGCCATCGGACGAGTCCCTGGAGAGCGTCTTCTCCTACCTCGTCGCGGCATAACGCAAGGAGCCCCAGCGATGTACAACCCCACGGTCGCCCGGCTGACCTACCGGGCGTTGCTCGGCCGGCGCCGCGCGCTGATCCTCTGCTCGCTGCCCGCCCTGTTGATCGTCATCTCGATCGCGGTGCGGCTGATGACGGGGGCCGACGACGAGACGGCCGATGCGATCCTCGGCGGCTTCGCGCTGTCCGTGATGGTGCCGCTGATCGGCGTCATCGCAGGTACCGGGGCCATCGGCCCCGAAATCGACGACGGCTCGGTGGTGTATCTGCTGGCCAAGCCGGTGAAGCGGCCGACGATCATCGTCACCAAGCTCTTCGTCGCGGTCGGCGTCACCATGGCCTTTTCGGCCATCCCCACCCTGATCGCCGGCCTCATCCTCAACGGCAACAGCCAGGGCATCGCCGGCGCCTACACCTCGGCCGCCGCCATGGCCTCCATCGCCTACAGCGCGATCTTCCTGCTGCTCGGCACCGTCACCCGGCACGCGGTCGTCGCCGGCCTGGTGTACGCGCTGGTCTGGGAGTCCGTGTTCGGCACGTACGTCAACGGCGCCCGCCAACTCAGCGTCCAACAGTGGTCGCTGGCCGCCGCGGAGAAGATCGGCCAGGGCGGCGTGGTCTCCTCCGACGTCGGCCTGCCGGTCGCCGTGGTGCTGCTGATCAGCGTCACGGTGCTGGCCACCTGGTACGCGGGCCAGAAGCTGCGCACCCTGACCCTGGCCGGCGACGAGTAGCCGCACACCCGTCGGCGCACCCACCGACGCGACTGCGCGGCGGGGCCTGCCGGATGGCGGGAAAGGGCGGACCGCGGTCCGTACGGTGGCCAGCAGACGCTGCCGTACGGATCGCTTCGTATCTGCTGCCACCCGCCGGGACGTTGCCGCGTGCGCACGCCCGCGCGTAGCCGTCAGGCGCGCGACTTTGGGGCGTTGGCACTGCCCGCGTGGTGGGTCCTGAGCTGGCCGAACGCCCTCGGTGACGGCTCCGCGCAGCAGGAACCGCAGGCAGCGACGGTCATCCGCCCGTCACCTCCCGGTGACCGAGAAATTCCTGCCCCGTCGCCAATGGCCAAAGGTTGAACAGTTCTTGACTGTTCGAATGGGGGTTCGCATAGGGGGGATTGTCAGAGGGGCCGAGTAGCGTCTTCGGCATGGGGTACTCGGGTTGGATCATCGTCGCCAAGGGCGACGACACACTGTCGAAGGAGCCTGCCGTCACCGCCCACGGGCGTGGAGTCTTGGCTGAGTACGTCCGGGGGGACTGGCGCGAGATGTGGCTCGACGGTCGCTGGGGGACGCGACCGAGCCCATCGGCGACAGAACTCGCCACGGCGACCGGCGCCCCCGCCATGACCGTCTTCGTGATGGACGAGGACTGCGCGGTGGCGTACGGGGCGGCGCCCTCAGGGCAATGTTGGGAGGCCGTCTTCTCCGAGGAGGCGGCCGAGGCGTACGAGGCGATACCAGCCGGTTACGAGCGGTGCGCGGCCGTCGCCGCCGCCCTGGACTGGGCCGCGGAGGCCAAACTCCTGTGCTGCGAACCAGGTCCCGTCGAGACGGCACTGCGCGACGGCTGGTATTCGGACCTGCTCCGTTGCTTCGGACTGCCGGAGGGGGTGGAGGTCCACAGGGCAGAGTGAACGCCCACCGTCTCACCAGGAGTTCTCTGCCCGGTACGGGCCTGCGCGGGCCTGTAGGGGCGCCTGACGTGGCGCGCGTCCCGCACCCACGCTTCTTCACAGGCGGCACGCCCTCACCGGCCGCCGCGGCGGAGGCGGAGCGGTCGGCGGGGGTTTCCGCTGTGCGCGGTAGCACCTGAGCGCGGCGCCGCGCCGGGCTGTGCGCCGCTGGTGCGCCGGGTGCCTGGCGGGGTGGTGGCTTGCGCTCGAACTTCGTCCGCCATGCGCGTGCACGAGGCGTACGGCACGCCGCCTCGGCGCGCGCCGCTGCTGCTGCCATGCCGTCCCGATGGCGAGAGCCGTGGCGATGCGCAGCGCGCTGGGGGCAAACGGGGAGGTGGGGCCGCGGCGCGCGGGCGCTCAGGGCATGTGGGGGTGGGGGGTGTCCGCGCCGCTGCGGTCGTCGCTCACCATGAGCAGTACGGTGGCGCGCTCGCCGTCCCCCAGCGAGCGAACCTTGTGCGGCGTCGTCGCCTTGAAGTACACGGAGTCCCCCGGCCCCAGCGTGACCGTCAAGGACGGGAACAGCAGCTCGGCGAAGCCCTCGTGGACGAAGACGAACTCCTCGCCCGGATGGTCCCGGAAGGGGGCGGGGCCGGCATCGTGCGGCGGGTACAGCATGAACGGCGTCATGCGCTTGTCCCCGGCCTGGAGTGCTATGCCCTCGTAGCGGGTGCCGGGCTCGTCGTCGGAGGTCAGCGACTTGCGCTCGGCCGCCCGCGTGACGGTGATGTCCGCGACCTCGGCCGCGTTGGCGAAGAGGTTGTCCAACGGGACGTCCAGGGCCTTGGCGAGCGAGGCGCTGACGGCGATGGACGGGATGCTCTGACCGCGCTCGACCTTGGACAGATAGCTCTTCGTGACTCCGGAGCGCTCAGCGAGCACCTCCAGCGTCATCAGCCGCTCCTTGCGCAACTGCCGTACCCGATTGATCACTGGTCGCATCCCTTCACGCACCCCCGCCCTGGCTTGAGTCGACCGGGCGGGTCCCCAGTATGTCCCGGCCCCCCGCTGACCGGCCCGGTCGGGAATTCACTCTTGCCTCATGACACCAGGTGTCCTATGGTGAACTCAGTTTCCTCGAGAGTGCTGCGAGCGGCACAAGACGACGGGGCGCTGGCGCTGCCTGCGCCCCGGAAGTGGAGAAAACCGTGGCCGACACCCTGAAAGAGACGAAAGACGTGCTCGTCGACCGTGCCGCACGGCAGATGCGCGAGCACTTCGGCGACTCGCGCCTGACCACCCGGCAGAAGCTCGCCCTGACCTGTCGGATTGCGTACGACGGCGGCCATGACTCCGGGCTCGCCGGCCAGATCAGCGCGCGTGGACCACGGCCGGGCACCTACTACACCCAGCGGCTGGGCCTCGGCTTCGACGAGATCACCGAGGACAACCTGCTGTTGGTCGACGAGGACCTGCGCGTGCTGGCGGGGGAGGGCATGCCCAACCCGGCCAACCGGTTCCACTCATGGATCTACCGCGCCCGCGAAGACGTGAACTGCATCATCCACACCCACCCGCTGCACGTGGCCGCGCTCTCCATGCTCGAAGTCCCGCTACAGATCTCCCAGATGGACACCACGCCGCTGTACGACGACTGCGCCTTCCTCAAGGACTGGCCCGGAGTGCCGGTGGGGAACGAGGAGGGTGAGATCATCTCGGCGGCCCTCGGCGACAAGCGGGCCATCCTCCTGGCCCACCACGGCCAACTCGTCACCGGCGCGACCGTCGAAGAGGCGTGCAACCTGGCGGTTCTCATCGAGCGCGCCGCGCGCCTGCAACTACTCGCCATGTCCGCCGGCACCATCAAACCCCTGCCGCCCACCCTCGCGCAGGAAGCCCATGACTGGACGTCCTCGGAGCGCCGCAGCCAGGCCAATTTCGCGTACTACGCGCGCAAGGCGCTCCGCCGCCACCCCGACTGCATCACCGGCGAGGTGGACCTCTGATGGCCGAGTCACCCCTCAGGGGAATCATCTCGTACCCCGTCACCCCCTTCCGCCCGGAGACCGGTGAAGTCGACCTGCCCGCTCTCCGCCGGCTCACGGGCGAACTGGTCGATGCGGGAAGCCACGGCATCGCACCACTGGGTAGTACGGGGGAGAGCGCCTACCTCCGCGAAGCGGAATGGGACGCCGTCTGTGAAGCCACCCTGGACACCGTCGGCGGGCGGGTTCCCACCGTGGTCGGGGTGGCGCACTACAGCACCGAGGGCACCATCCGGCGTGCCCGGGTCGCGGCCCGGCACGGCGCCACCGCGATCATGGTGTTGCCCCAGGTGTACTGGAAGCTGACAGAGGCGGAGCTGGCCCGCCACTTCGCCGCCGTCGCCGACGCGAGCGACCTCCCCGTCATGCTCTACAACAACCCTGGCACCAGCGGCGTTGACCTGCTGCCCGAAACCGTGACCGCCCTGGCCCGCACCATCCCGAACCTCACCATGGTCAAGGAGAGTTCGGGTGACGCCACCCGCTTCCGATCCATCCGCGAGCTGTCGGGCGGCGCCCTGTCCGTCTACAACGGCAGCAACCCTCTCGCCCTCGAAGCCTTCCGCTCCGGCGCAGAGGGTTGGTGCACCGCAGCCCCCTGCCTGGTGCCGCGCTGGTGCCTGGACCTCCATGCGTCAGCGAAGCAGGGGGACGAGGACCGGGCCGATGCGGTGCTGGCGGAGCTGCTCCCGTTCTTGCAGTTCATCGTCGGGCACGGTCTGCCGCGGGCCATCAAAGCGGGCCTGGAATTGCAGGACCGCGGAGTGGGACAACCAAGGCCCCCGCTCCTGCCACTCCCCCAGGAAAGGAGAGAGGAACTACGAGGACTACTCGACGGACTCGACACTCACCCACTGCTGTCGGACCCGGGCACCGGCGTACGAGCACCTGCGGTGTGAAGCACCTCGGCCCTGCACGGTTCGCCGCAAGGGCTGAGTAGGCAGCGAGGGCGTGGCGTACGAAGCAGTTACCCGGGAAGGTGGGGGAACGGACGTGGTGGGTTGGTCCCGGAACCGGTCCGACGCTGGGGGCAGGCTGTTGCGAACGACTGGGGGCAGGTTCCGTTCAGCACGCCCCGAGCGATGGGCCCGGCATTCCTGAGCGACGGTCCGGGGCTGGCGGTGGCCGGCCGGGGTAGCCTCCGGGCATGTCTTCCACGGCTGCTGACGCCTTTGTCCCAAGCGACTTCGACATTCCTCAGGGCCTGTCCGAGGAAGGGTTTCGACTAGAGCCCCTGCACCCTCGCCACAACGAAGCTGACCACGCCGCATGGATGTCAAGCATCGAGCACATTCGCGCCACGCCCGGATTCGAGAAGCACGATTGGCCACCGGTGGCCGGCATGAGCGCTGCGGAAAACCTCAGCGACCTCCAGAAGCACGCGGATGACTTCGAGCGGCGCGATGGATTCACCTACTCGGTCCTCGACGACCAGGACGAGGTAGTTGGCTGCGTGTACATCTACCCGGTGAATTCCGGAACGGAGCAGGCCCAGGTCCGATCCTGGGTGAGCGCCGACCGGGCCGACCTGGACGGCCCGGTGTACGAAGCGGTTTCCGACTGGTTGGAACTGGTCTGGCCCTTCGACCAAGTCCGCTACCGACCGACAACCTGACAAGAGGCTGACCACCGCAGAGAGCGGCTGTGCCACCCCATACGACAGAAGCAGGACCGCAGCCTCCCAACGACAAACAGCGGACGTCTCGACGTACGACGCCACGACGCACGGCACATGACGAATGGCGAATGACAAACGAGCACCAAGAGCGAGGAAGGAGAACAGAGCCAGGCTAGGTGAGATGACCCGACTGGTGGGCCGAACGGTGGGATGCAGCACGGAGTGCAGGTGAGCCGGAATGGTCCGCCTGGGTGCCCCTCAGGTACTACGCCCGCGTGTATGCGTCGGCGTGCGCGTCCCCTGAGGGGACCGGACTTCCTACCGTGCAGGAGTCGGCTACAGAAAGCAGGGCTCCCCGTGTCCGTCACCGACGTCTACCTGGCGAACAACGAAACGTATGCCGCTGCCCCCGCGGCGACCCGCGGGCCCCTCCCCCTGGCTGAGCCGCCGACTCGGCATCTCGCCGTGATCACCTGCATGGACGCACGGATCGACGTGTACGACATGCTCGGGCTCGAACTGGGCGAGGCGCACGTCATCCGCAATGCCGGCGGCGCGGTGACCGACGACGCGATCCGTTCACTCGTCGTCAGCCAGCGCGAATTGCAGACGCGGGAGGTGATGGTCGTCCACCACACCAAATGCGGGATGCTCGGCCTGTCAGACGACACGTTCAAACGAAACATCGAGCAAGCCACGGGCGTCCGCCCACCCTGGGCGGCCGAGGGATTCGAGCAGCTTGAAGAGGATGTACGGCAGTCGGTGCGACGCGTCTTGGCGAGCCCCTTCGTCCCGTACCAGCACTCCGTGCGGGGTTTCGTCTATGACGTCGACACCAGACGGTTGCACGAGGTGCAGTGCGGGGGTGCGGCTCACCGGTAGGGGCTGTTTCAGCAGTGGCATTCTGGGGTGTTAGTGAGCGTTGCGTTCTGCGGCGGCATGCCACCAGCCAGGTGGAGATGCGTCGGCGACGGCGGCGGTGGGCTGGTCCGGGTGGAGCCCGAGTCGTCGGAGTGCACCGGCCTGGATGCGGATGTCGAACCAGCCGTGCCAGTGGCCATCAGGCCCGACGCCGCATGCCAGACCCCACTGGATCTCGGCCGGGTCGAAGGGCATCCAGTCGATGCCGCGGTCACGCAGTCAAGCGCGGGTGGCAGCCATGGGGCGGGGACGGCCCGGCACGTTCTCGTAGGTCGCGATGGTGATCCAGACGGCGCTCGGCGCATCCATGGTGCCCATGATGCCGGGCGGCCGACCTGATGCCATCGCCAAGGGGGCGGGGGTGGGAGGGAGGGGCAGGGGGGGAAGCGGGCAAGCCCCCTGGCCCCGCGGATATTGCCGCAGCGATACGGCCTCGTGTACGCCGGCCCAGTTGGCTTTCGGGAGGGAATCGGGCGCCCGTACCGTGCTGTGGCGATTACGGAACGTCGTTCCTGGAGGTTGGTGCCCCATGTCCGTCACCGATGAGTACCTGACCAACAACGCCACGTACGCCGCCACCTTCAGCGGGCCGCTGCCGTTGCCGCCGTCGCGCCATGTTGCGGTGGTGGCCTGCATGGACGCACGGCTCAATGTGTATGCGGCGCTGGGGCTGAAGGAGGGCGAAGCGCACGTCATCCGCAATGCGGGCGGCGCGGTGACCGAGAACGAGATCCGTTCGCTCGCCATCAGCCAACGCCTGCTCGGCACCAGGGAGATCGTGCTGATCCACCACACGGACTGCGGCATGTTGACGTTCACGGACGATGCGTTCCGGCAGCAGATCGAGGAGGAGACGGGCATCAGGCCGGCGTGGGCCGCTGAGGCGTTCGACGACGTGGAGCGGGACGTACGGCAGTCGGTGCGACGCATCAAGGCCAGCCCGTTCGTGCCGCATACGGATCAGGTGCGCGGGTTCGTCTTCGACGTGGCCACGGGGCGGCTCAACGAGGTGGAGTGAGGGCGACGAAGGTGCGCCGGGACGCACGGGTTCGACGCGCCGCCGTAGCGTAAAAGACTTTGCGGGGCGCTGACTTCGCCTGGTGGCAGCCCCGTACGGGCTCCGGTCCGTAGCCTTGCCCCACTGCGGGGCAGGTTCCGGACCGGAGCGCTGGGGCCGGGGTCAGATCTTCAGGTCGCGGCCGGCACCGAGGCCGAGCGTGGCCAGGCCCGCGCACACCCCGAGCAGCAACAGCAGCGGCAGGGTCCAGCCGTCGGTGACCTGGTGGACCGCGCCGAGGGCCAGTGGCCCGGCGGCAGCCAGCAGGTATCCCCAGGTCTGGGCCATACCGGAGAGGCGCGCGGCAGTGTGCGCGTCACGGGCGCGGAGCACCATCATCGTCAGCGCGAGGCCGAGCGCGCCGCCCTGCCCGATGCCGAACAGTGTGGCCCACAGCCAGGCCCCGCCGACCGGCGCCACGAGCAACCCGACGACGCTGGCGGCCATGAGCGTGGCCACCCCCACCGCAAGCAGCCGCTGCTGCCGCATGCGCCCGGCGAGTAGCGGCACGACGAACGACCCGACGCCCTGCAACAGCGTGCTGTAGGCGAAGATCAGGCCGGCCGTTGACTTGCTCATGCCGTTGTCGGTGAAGACGGTGGGCAGCCAGGCGATCACCACGTACGCAACGAACGACTGCGACCCCATGAACAGGGTGATCTGCCAGGCCAGCGGGGTGCGGGAGAGGCGCGTCGCGTCCGGTTCGGGGGCGGCCGGGGCCGAGTTGCGGGCCGGGGTGGCGGCTGGCTGGCCGTGGTGCAGGCCGCGGCGTGCGATGACGGCCTGCGGCGCCCACAACAACGCGGCGACCGCCGCCAGCAGCGCCCAGGAGGCGAGCGAACCGCGCCAGCCGCCGAGCGCGTTCTCCAGCGGTACGGCCGCGGCGGCGGAGGCGGTCGCGCCGATGATCATCGCGGTCGAGTACAGGGCCGTCATGGCCGCCGCGCGCTCCGGGAAGTCCCGCTTCACCAGGCCGGGCATCAGCACGTTCAACCAGGCGATGGCGGTACCGACGAAGGCGCCACCAACGAACAGCGTGACCACGGGCGGTGCGACGCGCAGCAGGATGCCACCACACAGCAGCACCAGCGCGGCCAGCAGGACGAATTCGGTACTGAACCGGCGCGCCAGCTTCGGCGCCAGCGGCGACGCTATGCCCATGAACACCAGCGGGATCGTGGTGACCAGGCTGGTTGTGGTCGCCGCGAGGTGGAAGTGGTCGCTGATCTCACCGAGCAGCGGGGAGACCCCGGCCAGCGCCGCGCGCATGTTGAGGGCGGCGAGCACGATGCCGATGAGGAGCAGAGCCGGGTGGGTGCGCAGGGTGCGGCGTGCCGCCGCGACGGGCGGCGTGGGGACCAGATCCTCTTCGGCATCGATGAGCCGGTCATCGGGCGTGGTGCTGGGCCCGGATATCCCGGACATAGGCGGCTTACCTTTCGTCGGTTCGAGGCGTGTTCCCGAGCGAGGGGGGCGCTTGAGGCGTGGGGCGGGCGCCCGGCCGTGAGGCACGGCGGGCTGCGCCGACGGGGGCGTTGCGTGCGTGGCTGTGCGACGGCGCGCCGGCCTGGAAAGGAGAAAAAGAGGGGAGGGCGGGGGAGGAAGAGGGGAGGGGAAGCCTTGGGGCGGGTGGGGGAGTCAGGTGCCGGGCGCGAGTAGTGCGTCCACGGCCTGTTTGGGTACGTCCAGCAGGGCGCGGGCCGCACACTCCGCGGCGTCGGGGTCACCGGAGGCGATGGCGTCGACGACGGCGTGGTGGTCGCCCGGCGCGATGTGCGGCATGTCGCGATCGCCGAGCGCGGTGAGCAGCGCCTCGCGTACGGAGCTGCTGAACCAGCCGTACGTGGCGCTCAGCGCCGAGTTGTGCGCCGCGTCCACCACGGCCGTGTGGAACTCCACGTCGTGGTCGGCGTACAACTCGATGTTCTCGTGGGGTGGTTGGGTTCCGCCGTCGGCCAGTGCTGCCTGTGCGGCGAGGGCGGCTCGCATGCGTGCCAGGTCGGCGGGTTGGTGCCGGAGCGCGGCGAGCCGGGCGCCCTCTGCCTCCAGGGCGATCCGCAGTTCCAGGACGTCCCGGATGCCGGCACGCTGGATGCCGCGCATGACGGCGGCCGGGTCGGCCGTGGACACGACGAAGGTGCCTTCACCTTGTCTGGACTGGAGCATTCCGGCGTGACAGAGCACGCGGACCGCTTCGCGCACGGTGTTCCGGCCGACCTGGAGCTGTTCGGCGAGCGCGTGCTCGGTGGGTACCCGGTCGCCGATCTTCCACTGACCGTCGGCCAGTTGGGCACGGAGCTGCTCGACGACGGTGTCGACGAGCGAGGTGCGTCCTGCCGCCCGCAGCGTCATGGTCACTGCTCCTCACCTGCGTCATGTGGTTACCCGGTCATCCTACAACTGCCTATCGGCCCGTCCACCCCTGACAGGCGTGATGCGCGCTACGCCTGCGGTCTCGGGCCTCGGGCCCTTCGTCCCGGGTGACCCGACGTGCGCGTGCGGCCTGACGTGCGCGGATGGGGCGGCGTACGCGGGTGGCGACCCATTCCCCTCGCGTCATGCGGGTGGGTGGGGGCCGGCCGGCTGTTCGTACGCTCAGCGACGATTCGATCACCGCAGGTCAGCGAGGATTGTCAGAGGGGAGCAGTACGGTCGGTCCATGGCAGCAGGCTTCGACCTGGCATCCGACTCCACGGATGCTCGGCTGTGGCTGTGGCTGGTTCGGTGGTCGCTTCGGGCCCGGTCTCGTGGCCGGTGGTTTCGGGGCGTGGGTGGGAGCGGTGGGTTGGTGTGCTGGTCGTGGGGGCGCAGGTGAAGAGGGTGTTCGTCCTTGGATGTAGTGGGTGGGTGTGGTGGGTGCCCCAGGCTGTTTGGGGGTGAGCCACGTACGGGTGATTGTTGGGTGTGCAGGGTGGGTTGGGGGTATGAAGCCGGGTGGGGGTTGGTTGGGAAGCGGCCGGCAGCGTTTGCGTGTGGCCTGGCCTGGGGGTGGGTGTTTCCAGCGGAGGGCTCGCTGGACAGAGGTGGGTGGTGGTGGGGTCAAGCGGGGGTGTGGCTGCGGGGCTTGGGTGTGAGGGGAATGGCCGGGGTGTGGTGACGGAGCGGAGGCAGGCTCTCTGCCACGGCGTCCGCGAAGGCCAGGGCGGCCGGGCCGAGGGTTTCCCAACGGCGCACGGCCCAACCGGTGGCGAGCGGGGGCAGGCTCGGAATGGGGATGAGGCGCAGCCCGGGGTGTTCGGTGGCGCGCCAGCCGGGGAGGGTGGGGACGATCGCGTGCCCGAGGCCGAGTTCGGCGAGCAGCATGGCGGTGTCCCAGTCCGCGACGCTCGTGCTGGCGTCAGGTTCGGAGCCGTGCTGGGCGAAGTGACCGTCCAGGGAGCGGCGTGAGGTGGAGTTCTCGGGCAGCCGGATGTGTTGGATACCGGCCAGGTCGTTGTGGTGGATGGTGGTGTGGGTGGCCAGGGGGTCGTCGGCTCGTACGGCGAGTACCCAGGGGAGTTGGATCACCGGGCGTTGTTGGATGCCGCGTACGGGTGGGCCGATGGTGATCCAGGCCAGGTCGGCGGTGTCAGCGGCCAGTGCGTCGAGACAGCCACGTCCCGAGTTGGACGTCTGGAACTCCAAGCCCACCTGAGGGTGTTGGGCTCGGAAGGCGACCACGGCCTGCGACATGAAGTGCCGTACCGAGATGGCGCCGGTGGTGATGCGTACGGTGCCGGCTGCGCCGTCGCGGATCTCCCGCAACTGGCGTACGGCCAGGTCAAGGGCGCCGATCCCATCGCTTGCCGCGTGCCGCAGGAGTCGGCCGGCCTGGGTGGGGGCCACCCCGCGCGGTTGGCGTTCCAGGAGGGGTAGGCCCAGTTCGCGCTCCAGTCGGCGGATGCGCTGACTGATGGCCGACTGGGTGCAGGACAGGTCGCGGGCCACGGCGCTGAGGCTGCCCGCTTCGCACACCGCGAGGAAGGCGCGGAGATCATCGAGAGTCATTTGATCACGCTAGATGAGGAGGTGATGCCAAGCCACGGCTTGGAGAGTTGCAAGGAAACCCGTGGATTGACTTGGGGGTGGCCGGGCGCAGATGCTCAGAGGCAGGGCGAAGTCGGCGCCGCGGAGCCCTGGGCGGCAACCCGCTCGCCAGTTCACTGCGCGTCCGGAAGCGCGGTGCGTTGGCGAGCGGGTGCCGACCCGCAGCCGTGGGCCCGCCGCGGTGCCGGTGGGCCGGCGGTGGCTGGCCCACGGTGTCGGCCCGGCGATGGGTGGTGGCGTGCAGTGATGTGCGCGGTGTGGAGGCTGTGTGGTGCGGGCTGTGAGGCTGGGGGTTGGCGCGTGAGGGTGGGAGATGTTGGTGGGGTTGGGTGTGGTCAGGAGGCGGGCCAGTCCCAGGCCATGCCGTGGACGCCGGCGGGGCAGCGGGTGGGGAGCATGTGGGCCGAGTGGGAGATGTCCAGGGCGATGCGGCGGCTGGAACGTTGGGCGGCGCCGATCTGTTCGCGGTAGTAGCGGTAACAGGTCACCGGGAGCGCCTTGGGGTGGAAGTACACGTGGAGGAGGTACTCGCGCAGGTTGATGCGGGTGCGGCGTTCGTGGTGGGTGGAGGGGAGTTGGCTCGGGCCGAGCAGGATCTCGTAGTCGATCATGGCGGTCTCGTTGCGGGTCAGTTCCCGGCCGAAGAGGATCTCGATGACGAGGCTGCGCAGTTCGGGCACGAAGCGTACGGTGCCGGGCTTGCCGCACCGTATGACCACGTCGATCGATTCGGCGGTGGTGTCGTCGATGGAGTGCACGACCGTGAACCGGCTGGCTCCGCTGCGGGTGGCGCGAAGGACCTGGTGGACGGCGGTGCTGCGGATGCAGCGGTGTTCGTCCAGGCGGAGCGTCTCGTGGATGACGAGGGTGTGCAGGTCCTCGTTGAAGTGGGCGAAGGCGGCGCCCAGGGCGCGTTCGACGACGGAGTTCTCGCCGAAGACGCGCTGGGAGGCGGTGAGGTCCTGTGACTCGGCGGTTGTTCGGCCCCGTGGGCGGTGCGGGCCGAGGAGGGAGCGCAGGGCGCCGGTGGGGAGGGCGAGTATGGATTCCAACTCGTCGACGGCGCGCAGGGATTGGGGCCGCTCCGGTTGGCTCCGGCCGCGCTGCCAGTAGCTGAGGGTGGCGAGGCTGATGCGGATGCCGCGGGCCTCAAGCCGTTCCCTGACACGTTCCAGTGTGAGGCCGCGTTGGCGTAGGGCCTCGCGGAAGACGGTGGCGAAGGAGGTGCCGGCCGTGGCCCGGGCCAGGTGGGGCGAGGGTTCGGTGCCAGTGCCAGTGCCAGTGCCAGTGCCAGTGCAGGGCTCGGTGGGAGGTGGCGGTGGGGCGGCGGCTCGTACGCGGGGTCTTGGGGGCGCCCCGGTGACCGCGATGGACCGGGGTGCGCGGGGTGGGGATGGCTGTGTGGCGGCGGGCGGGGTGGGGCTGGTTCCCGGGTGGGGCGTGTGGTGCGCGGGGGAGCCTTGGGGCGGCTTGGGCATGACGTCTCCGGGGGTCGCGCGGTCCCGCTGAGGCGTGGTGCAGGGGTATGGAGCGGTGCGGTGTGAGGCGGTTCTCGCCGGGTGGCGTACGGGGTGGTTGGTAGGGGCCTGGCCGTACGGGGCGAGTGGAGCGGTGGGACGGGATGGCGCGGCGGGTGGTGGGGGACGGGGTACGTGCCGGTGGCGCGGGCCTCGCGGGTGCCGATGCCGAACGGTGCGGGGGCCGCTTACCGTATCCGGCGAGCGGCCCCCGTGTCCCGTACGAGGTGTGGGGTTTGGCCGTTGAGGGAGGGGGCTGTGCCTCGTGCGCCGGCGCCGGGTTTCGTCGGCGACGGCCCCGGCCTCGTACGCCCCCGTCTCGTACGCCCGGGCCGAAGGGCGCCCCGGATGCCCCCATTCCTCGTACGTCGTAGGCCGAGGCCCAGACGCGGTGCTCCGTGTGTCGCGTCCCGGGGCCGGGGTGTCGGGTGTTAGCCGTGGGAGGGGTGAGGGCTGGTGGCGGCCGGCGTGTTGGCTACGTCGGGGGTAGGGCCGTGTTGGTGGTGGTTGTTGTGGGGTGCGCTGTGCTTGGGGCGGGCTGGGGGTGTGGTGTGGGGTTGTGGGCTTTGTTGTTCGTGTGGGGGGTGGGGGGTTGGGGGCGGTCGTTGCGTAGGGCTGCGAAGACGAGGAGGGCGGTGGCGACTGCGACGAGGCCGGAGATGAGGCAGACCCGGTCGATGCCGGCGGCGAAGGCGTCGCCGGCGAGGCGTTCGATGGTGTGGCGGGCGGGGCCGGGTGGGGCGGCGGCGATGACGTCGGTGGCGTGACCGCCGCTGATGGCCTCGGCGGCGTGATCGGCCGCGTGGGCAGCGGTGTGGCCAGTGACGCGTTCGGCCGCATGGTCGGCGATCGTGCTGTTCGGGCCGCTGCCGGTGCTGGGCGGGCCCGCTGCGAGCGCGTCCCGCGCGCCGCCGGCTCCGCCGTCGCCCGCCGCGGCCGTGGTGGTGCCGTCGGTGTAGACGGTGCGTACGCGGGCGGCGAAGACGGTGCCGAGTACGGCGATGCCGAGCGCGTAGCCGAACTGGCGGGAGGTGTTCACCGCGCCGCTGGCCATGCCGGCGCGTTCACCCGGTACGAGTCCCAGTGCGGCCGATACCAGGACCGGCGTGGCCAGGCCGACGCCGAGGCCGGCCACGGCGAGCCCCGGTATGAGCGAGGTCCAGTCCGCGTCGCCGTCCACGAACGTGGCGTTCAGCAGCGCGCCCCCGCCCACCAGCAGCAGGCCGAACCCCACCGGGACCTTCGGCGGCAGGTGGCTGAGCAGTTTGCCGCCGACCACGCCGACCAGCAGTGCGGCCAGCGCCAGCGGCGTCACCGCGAGGCCGGCCTCGATCGGGCTCATGCCGAGGAGCGACTGGAGCCACATGGCGACGTAGGTGAGGTAGGGGAAGGCGCTCGCCTGGAGCACCACTGCCGCCACCATCAGCACCACGAATGCCGGGCTGCGCAGCAACCCCAGGTCGAACATGGGTTGTTGCAGTCGCCGTTCGACCAGGACGAAGGCGAGTAGGGCCAGTCCGGCGGCGATGAGCGCGGCCAGGGTGCCCGGCTCGGTCCAGCCCTCTTCGCCGCCGCGGATCAACCCGTACGTGAGGGCGCCGGCGAAGGCCGTGAAGAGGACCACGCCCGCGGTGTCGATCCGGCCCCCCGAGCGGCCGGTGGACTCGCCGACGGTGCGTAGCGTCAGCCAGCCGGCGAACACCGTCAGCGGCAGGTTGACCAGGAAGATCGCCCGCCAGTCCAGGGCCTCGGTGAGCAGCCCGCCGAGTACTGGGCCGACGGCCGCCGCGGCGCCGCTGGTCCCGCCCCACACGCCGAACGCCACGCCGCGGTCGCGCCCCGAGTACGTCGCCATCAGCAGCGGGGTGTTGGTCGCGAACATGGCCGCCGCGCCCACGCCCTGGACCGCCCGCGCCGCGATCAACAGGCCCGGGCTCGGGGCCAGTCCGCAGGCCAGCGACGACAGTGCGAAGACGGTCAGGCCCAGTACGTACAGCTTGCGGCGGCCGAACAGGTCGGCTGCCGAACCGGCCGCCATCAGCAGCGCCGCCAGCGCCAGGGCATAGATGTCCATCACCCACTGGAGGGAGGTGAAGGAGGCGTCGAGATCGCGCGCTATCGGCGGCAGCGCGGTGTTCACGATCGTGACGTCCATGATCAGCATGAAGTTGCCCAGGGTGATGGCGACCAGCGGCCACCACTTGCCGCGCCCGGCGCTGTGCTCGGTGCCGTGCTTGGTGGCGCCTCCGGAATCGCCCCCGGCACCGCCTCCGGAATCGGCTCCGGCACCCCGCCCGGCGCCGCCCCCGGCGCCGCGCCCCGTATCGAGTCCGGTGCCGCGCGCGGCGGCGGTCCGGTCGCGGGTGCCCCCGTCGTTCGTCATGGGTGTTTTCTCCTTCGTGAGGTGGTACGGCCCGATGTCGGCGGGCCGTACCACTGTCCGACCGGTCCGGCGTTTTCCCCAGCCAGTACGGGTGGTGGTGGCGGTATCCGACACGGGCTAGCGTGGGGTGGTGAAAATCGACGCGTTCGACGAGGTGGATCGGCAGCTCGTGCACGCCCTTCAGATCGACGGGCGCGCCTCCTTCGCCCGGATCGCCGCGGCGCTCGGCGTCTCGGACCAGACCGTGGCCCGCCGCTACACGCGGCTGCGCACGCAGGGGCTGGTGCGGGTGCTGGGGCTGACGGACGCGCGGGCGTTGGGTGAGGTGGTCTGGTTCCTGCGGGTGCAGTGCCGGCCCGATGCGGCGGTGTCGGTCGCCGAGGCACTGGCCCGTCGCCCGGACACGTCGTGGGTGAGCCTGATGTCGGGCGGTACGGAGATCGCGGCCGTACTGCGCGGTGCCAGCGGCCAGGACAACGACGCGGACGCCCTGCTCCTGCGCGAACTGCCGCGCACGCCCCAGGTGGTGGGCGTGACCGCGCAGTGCATGCTGCACCAGTACTTCGGCGGCGAACAGGGCCTGGTCAACAAGTCGGGGGCGCTCACGGCGCGGCAGGTGGAGTTGCTGAGTGCGGGGCCCGGCGGCGAGGGCGGGCCGGACGGGCTCCGCGGGCCGGGTGCGGTGTCCCGCGAGGGCGCGGGGGTTCCTGCTGCGGATGCGCCCGCGCCGGGTACGCCCATCGCGCCGGGTGCTCCCGATTCTCCGGAGGCATCCGCCGTCGTGGGCGTGGCGGCCGTCTCCGCCAGCCCGGGGGCCCCCGCTGCCGCTGCTGCCCCGGGGAGCCCCGTAACCCCGGCCGCCTCCGTGGCCGTGGGGGCCCCAGCAGCCCCCAGCACCTCAAGTGCCCTTGCCGCATCGGCCACATCAGCCATTTCAGGCGTCCCGGCGGCCTCGACTGCCTCGGATAGTCCCGGCGCCCTGGCCACCTCTGCCACGTCAAGCACCTCGGCCACGTCAAGCACCTTGGCCACGTCAGCCACCCCGGCCACGTCAGCTACCCAAGTAACTCCCGCCACTGCCGACACCACCTCGGGCGCCACTTCGACCACCACCCCGACCGTCGTCGCGCGCGCCACGGGAGCGCTGGCGGAGCCCACCGTTCCGGTGTCGCTCAGTGAGGGGGACCGGCGGCTGTTGGCCGTGTTGGAGGTGGAGGGGCGGGCGCCGCTCGCCGAACTCGCCGCCGCCACCGGCTGGTCCCAGTCGACCGTCCGCCGCCGGGTGGCCGAGCTGCGTCGGCTGGGCGTGCTCTACTTCGACGTGGACCACGACCGGCGGCTGTTCGGGCACGACACCAGGACGGCGCTGTGGGTCTCGGTGCCGCCGTCCGACCTGCACGCCACCGGCCAACAGATCGCCGAGCACCCCGAGATCGCGTGCTGTTTCGCCACCACGGGGCAGCACAACCTGTTCGCCATGGCCATGTGCTCCGACGTCAACGCGCTGTACCACTACCTCACCACGCGCGTCGCTTCGCTCGCCGCGATCCGGCAGGTGGAGACCTCGCCCTTGATCCGCCGCATCAAGGGCCCGGGCCCGGTGCCGGCCCACACACCCGTCCGCCGCCGCTGAGCCCGACCCCGACCCCGACCCCAGCCCCAGCCCCGCCTCAGCTCACCCGGCCCCACCCCACTCCACCCCGCCCCACCCCGAGCCCTGCTGACTCGCCGCACCCCGCCGCGCGGGCGCCCGTACCCGCAGGGAACCGGCTCTCGCCCTCCCCCGGGGCTCGTCCCGCGCCGCGCTCGTACCCACCCGCGGCGCGTCGCCCGCCCCTCCGCACAGGCCGCCGGGGCCTCACCGGTCTCTGCGGCCCCGACCACGTCCCGTACCTCCTCCACCCCTGCGGCCTCGGCCACCCCCCCCGTGCCTCACCCGCCGGCAGACCGGCAGACCGGCGGGCCACACCTCACCCCGGGCACGGGCAGGCCCCACCCACCGGCCGGCAGGCGACCACCCCACCCCCGGCAGGCGCACCCCCCCACCCACCCACCTACCGGCCGGCAGGCGACCACCCCACCCCCAGCAGACGACCACCCCGCCCCCCGGCAGGCTCACTCCCCGGCAGGCTCCCCACCCCCTCGGCAGGCCCCAGGCCAGGCGGCGAGCCGACACCGGACGCCATCCGCTGTTCATGCGAAGGTCCGTGCACGGCCCTTGTTGTTTGACAGGTACCTGCGGAACTCTGTTCCTCGCGTACGGGTCTACGCGCAGTGTCTATGCGCGTAAACGACTCGTCCCGCACGCCTGCGCTCGGCCGTGCTCGCCGGTCGGCGTCGTCCGGGCCGGCCTCCCACGGGCGGGCTCCGTCCGGCGCCGCCCGTGTCCCGCGCGGCTCCCGCCTCGTTCACCCAGCTCACCCAGCACGTCTGGTACGTCAAGCACACCCAGCACACCCAGTTCACCAAGTGCCCCGTCGGCACGGGTTCGCCGGTTCGGTTCGGTCGGGTCCGTGGTCGTCACGGAATCAACGGAGGAACTCCATGCGCCGGTTGGTCGCCACCCTGTCCACCACCGCTGTCGCCACGCTCACGGCCGTGGCCCTCGCCTCGCCCGCTTCGGCCGCCCCCGCCGACAAGGCGCAGGTGCTCGCCAGTTGGACGCAGACGAGCGCGTCCAGCTACAACGCGTGGAACGCCGCCCGCGCCAACCAGGGCGCCTGGTCCGCCTACGGCTTCGACTGGTCGACGGACTATTGCAGCAGCTCGCCCGACAACCCGCTGGGCTTCCCGTTCAAGAACTCCTGCGCCCGGCACGACTTCGGGTACCGCAACTACAAGAAGGCCGGCACCTTCAGCGCCAACAAGGCCCGTCTGGACAGCGCCTTCTACGAGGACCTGAAGCGCGTGTGCAACGGGTACTCCGGCGGGTCGAAGACCACCTGCAACGCCACCGCCTGGACCTACTACCAGGCCGTCAAGCAGTTCGGCTGAGCCGGCTGACCCACCAGCCGCCCGCGGTGGCCCAGACCGCCGCCCCCACGGGCGGGCCCGCGCCGCACGCGCGGCCCGCCCGTGGGCGGCAGGCGATGACCAACCGCGAGCCACCCGGGCCGACAGGCCGTCCAGGCCGCCCAGGTCGTACGGGTCCACAGAGATCAGAAGAGGTCGCAAAGGGTCCGAAGAGGCCAGGAACGCGCTCGGGGCGCGCCGTTGGCCGTGGGCCCGGGCGCGCCCCGAGAGGCGGAGTTCGGTCGGTGGCCGCTACGGGAACAGCGTCTCCAGGACCACCGCGATGCCGTCCTCCTCGTTGGAGGCGGTGATCTCGTCGGCCACGGCCCGCAGTTCCTGGTGGGCGTTGGCCATGGCCACCCCGTGGCCGGCCCAGCCGAACATGGGCACGTCGTTGGGCATGTCGCCGAAGGCGATCGTCTGGGCGGCCGTGACGCCGAGGCGCCGGGCGGCCAGGGAGAGGCCGGTCGCCTTGGTCAGGCCGAGCGGCAGCATCTCCACCATGCCGGGGCCCGCCATGATCACGCCCACCAGGTCGCCGGCGACCCGGCGCGCGGCAGCCGCCAACTCGTCGTCGGTGAGGGTGGGGTGTTGCAGGTAGAGCTTGTTGAGGGGGGCTTCCCAGACCTCGTCCACGTGCTCGAAGACGGGGGATTCCAGCGTGCGGTCCTCGACCACGTAGCCGGGCCCGAAGAGCACCTTGCCCTCCAGGCCGTCCCGGCCGGCGGCCAGGTAGAGCGGGCCGACCTCGGATTCGACCTTGGCCAGCGCGAGCGCCGCCAACTGCCGGTCCAGGGTCACCGAGGTCAGCAGCCGGTGCTCGCCAGCGTCGTAGACCTGCCCGCCCTGCCCGCACACGGCGAGCCCCGTATAGCCCAGGTCATCCAGTATGTGCCGGGTCCAGCCGACGGCCCGCCCGGTGACCACGATGTGCCGGGCGCCGGCCTTGGTCGCGTGGGCCAACGCCGCCCGGGTGCGCTCCGACACGGTCCCGTCGCCACGCAGCAGCGTGCCGTCGAGATCGGTGGCTATGAGCTGGTACGGGAGCGGGGGCTGGGGCGCCGCGCTCACGTGGCGACCGGTTCGAGGACCTCGCGCCCACCGAGGTAGGGGCGCAGCACCTGCGGCACGGTCACTGAACCGTCCGGCCGCTGGTGGTTTTCGAAGATCGCGACGATGGTGCGCGGTACGGCGCACAGCGTGCCGTTGAGCGTGGCCAGCGGCTTGACGTGCTTGCCGTCGCGCAGCCGCACGGACAGCCGGCGGGCCTGGAACTCGTCGCAGTTGGACGCGGAGGTCAGCTCGCGGTACTTGCCCTGGGTCGGAATCCACGCCTCGCAGTCGAACTTGCGCGACGCGGAGGCCCCGAGGTCGCCGGTGGCCACGTCGATCACCTGGAACGGCAGCTCAAGCCCGGTCAGCCACTGCTTCTCCCAGTCGAGCAGCCGCTGGTGCTCGGCCTCGGCGTCCTCCGGCGCGACGTAGGAGAACATCTCGACCTTGTCGAACTGGTGCACCCGGAAGATGCCGCGGGTGTCCTTGCCGTACGTGCCGGCCTCGCGCCGGAAGCAGGGCGAGAAGCCCGCGTACCGCAGCGGGAGCTTGTCCGCCTCGATGATCTCGTCCATGTGGTACGCGGCGAGCGGCACCTCGGACGTGCCCACCAGGTAGTAGTCGTCCTTGTCCAGGTGGTAGACGTTCTCGGCGGCCTGGCCGAGGAAGCCGGTGCCCTCCATGGCGCGCGGCTTGACCAACGCCGGGGTGAGCATCGGGGTGAAGCCGGCGGCGGTGGCCTGGGCGATGGCCGCGTTGACCAGCGCGAGCTCCAGGAGCGCGCCGATGCCGGTCAGGTAGTAGAAGCGCGATCCCGAGACCTTGGCGCCGCGCTCGGTGTCGATCGCGCCGAGCAGGTTGCCGATCTCCAGGTGGTCCTTGGGCTCGAAGCCCTCGGCGGCGAAGTCGCGCGGGGTGCCGACGGTCTCCAGGACGGTGAAGTCCTCTTCGCCGCCGATCGGGACGTCGGGGTGGACCAGGTTGCCGAGCTGGCGCAGCAGCCGCTGGGTCTCTTCGGCGGCCTCGTCCTGGGTGGCGTCGGCGGCCTTGACGGCGGCGGACAGCTCGCCGGCCTTCTTCAGCAGCTCGGCCTTCTCGTCGCCGCTGGCCTTGGGGATGAGCTTGCCGAGCTGCTTCTGCTCGGAGCGCAGTTCGTCGAAGCGGACGCTGGACGACCTGCGTCGTTCGTCGGCGGAGAGCAGCGCGTCGACGAGGCCGACGTCCTCTCCACGGGCGCGCTGGGAGGCGCGCACTCGGTCGGGGTCCTCACGAAGCAGGCGAAGGTCAATCACCCCTCCAGGTTACCGGTGCGTGCTCCGGCGCCTCGACGCGATATTCCATTGCGTCGCCATTTGCCCATATTTACCCCGAAAGGGGATAGAGGGGGCGGTGGGGAGGGTGTGGTGCAGCGCGGGGGTGGCTACGAAATGCGCGCTCGGGCCGTCAAGAATACGGTGCGCATTCCTCCATAGGGGGTACGTGGATGAGCCACGCTGGCTGATTTCCGCTGTGGAAGGGGGAGTTGGCGCCCGGAGGTTGTCCACAGGTCCGGGGGTGTAGTGCATAACTTATCCACAGGCTGTGTGCACAATCTGTGGACTTTAAGGTCGGACATTTCGACCGCATATTGCTGGGCCATGGATTCCCTCGCCACCCGCATCTCACACCCTCTTTCGAGTGAGTTAGCTCCCTTCTGGCGGGCGGATTCGCTGTGGATCAAGAAATGGGGGGCGAAGTGGCGGGAGTGGGCGGGAGTGTTGCGACTTGCGATGCTTTGGGTTATTTGCCCCCTAGGCCGGAATCGCCATGTCGACTTATTCACAGGTCGAGTCGGAGCCTGTGGATAACTTTTTGAGGGGTGTGCATTGCTGTGGGTGATGCGGGGCCCGGCCTCGGGCCGGGCGGCTGCGGATGTGGCTGCGGATGCGTCTGAGCCTGCGGCTGCGGCTGTGGCTGCTCGTACGGTGACGGCGTCCGTACGGTGATGAGGCTCGTGCGGTGACGGCGGCGGCGACGGTGTGGGGCCGGGCCGGTACCGGTTCTGGCGGTACGGGTTCGACCAGTACCCGGTCTGGCGGTACGGGGTTCGGTCGATACGGGGTCTGGCGGTAACGGGACCGGGGAGACCGGGCCGAGCCCGTACCGGTACCGGCTGTACCCGTACCAGCCGTACCCCGTACCGGCTGTACCCGTACCGGCCGTACCAGTACCGGCCGTACCAGTACCAGCCGTACCCGTACCAGCCGTACCCGTACCGGCCGTACCAGCGCCGGCGATACCAGTACTGGCCGTACCGGGATCGGGTGGTACCGGGACCGGAAAGACCGGGCCCGTCCCGTACGCCTCCGCAGCTCGTCGCGGGCGTGCCTCAGGCGCGGCCGTCCTGGCAGCGGGCCAGCCAGTCGGCCGCGGCGACGAACTCCGCGTCCGAGGTGCCGTGTCGCAGTTCGGGCAGGTCGGCGGGGTCGACGCCGGCCCGCGGGTAGGAGCCGAGGAAGCGCACCTTGGGGCAGATCCGCTTCAACCCGGTCAGCGCCTCGGCGACCCGGCGGTCGGTGATGTGCCCCTCGCAGTCCACCGAGAAGCAGTAGCGGCCGATGCCCTCGCCGGTCGGCCGGGACTCGATGCGCATCATGTTCACGCCGCGGGCCGCGTACTCCTGGAGCAGTTCGAGCAGTGCGCCCGGGTGGTCGTCGCCGAGCCAGATCACCACCGACGTCTTGTCCGCGCCGGTCCGCGCCGCGGGCCTGGCCGGGCGGCCGACCAGGACGAACCTGGTCTGCGCGTTCTGCGCGTCGTGGATGTCCGAGACGAGCGGCTCAAGGCCGTAGGTCGGTGCCGCGAACTCGCCGGCGAACGCCGCGTCGTAGCGGCCCTCCTGCACCAGGCGCGCGCCGTCCGCGTTGGAGGCGGCCGACTCCCACACGGCGTCCGGCAGGTGCTTCGCGAGCCAGTTGCGCACCTGCGGCTGGGCCACCGGGTGGCCGGTGACCGTCTTGATCTCGCTCAGCTTGGTGCCGGGCCGTACCAACAGGGCGAAGGCGATGGGGAGCAGCACCTCGCGGTAGATCATCAGCGGGCCGCCGGTGGCCAGTTCGTCCAGGGTGGCGGTGACGCCGCCCTCCACCGAGTTCTCGATCGGCACCAGCGCCGCGGCGGCCTCGCCCGACCTGACCGCGTCCAGCGTGGCCGGCACGGACACCATCGGGACCAGTTCGCGGGTGGCGGCCTCCGGCAACGTGCGCAGCGCGGCCTCGGTGAACGTGCCCTCGGGGCCGAGGTAGGTATAGCGGCTGGGCGACATCACCATGGGGTCCTCGCGATCTGACGTCCGGCGGGCGCGTGGCCGAGCGGGGCGAAGACGGTGGGTGTGCGCCGGAGCGGCACCCCGTACGCGCTGCCCCGCGCGGCGTTGCTGCCCGTGGATCTGCTGGGAAGTCGCCACGATACCCGCGCCCGGGCCCCGCTCAGGCCGGCTCCGTGGGCCCTGCCGTACGAACCCGGCCACGCGCGCGGCGCGTGCGGGTCATGTCCCCGCACCGTTGCACCGTTCGTTCGCCACCGGGTGGCCCTGCCCGGTGGGTGGCGGCGGCCGGGTGGTGGTCGGGGGCCAGGAATGGAGTGGGGGCGCTACGGGGAGTGTGCGGGAGGTGCGGGGGCGGGGTGCGGGATGTGGAGGAGGTGCAGGGCGGCGCGCGGGGGCGGGCGGGGCGTGGGGCGGTGCGCGGGCGCAGCGTGTGCGCGTTCTCGGCCCGTACCGATGCTTGAATGTGATTGAAAGTGTCACTTAGACTGCATGAACAATCATCCCCTCTCGCTTCGGAGTAGCCGTGACGCATGTCGAGAAGGAACTGGCCAGTCAGCCGGAGTGTTGGAGCCGCGCGGCCGAGCTGGCCGAGGCGCAGCGCGAGGCGTTCCCCGGGCGGGGGGAGCGGGTCGCCGTCGTGGGGTGCGGCACCTCGTACTTCATGGCCCAGGCGTACGCCGCGCTGCGGGAGGGCTCGGGGCAGGGGGAGACCGACGCGTTCGCCGCCTCCGAGTTCCCGGCCCACCGCGGCTACGACCGCGTCGTCGCGCTGACCCGCTCCGGCACCACCACCGAGGTGCTGGAACTCCTGGCCGGGGTGCGCGGTGCCGGCGGCCGTACGCTCGCGCTCACCGCCGACCCGGACACGCCGGTGATGACCGCGGCCGATCAGGTCCTCGTGCTCGACTTCGCCGATGAGCGGTCGGTCGTGCAGACCAGGTTCGCCACCACCGCGCTCACGCTGCTCCGCGCCCACCTCGGGCTGCACACCGAGACCGCCGTGCGCGACGTGCGGATCGCGATCAGCGAACCGCTGCCGAACGGCCTCGTGGACGCCAACCAGTTCACCTTCCTCGGCCAGGGCTGGACGGTCGGCCTGGCCAACGAGGGCGCGCTGAAGATGCGCGAGGCGGCCCTGGCCTGGACGGAGTCGTACCCGGCGATGGAGTACCGGCACGGCCCGATCAGCATCAGCACCACCGGCACCGCGACCTGGATGCTCGGCGAGGAGCCGGCCGGACTGGCCGACCAGGTGCGCGCGACCGGCGCGCAGTGGGTGTGCGACGGGATCGACCCGCTGGCGGAGCTGGTCCGCGTCCAGCGGCTGGCCCTCGCCATCGCCGACCGCCGCGGCCTGGACCCGGACCGACCGCGCCACCTGACGCGGTCGGTCATTCTCCAGGAGGGCTGACGGCTGCGGCTCCAGGAGTAGCCCCTGACCGGCCCCGCCCTCGACGGGACCCCTTCCCGGGAGGGCGAGGGCGGGGCATTGGTGCGAGGGTGCAGCAGGGGTTGGAGGAAGGTGGCGTGCACAGGGCTGTCCTGCCAGTTGCGGACGTGGAAGCTGACCGTCCATCCGCAGTCGTGTCGGTAGTACGGCCAGGTGCTCTCCGCCGATGCGGGGCCCGCGACTTCCGATGCCACGCCTGCGGCGGAGGTATTCACTTCACGACCTGCCGCCACCCGCTTTGTGCGGCATATGGACTGTCCGGGAAGTAGGCATTCGGGAATGAGCGCTTGGAGACGTACTTTTCCTCCTCCGTGAGCTTCCAGTCCCCGTCTTCCCATTTAAGGATGACGTCGACCTCTTCATCCTTGAGTGGATCGTCATCGACCACGTCGTTCGGGAGTTCCGCGTAGCGGTCGTAGACCATCCACAAGTGCACCACCTCACCGTCGTCGGTCAGCGACCTGCCGTGGATGGCTTTGACGACGGTGGTGACGTTGAACCCGGCGGGCATCGCTCCGGAGGGTGGCAGCCCGGCGCCTTCGCGTAGTTTGCGTACTTCGGAGACCCATTTATCGATCGTCTCCGGAGAGTTTCGGGAGGTGGTGACGGTCAGCTGCCGACGTGCCATCTGGTCATCCAGAAATGCGTACTCCTCCCAGCGTGCTACGGCCGCCGACAGAGCGCCTTGGACAGTGTCGGGGAAGCCGAGCGAGGCGCCGTCCTCCACCTTTCGCGGCTTCAGCACGCGTACTGGCGGGCAGTTGGCAGGGGTGGTGCAAACGGGAGTGGACTTTGGGGAGCCGGAGGGGCGGGCTGTCGCACTGGCGCTGGGGCGGGGCTTGTCCGCTTTCTCGGGTCCGCTGTCGTCACCGGAGTTCACGGCTGTGAGGGCGATGACGCCGCCCCCCACAAGGAGGGTGCCGCTCAGTACTCCGACGAGGAACAGCCGCCACTTCGCCCGTGCTGCTTTGCGGTCGTAGTCATCCATCGGCGATCACTGGGTGACCTGGTAGGCGGTCCACACCTGGCTGCTGGTGAGGCCGATGCCGACGGCGGAATGGAAGGACCAGACGATGCCCTTCTCGCGGGCGGCTATGCCGTCCCGCTCGGTGTTGTGGCCCACCGCGGCGAATAGCCAGCCAACTAGCCTTCCGATTACGCAGGCGACCAGGCCACCCCCCGCGATCCACCCCAGAATGGTCTCGGTTGAGGTTTGGACGCCGGAGGGCAACTCTGGCTTGTAGTGAGATATGGGGTTGGTGGGGCCAGGCGAGGGGTTTTCATCTGCCAGATGGTGCCAGGCGTCTGCTAATTCCATGATAAATTCCATGTCATTTTCTTCAATTGACCGGCATTACCGGTGATCCCACGATGAGCGGTGCAGGCTGTGCGGGCGGCGGCAGCGGGGAACCCCACGTGCTGTGTTCAACGTCTGAGTTCGTGTGGATGAGTGCCTCTCCCGCACGTTGGGTGGCGGGACGAAGCCGGGACGCCTCCCGAAGTCCTTGTCCTCGGAGAGCCGTGAGCAGGTGTCCAGGACGGCTGTTCTGCCCCTGCGGCTCAGCCGCTATCCGACAAGGAGCCGCGGTGGAGCGCCCGCAACCGGCTCTTGTGCCGACTACCGGTACGACCAAGCGTGTTGAGCTGCCTAGTGGTGGCGGCAACGCCGCCTTCTTCGCCATGCGCCCCCGCAACGGTTGGCCCCGCCCCCGCTGAGAATTGCCGCGCCAACGCCTGCCGGTCGCTTAGCGTGAATGCCCAGTCACTGGAGTGGCAGCATCTCAGCACGGAACAAGTCGAGGCAACCCGTTGCAGGTCTTGTCTGCTTCTTCGTGATTAGCGAGTGTCGGGCTAGAGAGATGGCAGATGTATTGACTTCTATAGAATTATCCTGCACTGAAACGGTAGTGCGCGTAGGTTGGATGAGCCCCTGGGAGAGTGAGCTTCGGCGCTGGCATGCAGTCGGGCGTGGCGCAGTGCCCGTTCAGGTGCTGCTTCCACCATGAAATGTGTCCGTCATTGCGGACCGTGCCTGTCCTAGATATGTCCTACTGTCTGCCCATGCCTACGGAACCCACCGCCTCCGCGTCCCCCGCTGCCGCCACATCCACCACACCCGCCGCTCCGGACGCCGTCCCCGCGGCCGGCGCCGCGTCCGCCGCGCCCGTCTTCCGGTACGCCGCGGTCACCTTCGACTGTCCCGATCCCGATGCGCTGGCCCGCTTCTACGCCGAGGTCACGGGTTGGCCGGTGACCTACTCCACGGACGGCTTCGTGCTGTTGGGACAGGAGGGGAGCCCCGGACTCGGGTTCAACCGGCTGGCCGACTACCGGCGTCCGACCTGGCCCGACCCCGCCACCGAGAAGCAGGCGCACCTCGACTTCGGCGTCGCCGACCTGGACGCGGCCGAGGCACATCTCGTCGCTCTGGGTGCGACCAAGCCCGACACCCAGCCGGACCCGGAGCGCTGGCGGGTGCTGCTCGACCCGGCGGGGCACCCGTTCTGCGTCTCCACGATGGTCTGACCCGCACGAGCCAGCCCCTGTCGCCCGCGGTGCGCGCCCACGCCTGAGCCCGGGTCCGCGCCCACCGGCTGCGGCGCGCACTCCCACCCACACCCCGTACGGCCCGATCCCCCGCTTCCCGGCGGGCGGTCGGGCCGTACGCGTGCCGGGGGTGGGGTTGGGGACGGGGAGCGGCTTGCCACCGGCCGCGCCAGCCCTACCGGCTGCACCAACCTCACCGGCCCCGCCAGACGTACCAGCCGCACCAGCCCCACCGGCCCTGGCCCGCCCTCACCCCACCCCCATCTCGCCCCCAACCCTCTCCCGCCCGCCCATGGATGTTTCTGCGCGAACCAATAAGTCAGAATCCACGAGTGCGCAGCTAGGTGGGTGCGTATGCCACTGTGTTCCCCGGCAGGGCACAGTAAGTGCAGGGCCGTCGCACGGCACCGTCGCGGGTCGTGGAGCGCCACGTCCGCAGCAGTACGCCGGAGGGTGCACCGGAGCCACGGGCTCCGTACGGAGAAGCCGCGCCCCGCACGGGGCCCGCACCCCACGGCGTACCGCAGCCCCTGCCGACCACCACGACACACCAACGAGCACGGAGACGTGCAACGACCACAGCACCACAGCACCACAGCAACGAAACGCAGCATCAAGCACAGCAACACAGCAACACAGCAACACAGCACAGCAACAGAGAACAGCAACAGAGAACAGCAACGACGACCCGCAAGGCCCCGCGCCAGCGGACTCCGCACGGCCCCGCGCCAGCGGAGGTGTGGAGGTGTAGTGAACCGGTACGAACGGCACAACATGCTGCTGGGGCTGCTCGCTGAGCGGCGGCAGTTGGAGGTCGACAGCGTGGCGGCCGAGCTGGCCGTCTCGGCGGCGACGATCCGCCGTGACCTGGACCATCTCGCCGAGCAGCGGCTGCTGACCCGGACCAGAGGCGGCGCGGTGGCGCACACCGTCGCGTACGACCTGCCGCTGCGGTACAAGGCCATGCGCCACGGGGAGGAGAAGGAGCGGATCGGGCGGGCCGCGGCCGGGCTGGTCAGCCGCGGGATGGTGGTCGGGCTGAACGGCGGTACCACCACCACCGAGGTGGCGCGGGCGATCGCCACCAAGACCGACGGGGCCGACAAGGCCGACGAGCCGGTGGTGACGATCGTGACCAACGCGCTGAACATCGCCAACGAGCTCGCCGTCCGCCCGCACGTGAAGATCGTGGCCACCGGGGGCGTCGCGATGCCCCAGTCGTACGAGCTCATCGGCCCGCTGGCCGGGCACATCCTGCGCGAGGTCAGCCTCGACATCGCGTTCATCGGCGTGGACGCCCTGCACCCGGAGCTGGGGGCCAGTGCGCACGACGAGGGCGAAGCGAGCATCAATGCGCTGCTCGCTGGGCAGGCCCGCAAGGTGGTGGTCGTGGCGGACAGCTCCAAGCTGGGTGAGCAGGCGTTCGTACGGATCTGCACGATCAGTGCCATCGATGTCCTGGTGACCGATGCGCACGCGCCTGAGCAGGTCAAACGCTTTGAGGAGCGCGGGGTGACCGTCATTCAGGCGTGATCGCCGCCCTGGGGCGGCCCCGCCGCCCCAGGCTTCCGCGGTGCGCCCTCGTCGCCGCCGTACAAGCACACAATGATCACGCAGCGAAGTGTGATTCTGCGCGTTTGCAGATCTTTATGAACACCTCTTGTCACCTTTAAGCAGTGGCGTGCAAGATGAAGCCGCCTCGTGGTGAACGTCGCGGCGCGTAGCTCTCGGCTGCGCGCGCCGGCGTGCCACCACCACGGGGACTCGGCAGTCACCCTCCCCTGCACGGCGGATTCCCGCGTGCCCCGGGCGGGCTGCCCCGCATCCGCTCTCGCTCTCACTGTCGGAGGTGAATGTGACGGCTTCCGTTTCTTCGTCGGCCCGTCCGGGCACGTCGCAGCAGCAAGCCCCGCTCTCCGCGGCCCCGAGCCCGCAGGGGAAGCGGGCGCTGCGCAAGGCCGCCCGCGTTCCCCTGCGGCACCGGTTGCGCCGCGACAAGGCGTTGCTGCTGCTCTGCCTGCCGGGCGTGGCCTACTTCGGCGCGTTCTTCTACCTGCCGTTGCTCGGCAACGTCATCGCCTTCCAGGACTACCAGCCGTTCCTCGGCTTCAAGCACAGCCCGTACGTGGGCATGCAGAACTTCGTGGCGCTCACCGAGCAGCCGGAGTTCTGGACGGCGGTGTACAACACGCTGGAGATCACCGCGCTCCAACTGCTGCTGTACTTCCCGGCCCCGATCGCGCTGGCCCTGCTGCTGAACTCGCTGGTCGGCGAGACGCTGCGGCGCTTCGTGCAGACCGTGGTCTACCTGCCGCACTTCCTGTCCTGGGTCGTGGTGGTGGCCATGTTCAAGCAGGTGCTCGGCGGCACCGGCACCGTGAGCAGCTTCCTCAACGACCACGGGGTCGGCGTCGGCAACATCATGACCAACCCCGACACCTTCAAGCTGCTCGTCACCTCCCAGATGATCTGGAAGGACTGCGGCTGGGGCGCGATCATCTTCCTCGCCGCGATGGCCTCCATCGACACCGCGCAGTACGAGTCGGCGGCGATGGACGGCGCCGGGCCCTGGCGGCGGATGTGGCACGTGACGCTGCCCGGCATCCGGCCGGTGATCATCATGCTGCTGATCCTGCGCCTCGGCGACATCCTCAACGTCGGCTTCGAGCAGATGCTGCTCCAGCGCGAGGCGGTGGGCGCCGAAGCCTCCGAAGTCCTGGACACGTACGTGTACTTCCACGGCGTCGTGGACGGCGACTGGGGCATGAGCACGGCCGCCGGGCTGATGAAGGCGTGATCGGCCTGGTGCTGATCCTCGCCGCGAACAAGCTGGCCCACCGCTTCGGCGAGCAGGGAGTGTACAAGTGACCACCTCGCTGCTGACCCCGGGCAAGTCCCCCGCGAAGGGCGGCGCCGGGGGCTCCCGCGGCGCCCGTCCGCGCCGTCGCACCCGCCCCGAGCGCCCGCCGTGGATGGAGCGCCCCACCTGGTACGGGCAGGGCGCCAAGGCCGTGGCCATCGTCCTGATCGTGGTGGCCGTCGGCTATCCGTTCCTGCTCGCGCTCGGCACCAGCCTCGCCGGCCAGGAGGAGCTGGACGCCAACGGCGGCTACGTGCTGATCCCCGAACACCCCACCTTCGAGGCGTACGACGTGCTGCTCCAGGGCGGCGTGGTGACCCGCGCCGCGATGGTCAGCGTGGTGGTCACCGGCGTCGGCACCGTCCTGAGCGTGCTGTGCACCATCGCCCTCGCCTACGGCCTCTCCCGGCCCGGCATGGTCGGCGGAAAGCCCATCCTGCTGCTGGTGCTCGGCACCTTCCTCTTCACGCCGGGCATCATTCCGACCTATCTGGTCGTGCAGGAATTCGGCATGTTGGACAGCTATGCCTCACTGATCCTGCCGGTCCTGCTGAACGTCTTCAACGTCATCGTCGTCCGGGCCTTCTTCCAGGGAATTCCGACCGAACTGTACGAGGCGGCGCGCCTTGACGGGGCCGGTGAGTTGACCATTCTGTGCCGCGTGGTGCTGCCGCTGTCCAAGGCGGTCATCGCGGTCGTCGGCCTCTTCTACGGGGTCAGCTACTGGAACAGCTTCTTCAATGCGCTGCTCTTCCTCAACGACTCCGGGAAATACCCGCTCCAGGTCGTCCTGCGGTCCTATGTCGTACAGGGCGAGAGCATCAACGCCAAGGCGATGGGCGTCAGCCAACTGCCGCCGTCCATCTCGCTCCAGATGGCGGTCCTCATTCTCGCGCTCATACCGATCCTGTGCGTGTACCCCTTCCTCCAGAAGTACTTCGCCAAGGGTGTGCTCACCGGCGCGGTCAAGGGCTGATGCAGCCCCCGCCCCTGCCGCTCACCGCCGACCGCACCACCCCGTCAGGAGAACTCCATGTCCCCTCAGCAGACCGACCGGCAGCAGGTGACCGGCGCGCCCGCATTCTCCGCGGACGCGCCCGCATTCCCCGCGCATTCGCCTGCGGTCGGCGCCCGCAGCCTGTTCGACCGGCTTGACCGGCGCCGGTTCCTCGGCGTCGCCGGCGCCGCGGGGCTGGCCGTCACCGGGCTCGGCTCGCTCAGCGCGTGCAGTACGGGAACGGCCGTCGGCGGCAAGGGCGCCGAGGGGTTCCGCAAGGTCAAGCTGCCGACCTACCTGCCGGCCAATGTCGCGCCGGCCGATCTGCCGGGCAATGCGCAGGGCCTGGACGCCGGCTATCTGCGCTACCCGAAGAAGCTGGTCAAGTCGGTCGCGAAGACCCCGGGTGACGGCGAGTCGATCACCGCGCTGACCGAGACGTTCACCACGCCGGCGCCTGCGATGGACCGCAACCGCTATTGGAAGGAGCTCAACGAGCGGCTCGGTTCCGACCTCAAGATGAACATCGTCGTGGAGAGCGGCGCCGACACCTATCTGACGAAGTTCAACGCCATCATCGCCAGCGGCGACATTCCTGATCTGGTGTGGTTCCCGCCCAACCAGGGGCTGCGCAAGGTGCCGCAGTTGCTCCAGGCGAAATTCCACGACGTGACCTCGCACCTGTCGGGGGACGCGATACGGAAGTACCCCAACCTGGCCAACCTGCCGGACTTCGCGTGGAAGACGGCCGTCATCAACGGCAAGATCGCCGGCGTGCCGGTCGCCTACGGCCGCATGGGCCAGGTCTACGTCATCAACGAGGACTTCTGGAAGCCGGTCGGCGGCGCCACCTTCAGCAGCGCCCAGGACTTCCTCGACAAGGGCAAGGAACTCCTGGACACCAAGCGCAAGAAGTACGTGCTTGAGCCGGCGTACGTGAATGCGCACGGCATGTTCGCGCAGTGGTTCGGCGCACCCGCCGGCTGGCACCTGGAGGGCGGCAAGCTCACCAACAGGTTCGAGAGCGAGCAGTACTTCGAGGCCCTGGAATTCGCCGTCAAGGTGTTCAAGGCGGGCCTGTTCTGGCCGGACCCGAATCTGACCACCACCCGGGAGAAAATGGCGCAGGGCACGCTCGGCGCGTACGTGCAGTCCTTTCCGTCCTTCCTGGTGGACGTGAAGACGTACGACTTCCCGTTCGGCATCATCGTGCCGTTCGCCGCCAAGCCGGGCGCCACCCCGCACTTCGACTTCGGTTCCGGCTCGGTCGGCTTCACCGCCATCAGCAAGAACGCCCCCAAGGAGCGCATTCCGACGCTGCTGGCCGTGCTCGACTACCTCGCCGCGCCGTTCGGCAGCGAGGAGCGGCTGTTCCTGGAGAACGGCGTCGAGGGCACCCACCACGAGCGCACCCGCGACGGCGACGTCACCCTCACCGACAAGGGCAACGCGGAGGCGGTCACCACCGCGATGCCGGTCTCCTTCCTCACCAACGCGCCCGAGTACCTCTACCTGCCGGGCAAGCCCGACATGACCCGGCGCATCCACGGCTGGCAGCAGGAACTCATCAAGATGGGCCAGGCCAGCCCCGTCATCGGCCACTACTCGGACACCAACGCCGACAAGGGCGCCTCGCTCTCCAAGGCGTTCAACGACGGTGTCCTGGACATCGTCGCCGGCCGCAAGTCGCTCTCCGACTTCGACGGGCTGCTGAAGAGTTGGCGCTCGGGCGGCGGCGACCGCATCCGCCGGGAGTACGAGCAGTCGCTGGCCAGTGAGAAGAAGGGCAAGAAGACCAAGTGAGCCGCCCGCCGCCGGCGCCGACAACGGCCCGGCGGCAGGGCCCGGCCAGCAGCCGGTGGGCCCGGCCCGCGCGACCCTCAGCGCGGCGCCGGGTCCCGCCGGTGACCGAGCGGCCCGCACCGGGTGACCGGTCGGCGCCACCGCCGGCGCGTCCCGCCCCGATCCCCTGATCCCGCGGGGCGGGGCGCGCCGGCCTCAGCAGGGGAGACAACAGATGGAAGACCTCAGGATCGGCGTCATCGGCCTCGGGCTGCGCGCCAACCTGGCCGTCGCCGCCCACCGCCCGGGCCGCGGCAGCGTCGTCGCGGCCGTCGCCGACACCGATGCGGCGGTGCGCGCGAAGGTGGCCGACCGGTTCGCCGGCGCCCGCGCCGTCGCCGACCACCGCACCCTCCTGGACGACCCGTCCATCGACGCGGTCATCGTCGCCACCCCCGACGACACGCACGAGGCGATCGCCTGCGCGGCCCTGTCCGCCGGAAAGCCCGCCTACGTGGAGAAGCCGCTGGGCATCACCGTCGAGCAGTGTGACGCGATCCTGCGCGCCGGCTACGAGAGCGGCACCCGGCTCTACGTCGGGCACAACATGCGGCACATGGGCGTGGTGCGGCTGATGCGCGACCTGATCGCCCGCGGCGACATCGGCGAGCCGAAGACCGTGTGGGTGCGGCACTTCGTCTCGTACGGCGGCGACTACTACTTCAAGGACTGGCACGCCGACCGGCGCCGCACCACCGGGCTGCTGCTCCAGAAGGCCGCGCACGACATCGACGTGGTGCACTGGCTGGCCGGCGGCTACACCGAGCGGGTCAACGCGCTCGGTGACCTGATGGTCTACGGCGACCTGCCGCGCCGGGAGCCGGACACCCCGCGCCCGGACGGCTGGCTGCGCGAGTTCGACTGGCCGCCGACCGCCCGCCGCGACCTGCACCACGTGGTGGACGTGGAGGACGTGTCGGTGATGAACATGCGCCTGGACAACGGCGTCATCGCCGCGTACCAGCAGTGCCACTTCAGCCCCGACTACTTCCGCAACTACACGGTCATCGGCACCGAGGGCCGCATCGAGAACTTCGGCGACGGCCCCGGTGACCTGGTGAAACTCTGGAACACAGGCCCCTCTGGCTACCGGGCGGGCGGCGACGCCGAGTTCCGGGTGCCGGAGGCGAAGGGCTCGCACGGCGGCGCCGACGAGCGGATCATCGACGAGTTCTGCCGCTTCGTGCGCGAGGGCGGCGCCACCGACACCTCGCCGGTCGCCGCCCGGATGAGCGTGGCCGCCGGCGAGTTGGCCACCCGCTCGCTGCGCAGCGGCGGCACCCCCTTCGACGTGCCGCCGCTGGCCGCGGAGTTGCTCGCGTACTACGCGGCGGGGCAGCGGCGCCCGACCGGCTGACCTCGCCCCCCGTCCCGTGGTGCGCGCCGGCTGCCCAGCGGTACGGGGGGCCGGCCCCGTACGGTTCGCCGCTGCGGCGTGGCGCGGGCGCCGGCCCCCCGCGCCCCGGTGCTGCGGATGAGACCGGGGCGCGGGGCCGTACCGCTCGGGGGGTGGCCCCGGCGCCCCGTACCACGCGGCCCGTTCGACGTGGGCGAGCAACTCACTAACTGTGTCGGCAAGTTGGAGCTGTCGCGCGTGCGAGCGGGCGGTCCCGATCACCCCTCCAGCAGCGCCTGCCCCACGTACTCCCCGGGCCCGGCCGCCGCGGGCACCGCGAACAGGCCGCTCGCCTCGTGCCGTAGGAAGCGGGAGAGGCCGTCGCCGCGGTCGAGCTTGCGCTGCACCGGCACGAAGCCCTTCATCGGGTCGGCCTGCCAGGCGATGAAGAGCAGCCCGGCGTCCGGCGCGCCGTCGCTGCGGAACCCGTCGTGGTACGAGAACGGGCGGCGCAGCATCGCCGCGCCCTGGTTGGTCTCCGGCGCCGCGACCCGGATGTGCGCGTCGCCGCGGATCGCGATCGACCCGTCGCCGTTGAACTTGTCCAGGTCAACCGGGGTGGTCTCGGTGCCGCCCGAGAGCGGCGCGCCGTCCGACTTGCGCCGGCCGATGACCCGCTCCTGCTGCTCGACGGAGAGGTGGTCCCAGGTGTCGAGCAGCATCCGGATGCGCCGCACGACCGCGTACGAGCCGCCGCCCATCCACGCCGGCGAGCTGTCGTCGCCGCCCTTCGGCACGAACAGCCGGCTGTCGAAGTCGGGTTCCTGCGGCTTGGGGTTGTTGGTTCCGTCGACCTGACCCATCAGATTCCGAGTGGTCAGCGGCTTGCCGGTGGCGCCCGGGGTGCGGTTGAAGCCGGTCATCTGCCAGCGCACGGTGGCCACTTCGCCGGCGAGCCGTTGCAGCGTGCGCAGCGCGTCGAAGGCCACGAGTCCGTCGTTGGCGCCGATCTGGAGCCACAGGTCACCGTCGCTGCGGGCCTTGTCGAGCACGTCGGCGGAGAAGTCCGGCAGCGGCGCCAGAGCCCGCGGCAGTTGCTCCGGCACACCGGCCTTGGCGAAGAAGGTCCGCCCGAACCCGATGGTGACGGTCAGCGAGGAGGGCCCGGCGTCCAGCGCCACGCCGGTGGCGTCCCGACCCGGCGCGCGCCCCTCGGCGAGCTCCCGGGCGGCCTGCGTCCAGCGCCGCAACAGCCCGGCCGCGGCCTTCCGGTCGGCGCCCGCGGCGAGGTCGAAGGCGATGAGGTGGCCGTGCACCTGGTGCGGTGTGGTGATGCCGGCCTGGGGCGCGCCGTGCGCCCTGCGCTCGCCGCCGAAGGCGACGGACGTCGTTCCGATGCTGGTCAGTGCGGTGCTGCTGGCGGTCGTGCGGGTGGCGCGGTCAACGGCCACCCCGCTCGCGCCGCCGGCGATGAGCCCGGCGGCGCCCGCCGCCCCCGCCGTGCCCAGCAGGCGCCGGCGGGAGATGGGGTCCACAGTCATGGTCCGACCTTCAGGGTGTCGGTCTCCGTCACCTGGTCGATGTCGGAGGTGCGTACGGTCAACGAGAGTTGCCAGTCGCCTGGCATGGGGAGTTGCACGCCGGATGCGCTCCAGTGGCCCGCCGAGATCCGGTTGAGGGAGACGCCGAGCGGCCCGATGCCCTTGTTCCGCAGGGTGAGGGCGGCCTTGAGCTCGGGGACGTCGGCGGGCTTGCCGGCGCGGTTGGTGAGGTAGGCGTGCAGGGTGTTGTCACCGGTACGGCCCGGGTCGAGCGTCACCTCGGCGGTGCCCTGCCCGAGCGGGCCCCCGGTGTCGTAGGGGATCTCGACGGTGACCGGGCCGGCGGTCACCGCCTGTTGCGCGGCGCCCTGTTCGGTCTCGGCGCGGCCCGGCTGAGTGCCGGTGAGCACCGTCGTGACGGCCAACAGGGCGACGGCCACGGAGGTTTCGAGCGCCACCGAGCGACGTAGTCCGGAGCGTTCCGGATCGGCGTCCTGCGCCTGCCGGGTACGGGCCGCACTGGCCGCCGCCCGCTGCCGCGCGAGTTGGGCGGCCCGTACGGAATCGGGTGGGGCGGGTTGGTCCGGCCGGCCCGGCCGGGTTGCCGTGGAGCCCGCGTCGGCGCTCGCCCCGACAGTGGTCGGGTCGGTCGGATGATCCGCGGCGGCCGGGTCCGCCGGGACGCCGGCCCCCGCCGCCTTGCCGCTCTGCTTGCTGGTCTGCTTGCTGCTCTGTTTGGCGGTCTTGCTGCTGTTGCCGGTGGTGCTGTCCTTCTCGCCCCGACCGGTCTGGCTGTCGGCGCCGGCAGCCCGCTCCGACTTCTCCGCCCGCTCCGCCCGACTGGCCGCCGCCGCGGCCTTAGCCGGGCCGACCTTGCGGGGCCGCTGCGGGCCGTCGGTGAGCCGGCCGGTCCAGCGCCGCGAGTACCCGGCCACCGCCACCAGCAGCACCACGAGCCCCACCTTCACCAGCAGCCAGCGGCCGTACTCGGTATCGGTCAGCGCGTGCCACGAGCCGACCTGCCGCCAGGACTGGTAGAGGCCGGTGACCACCAGGGCGACCACCGAGCCGAAGGCGAGTTGCGAGAAGCGGCGGACGGCCAGGCTCGGCAGCCGGGCCTCGGTGCGCAGCGCGACCAGCAGGGCGACCAGGCCGCCCAGCCACACCGCGACGGCCAGCAGGTGGACGATGTCCACCGGGATGGCCAGCGACCGTTGGATGCCCACCGACGCGTGCTCGGCCAGCGCCCAGGTCGCGGCGAGCCCGCCGGCCACCAGGGCACCGCCGATGCCGAGCCCCCAGGCCAGCTCGCGCCGCCCGGCGCCGGCCCCACTGGCGCGAGTTCCACCGGCCCCGGCAGCGGAGCCCCGGCCACCACGACTCGGCTGGCGCGCCCCGCGCGCGTAGCCCCGCGTGTCCCCGCGCCCGTCCCCGTCCGGCGCGTACGAACCGAACAGCACTGCCATGCACACCGCGGCAGCCGCGAGCAGCAGCAGCCGCGACACCAGGGCCGTCCCCGACTTGGTGTCGAGCACGTCCCTGACCAGCGCGAGGTCGAAGGCCGCACCGAGCCCCTTGCCGGTGCTGGTGTACGGGCCACGCAGCAGCAACAGCACGAAGGTGGAGACGGCCAGCGCCGCCCAGCCGGTCGCCGCGACCCGCTGCACGGCCCGCCCGGCGTGGCACCGGCCGGCGAACACGCAGCCGCCCACCAGCAGCACGAACCCGCCGTACGCCACGTACCTGGCCAGGTCGTACAGCGCCGCCACCGTGTCGTCGGGCTCCGCGCTCGGCAGCGTCACCGAGGTCGCGGACGGCGCGCCGATGGAGAAGGTGAACGCGCCGCCCACCGGGTGGCTGTCCTCCGAAACCGCCTGCCAGGCCACCGTGAAGGTGCCGGTGGGCAGCCCGTTGCGGAGCCGCACGGTGGCTGTGGACGACTTGCCGTCCACGTGCGAGGGCTCGCCGTCGTCCACCCGCTCCCCCCGCGGGTCGAGCACCCGTACCGAGTCGTCCGAGAGCAGCACGCCTTCCGAGAAGGTGAGCGTGACGCGCTCGGGCGCCGTCTTGAGCACCGTGCCCTTGGCCGGATCGGTCCCGGTCAGCGCGGCGTGCGCGGCGGCCGGCTGCGCGCCGATGCCGAGCGCACACAGCAGCGCGGCCAGCAGCACGCCGAGCACGGCCAGCGGCCGGCGGGCCCGGGCCTCGGGCTGGCGCGGGACAGCGAGCCCGTGCGGGGCAGCGAGCCCGTGCGGGGTGGCGAGCTGGTGCGGGGTGGGGGTCGCGGGCATGGCGTCAGTCCTCGGGTAGGTACGACGTCGGCTTGACCGGAACCTTGACCTCGACCGCCGGTGAGGTGGCGAAGTGCAGGGTCAACGTGATGGTCTCGCCCACCTTGGGCCGGCGCGTCAGCTTCTCCAGCATCAGGTGGTTGCCGCCGCGGGCGAGGTCGAGCTGACCGCCGGCCGGCACCTCAAACGCGGTCACCTTCCGCATCGCACCGCCCTCGGTGGTGTGCATGGTGACGTCGTCGGAGAGCGCGCTGGTCACCGACGTCAGCTCGTCCGCGGTGCCGCCGGTGTTGCGCACGCTCAGGTAGCCGGCGGCGATGTCCGCGGTGGGCGGCTGCGGCAGGTACGCGCCGTCCACCGAAAGCTCGGGCCCGCCGGCCTTCTTGTCGTCGTCCGTGCCGCAGGCGGTGAGCGCGACCCCGGACAACCCGGTGACCAGCGCGAGCACGCCGGCCATCGTGGTCTTCCGGACCCGCGGCACCCGCCGTACGGGCCGTATGCGCCGTAGCCGTACGGCGCCCGCCGGCCGTCCGCCGTCCGCAGCCGGTCGCCGCGCGGCGGGGGTCATCTGATCGGTGCCGGTCATGGGTTCTGCCCCTTGACGATGCTGGGCAGCTCCCTGCTGTACGCGGTCGAGGTCGTCTCGGTCATGTACAGCCAGTGGCCCTTGTCGTCCTTGGGCGAGAACCCGATGACCTCGGCGCCGTGGTTGACGGTGATCGAGCCGTCCTTCTCCTTCTTCGGCTTCTCGATGAAGATGCCGAGCGGCTTTGCGGCGTCCTGGATGGTCTGGAAGTCGCCGGTGAGGCCGGTGAAGTCCTTGCCGCCCTGGCCGTCGAGCCAGCTCCGCATCCGCTTCGGGGTGTCCCGGTCCGGGTCGGTGGTCACGAAGACGACCTGGAGCTTCTCCTGCTCGGCCTTGGGCAGCTTGGCCTTGGCGATGGCGACGTTGCTCATCACGAGCGAGCAGACGTCGGGGCAGTAGGTGTAGCCGAAGTAGATCAGGGTGGGCTTGCCCTTGGTCCGCTCCAGCAGGTCGAACTTCTTGCCGTCGGTGTCCGTGAGGACCAGGTCCGGCTTCTCCTTGGGCGTGTCCAGGACGATGGCGCCCTTGTCCTTGACCGATGGCGAGGTCTTCACGGTGGCGACGCCCTTGTCCTCGGAATCCCCACCACCACAGGCGGCGAGGGTGAGGCTGAGCACGCTGACGGCGGCGATGGCGACGACCGTGGTCTTGCTACGCATGGAGTTCTTCTCCAGAGGGTGCGAGGGCTTGATGGTCAGGTGAGGGAGATGGGGCAGGGAGTACGGGGGAGTGCGGGGCGGGAGAGGGAGCGAGGGGGCACGGGCCGGCCGGGCCGGGTGTGCGGATGAGGGGGTGTGCCCGGTGGCTGGGTGTGTCGGGGCAGGGTGTGCCCGACGACCGGGTGTGCCGGTCCGGTGCCGGCGCAGCCGTACGAGAGGACTCCGCGCGGGCCGCCCCGTACGAGCGACCTCCACGAGCCAACCCGGGCACAGCCAACCCGAGCACAGCCAACCCGTACGAGCCGACCCGTACGCACCCAACCCACACACCCAACCCACACACCCGACCCACGCAAGCCACCCCGTACGCCAGGGCGGCCGGCCAGGGCCCCGCGCTCCGGGTCAGGCGCGGCGGCGGCCGGCGAGTACGCCGAAGGCGACGCCGGCCGCGCCGACCACGATGCCGGCGATGCCCAGCACCCGGGCGGTGGTGTCGCTGCTGTCGTCGTCACCGTCCCCGGCGGCGGTCTGCGGTTCGGCGCTGGCGCCGGCCTTCTCGGCGTCGTCCGGCTTGGCGGCCGAGGAGTCGGCGGCCACCAGCTTGAGCACCGGCGCCGGCGACTCCGGCTCGGCCGCGCCCTCCTTGGGCTCCTCGATCCAGCGGACGACCTCCTTGTTGGAGTACGTCTGGAGCGCCTTGAAGACGAGCTGGTCGGCGTCGGTGGGAAGCTGCCCGACGGAGAGCGGGAACTGCTGGAACTGGCCCGGCCGCACGCCGCCGTCATCGGCGGTCCAGGTGACCTTGTCGACCGCCTCGGTGATCTTCTTGCCGTGCGACTCCAACGGCTTGGCCAGCTTCTTCTTGGCCACCTTCACCTGCCAGCCGGGCACCGGCTGCGGCATCACCGAGGACAGCGGGTGGTCGGCGGGGAAGGAGACTTCGAGCTTGACGGTGGAAGCGTTGTCGCGCTCGTTGGGCACCTTGAAGTTGATCGTGGCGTACCCGCCCTGCGGGGCCTCGCCCGGCTGCACGCTGACGTGCGCCAGCGCCGGCCCGGAACACAGCAGGACGGCACCGGCGGCGAGCCCGCCCACGACGCCGAGCCGCCGTGCGGTTGACCGGCGGGGGCTGGCTGGCTGGGAAACGGACACGGGGCGCTGCGAACTGCTCATGCGAAGACTCCTGAAGGCGTTACGGGGAAGGGTGGTGGCACGGCGACGGGCGCCCGCGCGCCGCCGCTCCCCGGATGCGCCGGAGTGCGCTGCGCGTCAGGCCGCCAGGTCGAAGCGCGGCGGCCCGCGCCGGATCACGGCGTGGTGCAGCGCCAGCACAGCGGGCCGCACCGGCGCCCGGCAAGCCGCGGGTACGGGGCCGCGCCGCGGCCCGACAGCGGCCCGCGACAACCCCGCGCACACGGCTCCCACCAGCGCGATCGCGGCCCGCAGGGTACGCGCGAGGGCCAGGTCGCGGGCCTCGCGGGCGGGCGCGGCGGACAGCGCGACGATCCGCCACAGGGCGGCGTCGCCACGGCGCAGCAGCCAGCCGGCGGCGAGCGCCGCCAGCAGGTGGCCCAGGAGCATCGGCAGCGAGGGCAGTAGGGCGTCGACGACGGAACCCGAACCGTGCCCCGCGGCGGCGACGGCCGCACCCGGATCGACACCGGGCCCCGCGTGCTGCTTCGGGTCGAGTCCGGACCCGGCGACGATCAGCCGGGCCGTGGCCACCGAGATCTGGCCCGGTTCGTCACAGACCAGCCGCGCCGCGAGCATCACCAGCCGGCCGTCGGGGCTGTCGGCGGCCACCCCGGCGGGCAGCGCCTGCGCGCCCTGCGCGTGCTGGTGCCCGCCGACGGCGGGCAACCCGGCCACGCCGCGCTGCGCGAGCGCGAACAGACCGTGCAGGAGAAGTTGGCCGGCCGCGAGCCCGGCCGCGATCCCCGGCAGCGTCCGCCGCCGCCCGGCGAGCGGCAGCACCACGGCGAAGACCAGCAGCCACGCGACACCCAGGGTCCACCCGGGCACCGCCGCGCACGAGGCCAACACGTGGCCCCCGGCGGTCAGCGCCACACAGACACTGGTGAACATCCCGGCCCGCAACCACCGCAACCCGCCCCCGGCCCCGGCATGCGTCATCCGCTCGCGGAGCGGAGACCTCCCCGAGGCGCAGAAACGGAACGACGTGCGAGACAGCATGGCTGCGCCATCATCCCATCGGCCACGACACCCTCCTACGTCAGGGGGTGCGGCCTTTCGACGGTTTGTCGCGGCGAACGGGGTACTCGCCCGCTGACGCCCACGGGCCCCGGCCCGCGTCCCGGGAGGGTAGCTGCCGGATCCCCGCGTACGCCCCCGACCGGGACCCGCTCCGACATCCGGCGCGTGCGCCCCGCACCGGGAGCCCCGTCCCCGGCACCCCGACGGGACGATTCAGCGGGCCTGCAGGAGTACCTCATGCATCACACAGATGGCCCCCAGCCCCACTTCCATACACCGCTTACGCCCCTAACCGCATCTGCCGAATGAGCGTAGTCACACCGGAGGCGGGCTTACTGACCTCCGACTCAGGCAATACGTATCGATATGTCGAGCCGCGACCGGGAGGCTAGAGCATGAGCATCTGGTGGTCCCTCCATCTGCGGCGCGAGGCCGCGAGCGTGCCCCTCGCCCGGCGCCTGTTGCTCGGCGCCATGGAGACCGCGGGGGTCGACCCCGACGTCTCGTACGATCTGTCCCTCGCCCTCTCCGAAGCCTGCGCCAACGCCGTCGAGCACGGCGGTGACGCGTCCACCACCGACTACCGGGTGACGGCCTTCATCGACGGCGACACCTGCCGCATCGAGGTCACCGACTCGGGCCCCGGCTTCCCCGGAGGCCGCGCGAGCAGCCCCCGCACCATCCGCCCCGGCTGCCCCACCCCCCAACCCACCCGCCCCCGCCACCGCCAACCCGCCCCGTGCGAGGCCGCCGCCGAACACGGCCGCGGCCTCTTCCTCATCGAAGAACTGACCGACCGAGTCCGCTACCGCAACCCCGCCCGGGGCGGCGCCATCGTCAGCTTCGACAAGATCCTCAAGTGGCGCGAGGACGCACTGCTGCCGGTGGTGTGAGCCGGCCGGCCGCCCGATACCCGGGCCACGGCCGCAACCGCCCCGGCCACTTCGCCCAGCGCATCGTGTCCGCCTCCTCCGGCGGCAGCAGCCCCGCGCCGATGAGCGCGGCCCGGCCCGCCTCCCGCCCGGCGATCTTGTACCCGTGCTCGGAGGAGTCGACCTCGTGGTGGCTGCCGTCCGTGATCAGTACGGCCGCCGCCACCCCGTCGAGCCCCTCCAGCAGCCCGTCCCGCAGGGCCGGCAGGAACTCCGCGCGCAGCCGGGCCTCCGGCACGACGCTCAGCAACTCGAACCCACCGCCGGGCCCGGGCGGTTCGAAGTCCGCGACGACGTGCGCGTAGGGCCCACAGGCCCCGATGTTCAAGTTCACGCGCACGCGCACCTGGGACACGGGAACGGGGAGACCGGTCATGGGGGTCACCTTAGGGGGCCGCTGCGGCCGGCCGGCTGACGAGCATCGCGCGGCGGGGTCCGTGGTGACCTGGCTGGGGCGGGTCGGGCCCTGCGTCCCGGGGGGAGGGGGGCCATGTGGTGCTCGGGGGCGAGCCGTTGCCGTACCCACGGCCCGGCCAGGCAGCGCGGAAGCCCCGCCCGGCCGGCCCGCAGGCCAGTTGCTCCCGTGGCCGTGGCCGTAGGCCATGGGGCCGTGGGGGTCAGTCCTGGTGGACCTGGTTGCGGCCGGGGCCGCCGGAGAGCTTGTCGTTGCCCTTGCCGCCCCAGAGGATGTCGTCGCCGCTGTTGCCCCACAGGGTGTCGTCGCCGGCGTCGCCCAGCAGCTTGTCGTTGCCCTTGCCGCCGTAGAGGACGTCGTTGCCGCCGCGGCCGTAGAGGATGTCGTTGCCGTCCTCGCCGTGCATGGTCTCGTCCTCGTCGGAGCCGTAGAACTTGTCGTCGCCGGGGCCGCCGAAGCACTCCTGGCTACAGCGGTAGATCGTGTCGTTGCCCGCGCCGCCGTAGGGGCCGAAGCCGAACGGGCCGCCGCCGCCGTCGAGTTTGTCGTTGCCGTCCTCGCCGTACAGCATCGCGGAGACGGAGGACGTCAGGGTGTCGTTACCTGGGCCGCCGTGCACGCCGGCCCAGGCGTTGTCGTCCTTGCCGAGGGTGGCGGTGTCGTCCATGTCGCCCAGGTCGATGTCGTAGCTGTCCGAGTCATCGGAGTTCTGCGGGATCAGCACCGCGCACTGCACCGTGGTGCGGTCGTCGGCCTTGGGGTACTTGCACTCGTCCCACTTGGCCGCGTCCGGCGAGATGGCGATCTCGTAGTTGTCGTGGAAGGTGAGGACGTAGTACGACTCGCCGCCGTCGCGACCCTCTATCTCCTCGCCGACCGTCAGCCGGTTCTGCTGCCCGGGGGCGGCCTTGTACCAGAGTTCGCCGTCCTCGCGGATGAGGTTCGCCGTCGATGCCTTCGTGGCCTTCGTGCCCTGCGGGCCCGCCTGGGCGGCCGGGGCGGAGAGCACGGCCGTGCCGAGTGCCACGGCGAGCGTGGCGGTGGCTGCGATGGTGCGGTAGGTGCGCATGCGAAGGGAGCCCTCCGGGACGTGGGTGTGTCTGCTGCTCGCGGTCATCGGGTTAGACCAGGTGTCCGGCAGGGGAGTTGTGGCCTCCAGTGTGAACAGCAGGGGGCCTGGTGGTTGCCGCGGTATGGAGGGTGTGCGCCGCAGCGCATGGGTGCGGCCCGCACGGCTGGTGGGGCCGTGCGGGCCGTGGCGGCCTGTGGGGTGGGCGAGTTGCGGGTACGGGCCGGACGCCGGCCGGGTGTGGGTTGCGCCTTCGCGCCGGCGGATGTCGGACATCCAGCGGTACGTGGGCGGCGCCGGCCTTGACGATGCCGGTGACCGCGGCGATGGCCTCCGGCCCTGGGGCGTGAGCTGGCGATTCGATCACGCTGGTGCACGCCCTTTTCCTGGAGCGGTTGGCTGATCGCATCCGACCGCGCATCGAGGTGGCGGTCGGAAAAGCGCTGGCCATCGTGGGAGAGCGCGGTGCGCGGCGGATGATCGGAAACTGCGACCGCGAACGGTGCGGGCGGGGCGCTATCCGCTGGAATTGCGGCGCCGGCATTCACTGCGCATATTCCCCTCCACCGTGCGTCGTAGAAAAATCATCTCGAAATCTGAGACATGTCTCACGCCTTGCACTAGCAACATTAAGCAACACGGGTGTGACGTCGTGCCACTAGCACGTGCCTGTGGCCTGCGTCACATTGGCTGGACGGGGCGTCTGATCTGCGCTTTTCTCCTGGGAACGTCACTCGGATCAACTGGTGTGCCATTGAGGGGAGTTGGCGAGAATGCATCGGTCGGAGCCTGTGCGAAATAGCGGACGGTGGCGCGTTTGTGCCGCCCTCTTTTTGACAGGAGCGTTGCCCATTTCGCTGGTCATTGCCATTTCGGTAATGGTTCAGGGGGATTCCTCGCAGGGAGAGCTGAAGCCTCCGCAGCAGCCGCTTTTGGACACCGCTGGACACTTCTTCCTCGGTGTCGCTGCGGTATTACTTGCCTCGTATGGAATGGGAGTGCTGGCGGAGCGGCTGGGGCAGCCGCGGGTGATCGGGGAGATCGCCGCGGGAATCCTGCTCGGTCCGACGCTGCTGGGGTCGGTGGCGCCCGGGGTGATGGACCAGCTCTTCCCCGAGCGCGTGGTGCCGATGTTCAACGGACTGGCCCAACTCGGCCTGGTGCTGTTCATGTTCGGCGTCGGCCAGGAGCTGGGCTCGATGCAACTGCGCGGCGCGGCCCGGCAGGCCATGGCGATCAGCCAGGCGTCCCTGCTCGTTCCGTTCGCCGCCGGCGTGCTGGTGGCGCTGCCGCTGGTGGACCGGTACATGCCCGACGGGACGCGGCCGGTGGCCTTCGTGCTGTTCGTGGGGTGCGCGCTGAGCATCACGGCCTTCCCCGTACTGGCCCGCATCCTCAGCGACCTGAACCTGTCCAGGACCAGGCCGGGGCGGCTCAGCCTGTTCGCCGCGGCCGTCGGCGACGGCGGGAGCTGGCTGGCGCTGGCGGTGGTGCTGTCCCTCTCGCACGGCAGCGACCCGCTGACCGTGCTCGCCCGGGCGGTGGCCGTGGTAGCCGTGACGATGCTGTTCGTGGGCCCGCTGCGGCGGCTGCTCGCGCAGGGCATCAAGCGGGTGCCCAGCGGCATGGGGACGGCGTCCGGGGTGATGCTGTTCCTCGTCGTCGGCGTCGGCGTGTCGGCCACGCTCACCGCGGTGCTCGGTATCCACCAGCTCATCGGCGCCCTGCTGGTCGGGCTGATCTGGCCGCACGAGCACCAGGGCGCGACGGCCGCGGTCAGGCCGCTGGCCACCACCGCCAAGACGGTGCTGCTGCCCTTCTTCTTCCTGGGCTTCGGCCTCACCGTCGACCTGGGCTCGCTGCACCTGGACGGCGCGGCCGGCATCGCCCTGCTGTCACTGTTGGCCGCGGCCACCCTCGCGAAGATCGCCGGCCCGAGCCTCGCCGCCTGGCTGACCGGGCTGCCGTGGCGCGAATCGTGCACCGTGGGCGTCCTGTTGAACGCCCGTGGCCTGACCGAACTCGTCGTCCTCCAGATCGGTTACGAGGCCCACCTCATCAACGCCGAGATGCTCGGCCTGCTCACCGTGGTGGCGCTGGTCACGACGGTGATGACCAGCCCGCTGCTGCGGTGCGTCGGCCATCCGCCCGGGGCGCCGCAGGGCCCGGCCGACCCGCCGTCCGCTCCGGCCGACGGGCTGCCGGTCGGGTCCGATGGGGGCGCGGCTGACGGGGCCGCGGCCGAAGGTGCCGGCGCCGCGGGGGCCGCTGCCACCACCGAAGCGCCGGCCGCCGGCACGCCACCGGCCGGCCCGGTGGGACCCGCGGCGTCGGCCGGCGCCGCCCCGCCCCCGACGGAGCCGCAGCCGGCGGGCGAGACGACGGGCTGACGGGGTGGGGGCCCCGCCGCGTACGCGGGTGGCGTGCTGCCATGCGGACGCGGCGGGTCCCCTTCCGTACGCCCGTGGTGGTGTGTCGCCCGTACGGCGGCTGCGGTGTTCCTTCCCGTGCCGGCGTCGATGCCCAGTGGCCGTCTGCCGGTCGACCGGTCCCGGAACCCTCATGTACGGGCACGAGGCGGGCGGCCGGCTGCCCGTGCGGTCAAGGGGCGGGGCGGTTGATGCGCGGGTGTGCACCCTGACGGATGGTCAACTGGCCTTGTTCGCAATGAGCCCAGCGGTCAGCTCATGGCGCGCACGACTGGCGGAGCAGCCAACCCGCTGAACGGCCAACCCGCTGAACGGCCAACCCGCTGAGCGGCCCACCCGCGGCGTCGTCACTCGCGGCGCGGTCACCCCGCGGAGCGCTGGTACGTGCCGGGCGTGATGCCGTACGTGCGCTTGAACCAGCGGTTGAAGTGCGGCTGGTCGGAGAAGCCGGAGGCCGCCGCGGCGTCCGCCGGGGCCATCCCGCTGGACAGCAGGGCCCGTGCCCGGCGCAGCCGCAACAGCCGCTGGTAGTCGCTGGGCGCCATGCCGTACTCGGCCCGGAACGCGCGGTAGAGCGCGAACCTGCTGCATCCGGCCGCTGTCGCCAACTGCTGGGCGGAGACCGGGTCGAGCAGCGCCTCGTCCAGCAGGGCGCGGGCCCGCCGGGCCGCCCGCCGCTGCCCGGCCCCGGCGAGCGAGCGCAGCAGCGGGGTGCGGGTCGCGCCGCGCTCGGCCATCGCCAACACGGCCGCGGTGAGCAACTCCTCACGGTCCAGCGCACTGGAGGGGCCGAGCAAGGTGGCATGCAGCCGGGCGAGCACGGCGGTGAGCAGCGGGTCGGTCAGCACCGGGCGCAGGAACAGCGGCAGCGCCCCTGACCTGCCGTCAGAGGCGTCCGCGAGGATGTCGCTCACCACCGACGGGCCGATGTGCACGATGCGGTAGTGGTAACCCAACTCCACCGCGGCGCGGCCGTCGTGGACCTCGTCGGGGTTGAAGGCCATCACCATGCCGGCGGCACTGGTGTGGTCGGCGCCCCGGCAGCGGAAGCTCTGCGCGCCCTCGTCGGTGATGCCGAAGGAGTAGGTGTCGTGGCTGTGCCGGGAGTACACGTGGTCGTGGAACTCGGCGTGCATGGCCTCCAGCGGGCGGGCGCCGTCCCGCCAGTACCTGGCCCTGTTCCTCCCCACTGACATGGGCCCATTGTGACCCCCGCACCAGCGTTCAAGGCACGGGACGCGGCGCCGGGCACAGTGTCCGCCCATGGGAATGCGGGGACGGGTTAGCAACCCTTATGTGCTGCTGATGACCACCATGGTGCTGTGGGGAGGCTCGTTCTCCAGCTCCAAGGCCGTCGTGGACGAGGTGCCGCACACCGTGGGGGCCTTCCTGCGGTTCGGCGGCGGGGCCATCGCGTTGGTGGCGGCGGTCTGGCTGTTCGACCGGCGGGAAGCCCCGGTGCCGGCCCGCAGCGCCTGGCTGGCCGGGGCGGCGGGGGTGCTCGGCGTCTTCGCGTACAACGGGTTCTTCTTCTGGGGGCTCTCGCTCGCGCCGTCGCTGGACGCGGGCATCCTGGTGCCCGTCATGAGCCCGGTGCTGACCAGCTCGTTCCTGCTGTTGTCCGGCAGGGAGCGGGCGAACTGGCCGCGCGTGGCGGGCCTCGGCCTGGGGCTGACCGGCGCGGCGGTCTTCTTCCTGGGCGCCGGCGGCAGCGGGGGCGGTGGCTCCGACCGCCTGTGGGGCGACTTCCTGTTCCTGCTGAGCGCGGTGTGCTGGGCGTCGTACACGCTGGTCGGGCCGCGGGTGATGGCCGGCATCGCACCGCTGCGCGCCACCACGTACGCGACCTGCGCGGGCGCCGTACTGCTCGCCGCGCTGGCCGCCCCCGACCTGGCCGACACCGACTGGTCGGCGCTGCCGGCCAGTCTCTGGCTGAACGCGGTCTACCTCGCGGTGGGCGCCGCCGCGGTCGCCAACCTGCTCTACTACCGCGGCGTGGGCGAGGTCGGTCCGGGCAGGGCGTCGCTGATGATGTTCAACGTGCCGGTGATCAACACCCTGTGCGCCACCCTGCTCCTCGACGAGTCCTTGGGCTGGCTCCAGGGGGTGGGCGCCGTGGTGCTGCTGGCCGGCGCGGCGCTCGCCGTGACGCAGGGCAAGCGGCCCCGCCGCGCGGCGAAGCAGCCGACGGCGGACGCCCGACCGGTGGCCGAGCAGCAGGCGGGCGACCGAGCGGGCGACCCGGCGAGCTGACGGGGCCGCGGCGTGGGTGACGGTGCGACCGGCGGCGTTTCCGCGTACGGGCTGGTCTACGGCGCCGCGTCATGCGGCGTCAGCCCTGCGGCGCGGGCCGCGTCCCCCGTACGGGGCGTATCGACGGGCGGTCGCAGCGGGGCCCGTACGGTGCATCGGCGCAGGTGGGGGGCGTGAGCCTGCCGCATGGCAGAGGTCCTCCCCTGTGGGGCCCCTGCCACACGGCGTGCTGGGACAATCTAATGCGAGGCTGTTCGCATTAGATTGGATTGGAGAATATGGGCCGTGATCGGGAAGGGCAACTCAGGGAGCGCATGAGCGAGGAACGCCTCACCCCAGGCAGGGCCCGGCCGGGCGGTCGTACGGCGCGGACCCGGGCCGCCGTGCTCGCCGCCACCTTCGACGAACTGGGCGAGGCCGGCTACGGCGGGCTGACCATGGAGAAGATCGCCCAGCGCGCCGGGGTGCACCTGGCGACCCTCTACCGGCGGTGGGGCACGGTCGAGCGGGTCATCTGTGAGCTGATGGTCGATCAGAGCGGCAAGATCCCGCTGCCCGACACCGGTTCGCTCCGCGGCGACCTGCGGGCGCTCTCGCTCGGCATCGGCTCCTTCTACAGCGCACCGCGCAACCGCAGCGTGATGGAGGCGGTGATCGCCGCGGCGGTGCGCCACCCGTACGCGGCCGAGATGCTGCGCGACTTCTTCCAGGACCGCAGGGGCCAGGCGGCCGAGTTGGTGGTGCGCGCCGTCGAACGCGGTGAGGTGCCGGCCGACACGGACGCGGACGAGGTGATCGCCGCCCTCGGCGCGCCCTTCTACTACCGGCTGCTGGTCTCCCGCGGCCAGATCGACGAGCACCTGGCCGAGACCACGGCGACGGCCACGTACGTCGCGGCCCGCGCCGGCGCCTTCACGCCGGCGGCGTCGGCCACGGCCGGTTCCGACGCCCAGAACCCTTCGCTGACCTGCACCGATGTCAAGGCTGGGGCCGAGGCGGGTGCCGAGGCCGAGACCGGCACCGCGTCCGGCGCCAAGGCCCGTACCACCACCAACTCCGCCACCAAGTCCGCCGCCAATTCCAGCACCAACCCCGAGCGCGTACCAAGGCAGAAGGACGGCGGCGCCCACGACGGCTGACCGCGCGCCGGGCGGGCCCGTACGGCAGCCTGCACCTCAGCAACCCACACCGCAGCGGCAGCCACCCCGGCAACACCCACCCACCCCGCAACACCCACCCACCCCGCAACACCCACCCACCCCAGCGGCACCCACCCACCCACCCACCGCCAGCGGCGCACCCCCAGCAACACCCACACCCCAGCGGCAGCGCCACACGCACCACGGCCCGGTGACGAAGCTCGTCGGGTGCTTCGTCACCGGGCCGTGGCCGTCGTGCCGGGAGTGTCGGGTCCCGTCGGGTTCGGGTCCCGTCGGGTTCGGGGCCCGTCGGGGTCAGCCCTTCAGGCGGGCCATCCACAGCTCGATCTCGTCGGCGGTGCGCGGCAGCGCGGCCGACATGTTCCGGTTGCCGTCCTCCGTCACGAGGATGTCGTCCTCGATGCGGATGCCGATGCCGCGGTACTCCTCCGGCACCGTCAGGTCGTCAGCCTGGAAGTACAGGCCCGGCTCCACGGTCAGGCACATGCCCGGCTCCAGGGTGCCGTCGGCGTACGTCTCGCGGCGGGCGACGGCGCAGTCGTGCACGTCGATGCCGAGCATGTGCCCGGTGCCGTGCAGCGTCCAGCGGCGCTGGAGGCCGAGTTCGAGCACCCGGTCGACCGGGCCTTCGAGCAGGCCCCACTCCACGAGGTGGGTGGCGAGCACGCGCTGCGACGCCTCGTGGAACTCGACGTACTTCGCGCCCGGCTTGACCGCCGCGATGCCGGCCTCCTGCGCCGCGTACACCGCGTCGTAGATCTTCCGCTGGAGCGCGGTGAACGTGCCGTTGATCGGCATCGTCCGGGTGACGTCGGCGGTGTAGAGGGTGTGCGTCTCCACGCCGGCGTCCAGCAGCAGCAGCTCGCCCGGGCGCACCGCACCGTCGTTGCGCACCCAGTGCAGGGTGGTGGCGTGCGGTCCTGCCGCGCAGATGGAGCCGTAGCCGATGTCGTTGCCCTCGACCCGGGCGCGCAGGAAGAAGGTGCCCTCGATGTAGCGCTCGGAGGTGGCCTCGGCCTTGTCCAGTACGCGTACGACGTCCTCGAAGCCGCGCACCGTGGAGTCCACGGCCTTCTGGAGCTCGCCGATCTCGAACTCGTCCTTGACCAGGCGCAGCTCGTTGAGGAAGGAGCGCAGTTCGGCGTCCCGCTCGGCGGTGACCTTGTCGGTCAGCGCCGCCTCGATGCCCGCGTCGTGCCCGCGGACGACGCGGACCGGCCCGGACGCCTCGGCCAGCTTCTCCGCGACCTCGCGCACGTCCGCGCAGGGCAGGCCGTAGAGCTGCGAGGCTTCGGCGAGGCTGTTGCGCCGGCCCACCCACAGCTCGCCCTGGCCGTCGAGCCAGAACTCGCCGTTCTCCCGGTTGGAACGCGGCAGCAGGTACAGCGTCGCGGTGTGGCCGCTCGCCCCGGTCGGCTCCAGGACCAGCACGCCGTCCTGGGTCTGGTCGCCGGTGAGGTGCGCGTACTCGCTGGAGGCGCGGAAGGCGTACTCGGTGTCGTTCGAGCGGGTCTTGAGGTTGCCCGCGGGAATCACCAGCCGCTCGCCGGGGAAGCGGGCGGAGAGCGCGGCGCGGCGCCGGGCGGTGTGCTCGACCTGCGGGATCGGCCGCAGGTCGTGCAGCTCGGTGTCGGCCCAACCGCTCTGCATGTTGGTGGCGAGCTCGTCGGACACGCCGTGGTAGAGCGTGTTCTTGCGCTGCTTGATCGGCTTGTCGCTCTCCAGGGTCTCCGGAGTGGGCTCCTCGGTCACGTCTCCTCCTCGAACTGGACCGCCCCGGCCTCGGGCCTGGGGACCTTCTCCATCGTATGTGTGAGCGACACCTACTTCGGAGGGCCCGGCCCCACCGATGGCCAGAGGACCGAAAACAGCAGCTCACGCGCGGGTTCTGGGAACGCCAGCGTTGGTCTGGACCGCGGCTGGCCGCCGCTCGGCACGGGCGGCCCACCACCCCGGGTCCGGCCGCGCCGTCCCCCGTCCACCACCCCGCTGACCTGGCCCGGCGCCGCACACCGCACCCGCGGCCGGGCGCCGGCGCCGCGCGGCGGGCGTCCCGGCACCGCGCCCCGGATGCCCGCCGGGTCCGTCCCGACCTGCCCGCCAGGACCCCCGTCGGGGCCCGGACCGACCTGGCCCGGGCCACCGGCCGGCCGCCGGACCCATCCCGATCCGGACGTCCCGCGCGACCTGCCGCGCTGTCGCCCCACCGATCAGTCGAAGCGCGCCGCGAGCAGCACGATGTCCTCGTCGTCGCTGGTCAGCGAGGTGCCATCGGGACGGCCCTGGCCCGTGCCCGACCGTGCGATGACCGTCCGCAGCACGTGGTCGACCACCGCGTCCGGGTCGTGCAGGGCGGCCTTCGGCACGCTCGCCGCCGCCGCGTGCACCTGGGCGAACGCCCGGTCCATGGGCGCGCCGGTGCGGTGCAGCAGCCCGTCGCTGAACAGCAGCAGCGTGTCGCCCGGCTCCGGCGACACGCCCACGCTCGGCGCCTCCCAACAGGCGAGCATGCCCAGCGGCGCGGACAGCGAGGTCTCCACGTACCGCGTCCGCTCCGTGCCGATCAGCAGCGGCGGACAGTGCCCGGCCCCGGCCAGCACCACCGTCCGGTGGGCCGGTTCGCAGTACGCGAAGAGCGCGGTGGCCGCGCGCGCCGGCTCGGTGAGGCGGAGCAGGAGTTCCAGGTCGGAGAGGACGGCGACGGGGTCTTCGCCTTCGAGGACGGCGTACGCGCGGAGCGAGGCGCGCAGCCGCCCCATCGCCGCGACCGCGCTCGGCCCGCCGCCGGTGACCCCGCCGATGCTGAGCCCGAGCGCGCCGTCGGGCAGCGCCAGCGCGTCGTACCAGTGGCCGCCGCCGAACGGCCCGGTGTGGTGCCGCGCGGCGAGCCGGACGCCGGGCACCCGCGGCAGCCGGCTCGGCAGCAGCTCCTCGCGCAGCGTGGCGACGGTACGGCGGTCCCGGTGGAGTTCGACGTGGCGGGCGATGTGCTCGGCCGCGTACCTGGTGTAGAGGCCGACCAGGTGCCGCTGGCGCGCCGTCGGCTCGGTCGGCTCGTCGTACAGCCAGACCACGGCGCCGAGCCGGCCGCGCGGCGGGTCCGGTGGTGCCGCCGTCGCCAGGGCACGGCCCGCGCGGGGCCCGGCGGCTGGGTCCGGGCTGGTGGCGGGGTCGAGGCCGGTGGTGGGGTCGAGGCCGGTGGTGGGGTCGGCCCCGGCGGCGGTCTCGGCCGCCGGCTCGTCGCCGTACCCGGCTGGCTGCTGCCCGCGGGCCTCCAGCGGCAGCGCGTAACTGGCGGCGTAGCCGAGCCGGGCGGCCACCTCGCGGTGGCGCGGGTCGAGGTCGTCCTCGCCGGCGATGTCGGGATGCGCGTCCTCGGTGGGCCAGCTCCCGACCGTGGTGGGGGCGTCGGGGCCGGTGGCGGGGGTGTGGGCCGCGCCGGGGGCGGCGCGGGTGCCGGTCGTGGGGCGGGTGTCGGTGGCACCGGGTGCGGTGTGGGTGGCGGGGTCTCCCGCCGCGGCGCGGGTGCCGCCTCCCGCGCCGGCGGCCGGCTCGGGCAGCCCGTCCAGGAGCCGGCCGACGGAGCCCGAGGCGCGCGGGATGGTCTCGATGTGGCCCAGTTCCGCGTGGCCGAGACCGAGCCCGATGGTGAGGGCGGGGCCGAGTCCGTCGGCGGGCTCCAGGGCGGCCATGCCGCGCTGCGCCCCGACGAGCGAGGCGCCCGCGCGCAGCAACTCGCGCAGCGCGTCGTCGAGCGTGGTCGCGTGCGCGAGCCGCTCGGTGAGCTCGTGCAGCGTGGTGAGGTCGGACACCCACCCCGCGAGCCGGTCCTGGACGACGGTGTACGGCGTGCTGGCGGACGGCAACCGGCCCGCGTCGAGCACGGAGGGTGACGTGGCCTGCTGGTGCGCCGATGCAGCGCCGCCGGTGCGCGAGGAAGGAGCGGCTGGAGCCGGCTCGGGATTGTGAGAGGGTCCCGGAAGAGATGAATCGATTCCAGCCGCTTTTGGAAGTCTCCGCGCCGTCATGGTTGACCACGCCCGGTGCTGGATAGTGGCCGGCCGCCGATGGTGCATTGCGTCTCGGGGGAAGTGCCCGTCTTTTTTCTGATTCGTGGCGCTTTATCGACCCAGTGAGCGGGATCGGAAGGCAGGGGCATTCTCCTCAATAGCATCGCAAACCCCCATGTCATGTTGCGCCGCTATGAATGCTCCACATGTACACGTACCCGTCAGGCGATGTCTAGCACTGGGTAGGTGGGGTTGGTGGTGTCTGTGGCGAATCGAAGTTGTCTCGAAAATGCCCTCCGAGTCGTCAAATTGCGGTCGACTGTCGTCATCCGGCAGCGCGTCATACCCACTTCGGCGGGTATGCACTTGTTGAAGGGCGGGGGTAGTTGGGTCGACCCGGAACCCCATCGCGGGTCCGAACGTCTTCATCGATGACGGTCGAGCCCACCCTCAGCGGTGGCGGGGGACGCACACTGAGTAAGAGCGGGCAAGCGCGCAGCGCACGCCACCCCTCGCCACGGTCCACGCTCGGCCGCAGGGGGCTCCTCGGGTGGCACGGTTGGGGAGAGGCATACCCCCCGCACGTGCAGTGACATGAGTTCACGAAATGTGATCGACGGCGTCGGCTCGACGCCGCACCGCGCAAGCGAAGTGAAGCGATGCTGCGAGCAGAGCGCAGCGTTCGAAGTGCCAGAAGTGCTTGAAGTGCCAGCAGTGTCCAGTAGTGCCACCGTGTGAGCAGTGCCACCGCAGTGCCATGCGTCGCCCAGACCAGCGACGCCATGGAGATGAAACGTCCGCTGCCCCGCGGGGCAGTCCGCAGCCCTCGGCGTTCACGGAAAGGAACGAGCGCTCATGCGCGAGATCCCCGGTAGGCGACGCAAGTTCTCGATGCGGCGCGGCAGGAGGACGGCGCTGCTCGGCGCGGCGCTCACCTGCGCCACCGAGTGGCGCTGGCCGATCCTTCCCGGAGCCGGCATTCCTCCTGGTGGGAGGCCCGGCGAGTGCAGTTGCCCACATCCGGACTGCGTGGTTCCCGGCGCCCACCCGTTCGACCCGGGGCTGCTGGCGGCGACCACCGACGCCCGGATGGTGCGCTGGTGGTGGACCAACCGGCCCACCGCGCCGATCATCCTGGCGACCGGCAACCAGGCGCCGTGCGCGGTCAGCCTGCCCGCCGTCGCCGGCGCCCGCGCGGTCGCCGCACTTGACCGGGCCGGCGTCACCATCGGCCCCGTCGTCGCGACCCCGACCCGCTGGTCGCTGCTGGTCGCCCCGTACTCGCTGGAGGAACTCGGCGAACTGCTGCACAGCCAGGACTGGGTGCCGAGTTCGCTGCGCTTCCACGGCGACGGCGGGTACGTGGCGCTGCCGCCGTCCCAGATCGGCGCCGGCCAGGTGCGTTGGGAGCGGGCCCCGCGCCCGGCCGCCCGCGGCACCCTGCGCCCGTGGCTCCCGCAGGTCAGCACCGTCGCCGACGCCCTGGTCGAAGCCAGCGCCAGCGCCCCAGGCGGCAGCAGCAGCGAACTCGCCTACTGAAACGAGCAGCGCGCGCTTGCGTGCGGGGGTGCCGGGGCGGGCTCGAACCACGAAGACGAGACAGCACGACGACAGCACGACAGCACGGCGGCTTGCGGGACCTCCCTCGCCGGCAAGACTCCGCTGAGTACGAGCACGAGCACGAGCACGAGTACGCGAACCAGAACCGGAACGAGAACCAAGGCGCGCCCGCGATCTGCCGGGACGCGCCTTGGGGCGTTTCCGGGGCGGACGGGGCGGTTCCGGCCTGGTTCAGGATTCCGGTACGAGGTTCCGGTACGGCTCGGCCCGGGATTCCGCTTCTGCGCCGCCGCCCCGCCCGGACGTCCCGGCAGCGTCTCGAACCGCCCCACCGGCCACCCGCACCGCGCACGCACCGCCCCGCGTACGTTTTCCGCCGCCGGGACCGCATTGCCCGGGCCGGGTGGACCGGCTGGCAGCCCGGCCCCCGGCCGCCCGGCCGTCCGTGTCGGCCGCGCACCCGCCGGGCCTTCGGGCGGCGGGCCTTGGACGCCGGTGGTACAGCGCCCGGACGTACGACGACGTACGCCCACGTACGCCGACGTGCGACCGTTCGGCGGGTGGAGCGTGCCCGGCCGGGCACGGCGCGACGGGTCGGCCGCGCGAGACCCGGCGGCGGCCCGGTTGTGCGGATCGTCCTAGTGGCAGGCCGACACCCTGTGCCAGCACTGGTGCGTCCGCCCGACAGCCGCGTTTCGCTCTTGAATGCTCGATGCATCGAAATGGCGCGGCTGAAGCCGTCCGCGGATGTCCCGTTCGCGATGGGCGGCCGGACCGCGCGCCTCCGACGGGCCGGAGGCCGCCCGTCCACCCGCCGGGCCAAGGGCGTCACGGAAGGTGACGGTCACGGAGAGTAGAAGCGTGATTGCGCCACGCTGAGCTCGCTGACCCCAGCACCGAACTCTCCGGTACTGGCTCAATATCGTCCCTCCAGCCGGGCTGGACTGGGGCTCCAGTGGCCCACGTGATGCCTGGGACGAGCCCCTGCGGTCCGGCGGGACGCCCCGAACGCGGCGTCCCCGACGGCCGGCCTGCGGTCGTACGAGCCTCCGCCCGCCTGCCACATCCCGCCCACCACCCACCGCCCCGTCAGCCACTGCCCGACGGCGACAGCGCCCGCCCCACCGGCCCCCACGGAAAACCCAGCCCCACCCATCCCGTTGGCCCCGAACCGAGCCGGCCCCCTGCCCTCCCCCCCCTCGACCGCCCGCCGCGAGCCGCCGCACCCGACCCCCACCCCGGCCCCGGGCCCTGCCGCCCGACCCCGACTTCCGCCCGGTCTGCGCTGCGCTCGGGGCCGAGGTCGCCCCGTACGGCACTGGGGGCGGCGGGCGCGGGACGAAGGTGGGGACGCCCGGCGAGGACGGCCCGGCGGGGTGCGGCCGAGGCGGGGCGCTGCGCCGCGCAGCTCGGCGTCGAGCGGTGGTGGCAGGGGGCGGGGTGGCGGCGAGGTCGGCTGCGCGCCGTCCCCGTCCCCGTCCCCGTCCTCGTCCCCGTCCTCGTCCCCTCACGCTCCGGACGACGCCCGCCGGGCCCCCTCACGCCAGCGCGCCGTTCGTCGGGCGCTCAGGCGCCGTCAGCCGCCGCGACGGGCCCCACCAGCCGTCGAGCCGCCGCCAGGCGCCCGCGCGCGTGCTGCGGCGCCGTCCGGGCCGGCAAGGCGGGTCGGCCCCACCTCATCGGCCGGCCCGCCTCGCGCGCACGCGCGCGCGAGGAGGCCCGGCAGACCTCGCGCCGTAGGGGCCGCACAGCGGGGGCGACGGGCGGGTCCGTGGGCGGGGGCGCGGGTACGGCCGTGGGCGCGAGCGCGGCCGGAGCCGCGGCGCCCGCCCACGCGTGGGGCGGGAGCGGGGCGGGAGCGGGGCGAGAGAGGCGGCAGGAGACGGCGAGCGTGCGGCCGGGAGCGACTACCGAAACGGAGCTGACGCAGGGCCAGAACCTGGCGTACGCAAGCGAGGTGGGGGACGCTCGGGGTGTCGCGCGAGCGAGCGTGCGAGGCGGGCGCGAGGGGTGCGGGGCGTCCGACGGTGGGGCTGTGGCGCGAGGGGCGGGGCGGGGGCCGTAGCGGCAACTCCCGGGCCAGGGCGCCGAATCGACGGCGCGGGCCGCAGCCGGTCTACCGCGGCGACGTGGCCGGGTCCGGACATGGAAGCGCCCGGTCGCTGGCGACGGGGGATGCACCAGCGACCGGGCTCCTAGAACGGTAACAAGAGATCGGCGGTTCGCAAATTCGATCGCGGATTTCAAGACGCGTATTTCCTGGCTAATACCGGGAGTTGTGACCAGGGTCACGTATCTGGATCGTCTGAGGATCATCTGTACGGGGTCCGATGGAGACAGGGCGTGACCACGTTGCGCCTCTCCCCGTCCGTCGCGGTCGGGCTATCTCCGCTATCGCCGGCAAACGCGGCTATCCGTGAGCATCCCGTGCAACGGCACTGCTGTCATGGCCACCGCCGGCCGTGCGATGACCGTAGGACGAGCACACCGCACCCGCATCGGAACCCCATCTGAACCCGCCCACCCATCCGCCCCCCATGACCTGGAAGGAAACGCCCTGAGCCGCGGCAAACCTTTGAAACGGCCGAATCTTCTGAGATTCATCGCTGAACTTCTTTGTTGACCGCCGGAACGGTCAACGGCCTGCCCCGATCTCGGCCCGAACATCCGGCTCGGCGCCGCGCCCGCGCCGCCCCCGTCCCGTGCCCGACCCGCGCCCGCTCCGCCACCCGCCGCCGCACCCCACCGCGCAGCCCCGCCCGCGCGCCCCGCCCCGCAGGCTCCGGCGATGCGGCGTCCGCGCTGGTGAGCCCGGTCCCCAGCGGCACGGGCGGCCCCGGAGGCAGGCCCCGTCGCCCTCCCGCCCGCGCCCCGTACCGGCGTCACAACCCCGCCCACCGGCGCCGATGGGCCGGGCCGGCCGGGCCCCGCCGGGCGCCGTCGGCCGGCCCCGGCAGCCCGTCGGTTCGACATTTGTGCCACGGCGCAACGACCGCGGACGCCGCCGCGTACCACCCGAACCATCGGCGCTGCGGACGGGCGCAGCCGCGCATTGTGCAGACCGTACGAAAGATTTGTCCGTACCGTACGAACGAACACGTTCTGCAAAGAGCCTGCGATATCTCCGGCCGGTCAGTACCGCTGTGGGAAGGCGGCTAAGCCGGGGAAGTGGTGCGGGCTTGCCGTTGAGTGGAGGGCCGCATTCGGCGGGTGGGGCGCCCGGATGGAATCGATCACCCGCCGCATCGTGAACCGCACTCGGCCGCCCGCCCCACAAACAATCGGGCAAACGGCTGGTCGGACGGCCGTGTCATTGATGGTGAAACCACGGCGTGGAAGTTGAAACATCCGGAATGCATTATTCCGGTCTGATGGCGAACACTCCCGCACTCCGGTTCTCCGGCCCGCGCCACCGCAGTAAGCCCTTTCTCCCCACCCCGAACCAGCCCGAACCTTCTCCCCGCCACTCCCCGCACGCACGCCCCCGGCCGCCCCGACCACCTGACCCCGCTGCGTACCGCCCCCGCCCGCGCAGACCGCCGCACACCGCACGGGCGGTGGCGTACGCGCCGCACGGGCGACAAGGCGCCGGCAGGCGGCGCGTTCCCTGGGAGCGGGAGCGCGAACGGGGCGCCCCGCGCCGGTCTGGGACCGGCCATGCGGGGCGCCCCGGGGGACGGCTCGTCGCCGTGCGGGCGTGCTCGTGTTCGCGTCAGCTCAAGGTGACCTGACGGTTGGTGAGACCGCTGCGGGCCCGGCGCTCGTCGGCCGTCAGCGGGGCCTCGTTGGCGAGCGCCTCCGCGAGCCGCTCGGCGAAGGCGGCGGCCGGCTTCTCGACGTCGTCGGCGCGGACCGAGGTCGGCAGGTCCCACACCGGCACGGTCAGCCCGTGCGCACGGAACGAGCCGACCAGCCGGGTCCCCTCGCCGAGCGAGGAGGCACCGGCGGCGTGCAGCCGGGCCAGCGCGTCCAGCAGCTTCTCCTCCGGGTGGGTCATGACCCAGCGCAGGTGGTTCTTCTCCGGGGTCTCGCACCAGTACGCCGACTCGACGCCGGAGAGCCGGGCCGTCGGGATGGCGGCGTCATTGGCCCGCTCCAGCGAGGCGGCCACCTCACCGGTCGCGTTCTGCGCGTCCTCGATCCAGAACTCGAACCCGTCGTGCACCACGGGGGCGAAGGCGCCCGCCGGGTCCAGCAGGTCCTGGAGCCGCGGCCCGTCGGCGGACGCGTCGCCCGCCGGCACCGGCGTGCCGGGCTCGGCGGTCAGCGCGCGCTGCAACGTTCCCGCGAGGTCGCGGCTGAGGTCACCGGAGGCGGTGTCGTTCTGGAGGCCGAGCAGCACGGAACCGTCGTCGCGGCGCAGCGCGGGCCAGGCCATCGGCAGCACCGTCGCCAGCGTGACCGACGGCACGCCGTCCGGCAGCCCGCCCTTGAGGTGCAGTTCGACGGTGGCCGCGGGCACCAGTTCGCGCAGCGCGACCCAGTCCGCCTCGCCGGGCAGCCCGTCGAACGGGCGCTGCACGAGTTCGGTCACCGCGTGCGCGGCGGCCCGGCCGTGGCACGCCTTGTACCGGCGGCCCGAGTTGCACGGGCACGGCTCGCGGGCTCCGACCACGGGGTATGCGGCATCGGAGGCCGCGCCCTGGGGCTTGGTCTTCGTCTGGGGGCGGCGCTTCTTGGCCATGGTGTGGCTGTCTCCCGGTCGGTACGGCTCGGACGCCTCGCGAGCCTAGCTCTTCCCGCCCGCGGACCGATCGGCGCACACGGCACCGGCCGCCCCGACGCCGCGACCGGGCGCCGCGGCCCGGCTCCGCGGCGGCCCGCGCACGACGGCCGGCCACCCGCGCGCCGGCGGCGTTGTCACACCCCGCGCCTACGCTTCGACCATGAGCGTTTCCCTGATGTACGAGGCACGCCGGGCGACCCCGCTGACCGCGGACGAGGCCGCCGAGGTCGAGCGGATCGTCAGCGCCCGCGAGGCGTCGTTCCCGTACCCGGACGAAGAGAGCTGCTACCTCTACGACGCCGGTGACCGCGTCCCGGACGCGGTCCTGAACGGCTCCACGAAGCTGCCGTTCAGCCCCGGCCGGCTCTTCCCGGTGATCGCACACGTGCTGGACACCGTGACGGAGCTGCGCCGCGCGCTGCCGACGGCGCAGTGGAGCGTGTCCACGGACGACGTGCCGGTCCCGTGGGACGAGACGGAGGGGTACGCGCTCGCCGGTATGCGGGACGCGGAGCTGATAGCCGAGCTCTGCGCCATCGACGGGGAGTAGGCCGCGGGCCGCGAAGGGCGGCTGGTCGCCGTGGCGCGGCGCGAGGGGCCGGTGGATCAGGCGGTGCCGTCCAGCTCCCCCAGGTCGCTGCCGAAGCCCTTCAACTCTTCAAGCCCGTCCAGCTCCTCCCAGGTGTTGCGCCGCTGGGTGGGACAGCGGACCTCGGGGGCGTACGCGGCGCTGGCCGGCTGCTTGGTGGCGGTGGCGGTGGCGGGAAAGGACAGGACGGCCCAGACGGTCACTTCGCCGTGCCCGTCCCGTACGCCCCATTCGTCGGCGAGTGCGGCGATGATGTTGAGGCCCCGGCCGCCCCGGGCGGTGACGGACGGCGTGGCTGGAAGTGGTCTTGTCGGGCCGCCGCCGTCGGTGGCCTCCACCGTCAGCGTGCCGTAGGGGTCCACGCGCCAGGACGCGCGCATCGCGCCCGGACCCGCACTGCCGTCCGCGCCGTGCGCGGAACTGGTCGGATCGTCTGCGTCCAGCGGTCTGCCGTACCGGCAGGAGTTGCTGAGCAATTCGGAAAGGATCAATACGGCGTCGTCTATGACCGTCTCCGGCACCCCGCTGGAGCGGAGCTCCCCGCGCATCCGGTGCCGCGCTTCCCCCACGCCCGCCGGGCCATGGGGTACGGACATGATCGACGACGTCGGCACTTCCTGTGCCACCACCAACGCCACCCCCGAGACCTCCTTTGCCCCATGCCAGGGGATGGATGCCCGGAGCGAGTGGATCGGAAACCGGCCATCTGGGATCGGACGACGCACTCGTCACGTTCGTCCACGTACCGAATGCGCCGGTGTGCCTCGGCTCAGGGCCGTGGCGCCCTGCCGAGCTGGGCCAGCACCTGCCGCGGACGGTTGGTGATGATGGCTTCGACCCCCAGCCGTACGCACAGTTCGACGTCGGCCGGTTCGTTCACTGTCCATACGTGCACTCGGTGCCCCGCGCGGTGCAGCCTGGCCACGAAACCGGGGTGGTTGCGCAGGATGCGCACGCTCGGCCCGGCGATGCCGACGCCCGCGGGCAGCCGGCCGTCCCGCAGCCGGGGCGAGACGAACTGCATGAGGTAGACGGTGGGCAGCTCCGGCGCGGCGGCCCGGACGCGGTGCAGGGAACGCGCCGAGAAGCTCATCACCCGTACCGGGGCGTGGCCCGCTTCCGTGGGCCCGCCGTCGAGCCCAAACCTGCGCAACAGCGTCAGCAGCCGTTCTTCGACCTGGCCCGCCCACCGGGTGGGGTGCTTGGTCTCGATCGCGAGCCCGACCGGGCGGCCGGCGTCGGCGACGAGTTCGAGCAGCCGCTCCAGGGTGAGCACCGTGGTGCTGTCCCGGTCGGGCAGTTCGGCATCGGCCGCCTGGCCCTTCCAGGAGCCGAAGTCGAGGGCGGCCAGGTCGGCGAGTTCGAGGCTGGAGACGGCGCCGCGGCCGTTGGAGGTGCGGTTGACCCGCCGGTCGTGCACGCACACCAGATGTCCGTCGGCGGTCAGCCGAACGTCGCACTCCAGCGCGTCGGCGCCGTCCTCGATGGCCCGCCGGTACGCGGCCAGCGTGTGCTCGGGTTCGGCGTCGGACGCGCCACGGTGGGCGACGACGGACGGGCTGTGCGGACCGGGGCCGTCGTCCCGGGCCTGGCGCGCATAGGTCACCGCGTTATGGTGCCACCGCCTGGCGCGGGTCGCCTCGGTGGTCGCGGCGCCCGGGGGTCCATCCGCCTCGTCCGTAACCGGCTGGACGGGTGATGGGTCGCTGGTCGGGGCCGCGGCGCAGCACCGTCCTGCACGGTGGTCGGTCGCTCCTTACGACGGCCTGACAAGCCGTGGGAAAGGGTGTCGGCAGACCTTCGTCGGCGCTGGCCACCCGCCACCGGGCCGCAATGTCGTGCATCAGACCGTCGTGCATTTGAGGAGTGAGCTGTGAGCACGGAGAACGAAGGCGCTGCCGTTCCGCCCGAGACCGAGCCGCGCACGGCGCCTCCAGCGCCGCCCGCCACCCCACCCGCTGCACCTTCGGCACCCGCCGCACCCGACTACGGCCTCGCGCCTCCGGCCGGGACGCCCGCGGCCGATGCGGCGCGCCCGGCCGATGCGGCTGGTGCGCCCGACGCGGCCACGAGTGGGCGGGGCGCGGGTCCCGCCGCGGGAACGGAGGCCCCGGCCGATGCGGGTGGTGCGGGCGCCGCGGGCAGCGCGGGCGGTGGCCAGCCGCAGGCCGCCGCGCCGGCGGGACATCCACCGGCGGCACCGCCGGCACCGGCGCCGGTCGACGCGCAGCCGCAGCCGTCGGGTGCGCCGAGCGCGGCGCACCCGGCTGACGCGTATCCGCAGCCGACGCACCCGGCGGCACCGGTGGGCGGCGGTGCGGGTGGCGCGGCGGGCGCGGGCGGCGGCTGGTGGGCCGGCGGCGGCCAGCCGTACGGCGCCGGCGGCGCGGCTGGTGGGCCGGGGATGCCCGGTGCGCCCGGGGCACCTGGTGCGCCCGGTGCGTGGGGCGCGGTCGGTGTGGCGCCGCGACCGCCGTTGCGCAAGCGCGGCGGTCTGGTGGCCGCGGTGCTCGCGGCGGTCCTGGTGGCCGGTGGGATCGGCGGCGGCATCGGGTTCTGGGCCGCGGACCGCAACGACGACGGGGACTCCACCACCGTCGCGGCCTCGTCGGAGGGGTCCAAGACCAACGACCGGGCGCCCGGTTCCGTGGCGGGCATCGCGGACCGGACGCTGCCCAGCGTGGTCACCATAGAAGCGCAGAGCACCTCGGGCGAGGGCGGCACCGGCACCGGCTTCGTCTACGACCAGCAGGGCCACATCCTCACCAACAACCACGTGGTGGCGTCCGCGGCGGACAGCGGTGAACTGCGCGTCACGTTCTCCAACGGCAAGAAGTACCGGGCCGAGGTCGTCGGCCGGGCCGAGGGCTACGACATCGCCGTACTGAAGTTGAAGGACGCGCCCGGCCGACTGGCCCCGCTGCCGCTCGCCGACTCGGACAAGGTCGAGGTCGGCGACGCCACGGTGGCGATCGGTGCGCCCTTCGGCCTCTCCGGCACCGTCACGACGGGCATCATCAGCGCCAAGAAGCGACCGGTCGCCTCCAGCGACGGCGGCGGCAGCAAGGCGTCGTACATGAGCGCACTCCAGACCGACGCCTCCATCAACCCGGGCAACTCCGGCGGCCCGCTGCTCGACAACCGGGGCGCGGTCATCGGCGTCAACTCGGCGATCCAACCGGCCCGCGGCGGGGGCGGCCCCGGCGGTCAGGGCGCGCAGTCCGGCAGCATCGGCCTCGGCTTCGCCATCCCGATCAACCAGGCCAAGCAGGTGGCCGACCAGTTGATCAAGACCGGCCGGCCGGTGTACCCGGTGATCGAGGCCACGGTGAACATGAAGGACAGCGGCGCCGGAGCCACCATCTCCCGCGAGGACCAGGGCACCGCCGAGCCCATCACCCCGGGCGGCCCGGCCGACAAGGCGGGCCTGCGCCCCGGCGACGTGATCACCAAGCTGGACGACACGGCGATCGACAGCGGCCCCACCCTGATCAGCGAAATCTGGACGCACCAGCCCGGCGACAAGGTCGTGATCACCTTCACCCGCGGCGGCAAGGAGATGAAGGCCCAGGTCACCCTCGGCCAACGCGAAGGCGACAGCTAGCCCACACCCCGCTCCCCCTACCCACCCCACACCCACCACGCGCCCCCGCCCACCCCCTGGACCGGGGCGGCGACAAGGCCCCGAAAGCCGCTAGGCTGTAGGCGCTCCGCAGCAGGTGGGCGGGGTGGGGAGGCTTGCCCGAGCGGCCTAAGGGAACGGTCTTGAAAACCGTCGTGGCAGCGATGTCACCGAGGGTTCAAATCCCTCAGCCTCCGCAGTAGGTCAGCGTTTTGGCTGGTCAGCAGGGGCGTCCCGCGGTGCGGGGCGCCCCTGGTGCGTTGGGGGTGTCCCAGGTCGAGCGGAGCCGGCCGAGGTTCTTTCCAAGGCCCCGCCGAGGCGCAACTCGCCTTGTGCGTCCCGCTGGAGTGCCCGGTGGCGGGGGTCGCGGGGTGGCTGTGGCGGAGGCGAAGCCGTACTCCCAGCACGGACCGCTGCTACGTCGCCGGGAAGAGCCGAAGCTTCGCGGTGTGGCCCGTGATCGTGAGGACGGAGAACGACTGGCCGTTGATGGTGGAGGCGCCCGGGCCGGGGAGCTGGTTGCGGAACGAGGAGACGAATCCGTCCGGGGCGACCGAGTGCAGGTCCACGCCTTCGGCGCTGACGGAGTCCACCGTGAACGGGCCCGCTCGGAGGGCGTTGGCGCGGGGGATTTCGGTGCCCTTCGTCACGACGATCGTGCAGCTTCCGTCCGCGCACGCCTGCAACTCGGCCGGTGTCGACGGCTTCATGGGCTTCGCCGGCTTCGCTGGCTTCGCCGTGGTTGGGGACGGTGGCGCGGTGGGCCTGGTGGGTGCGGGTGACGCGGGTGACGGCTTGGCCGAGCGTGAGGGGGTGGCCGAGCGGGGCGCCCCCGCGTCGTCTTTCGAGTCGGAGCCGCAGCCGGCCAGTGCGGCGGTGAGGGCCAGCGCGCAGACGGCCCCCGCCGCGCCGTGCGCCGTAGCCGGCCTGGTCCGATGGCGGCGGCGGGCCGGTGCGTCCGATGTGGTCATGGGGCCGTTCTACACGCGGGTGCTCGTGAGGGGTCCCGTGCCCGGCGAGCCGGCGAAGGCGGCTACGCCTCCAGGTCAGGCCGTGACGGCGTCGGCGTACGGGGGGCGGGCGGGGTCAGGCGTAGCGGCGCTTGTGGTCGGTGGTGGGGCGGTACTTGCGGAGGCAGGTGGTGCAGTACCAGAGCCAGCGGTCCTCCTTGCCGATGCGGATGGTGCTGGTGTCCTTCCACAGGGGTCGGGTGCCGCAGCCGGGGCAGTGGGGTGGGGGTTGCACGGTGCTCACGGGGATCTCCTGGTCCGCGGTCGGGGCCGCGGACCATCGTGCTGGGCGGGCGCGGGGGCGCGACACGGATGGCAGGGGCGTTACCCGTACGAGTGAGGGGAGCGGTGCGGCGTTCGGTTCGCGGGGTGAGAGGTGGTGGGTGGGTCGGCAGTGGGAGGTGTGTGCCCGGCGTGCGCCGGGGGCGGGAGTGAGGCGGGGCTGGGGAGCAGGAACGGTTAGGCGCAGGGGAGTTGGGGGCGTACGCGGAGTGTGTGGAGGGCCCGTTCGGCGGGCGTGCGGGGAGGGTAGGGGCGATGGGTGTGACGGGGTTTGGCGGCCGGGCCTCATGCTTGCGGGGGAATCGGGGGCGGTGCCGAGTTCACCGCCGGACGGGTGGGCAACTCTGGTCTCGCGACGTCGCAACGGGGTCGAGGCGGTGGGCCCACCGCCTTGCGCCAAGGGCTTGATGCACGGTCCAACTCTTGCGATTCCAGGAGGAATTGACATGGCAAGCACTCGCACCGCCCGCGTACTGGCCGCCGTCGCCGCGCTTCCGATGGCCATCGTCTTCATGGGCGGGGTGGCCCAGGCGGACAGCGGAGCGATCGCGGCCGGACTCTCGCGTGCCGAGTCCAACGACGGTGACGCCGCACTCATCGGCAGTGGCGCGGGCCTGAACCTCGGTAATTCGACCACCACGCAACAGGTGGCCAACGGCTCGGGTGCGACGAACAACAACAACACCGCGAACGTCATCGGGTCGGGCATCACGCCCATCAGCCAGCACAACACGAACGTGAGCTTCGGGCCGCTGTGGTGAGGCCGGCCCGGTGGTGCCAGTTCGGTGATGTCGGCCTGGTGGGGCCGGCCCGGTGGTGCCAGCCGTGGTGATGCCATGAGGCTGACGTGAGGTGATCGGTCGCGCGGCGGCGCCCCTTTCGGGCCCCCCCCCCCCCCCCCCCCCCCGCGACTGTTTTCTTTTGCCGTCCCTGTTCCCGTCGCCGTCGCCGTTTCCGTCCCTGTTCGCGTCGCCGTTCCCGTTCCCGTCCCTGCCCCTGGTCCTCGTTCTCGCGCCCCGTACCGGCGCGCGGGGCTCGCGCACCCGGCCCGCGTGGCCGGCCCACACGTGTGACCTGCACATCCGGCGCAGGGAACTGCTCACGCATCCAGCCCACGCATCCAGCCCGCGCACCCCGCCCGCGCGCGTGATCCGCGCGTCCGCCCCGCGCATCGCACGTCCGGGCTAGGTCAGGCGGGGGGATCGGGGGCAGACGGCTGAACGGTAGGCGTGTCTGCCGGCGGTGGCGGGTGGTGGTGCCTTCACTCGGTTTATGGGACGAACGTATGGCATGCGCGGGCGTGGCCCGCGGTCTTGGCTCTTTCGGTACCGGTGGTTGCTGAGCGTCGGGTGGGGCGTGGGCGTTCGGCCGCGCCGCGGCGTACGGCTCGGGAGGGCGCCCGGGACACAGGGGCCGGCGAGCGCGGCGCGGCCCGGGCGGGCGGCTGCGGGCGCGCCGCCGGGCCGGGCGGCTCGGCTGACGCCGTTGCGGCACCGCCGACCCTGGACGGCGGCCGGGGCCCCACCGGGGTCGCCCGACGAGCCACCCCAACCCGCCTGTCCCGGCCGGCGGCGAACCGGCCCGTACGGGCGGTTCGTCGGATGCGTGGTGGGGCTGCTCACCGCGTTGGCCTCGCTCTGCGGGGTCCTGGTGGCCGGGCCGGTGTCCGTGGCCGAGGGGCGGAGCGACCGCTGGGACGACGGGCTGAGCGGTGGCTGGGACGACGGATGGACCGACCGGCTGGCCGGGCCCGGGGGCCAACGGGCCGACGGCGGCAGCGCGGCCACCGCCCCGAACCGCCCGCGGCAGGCCGACCCCGCCACCGCCCAGCGCACTCGCCGACTGAACCCCGCCACCCCGTACCGCCCGCGGCAGGCGAACAGCACCAGCCAGCAGGGTTCGCGCCGCGTGGCGACCGCCCCGCAGCGGGCGCGCAGGGCCGCACCGGCCACGGCCCCGCAGGCCAAGCGGGCTCCGGCGGCCACCCCCAAACACGCACCCAAGCAGGCACCCAAGCACGCCCCGAAGCAGGCTCGGGCCGCGGCGCCGAAGGCCAAGAAGACGGCGCCGCGTCCGGAGCGTGGGGCGGCGAAGGCGGGCGGCGCGCAGCGGCGGAACTTCCACGGGTGGGCCATCGACCGGTGCCAGGCGCCGCCGGTGAGCACGATCCGGGCCTGGAACGCCTCGCCCTACCGCGGGATCGGCGTCTACTTCGGTGGCCGCGGGCGGCACTGCAAGACGCAGAAGCACCTGAGCACCGGTTGGCTGCGCGAGGTGAAGGGGCTGGGTTGGGAGGTCATCCCGATCTACGTGGGGTCGCAGTCGCCGTGCGTGACGGCCGCCTCCAAGCGGCGCTTCCTGATCGGCGACAACGCCTGGGCGCAGGGCCGGCAGGAGGCGCAGGACGCGGTGCGCAGTGCGGGCCGGCTCGGCATGGTGCGGGGCAGCGCGCTCTACCTCGACATGGAGGCGTACCACTTCAAGCGCTACCGCTGTGGCCGCACCACGCTCGCCTTCGTCCGGTCCTGGAACCGTGAGGTGCGCCGGCAGGGGTACGTGCCCGGCTTCTACAGCAGCGCCAACTCCGGCGTACGCCACATGGAGGAGTCGCGGAAGGCGGGGGAGAAGGACCTACCGGAGGTGATGTGGTTCGCGCGCTGGGGCGTGCGGCCTTCGCTGTACGGGGAGCAGTGGTTGGACCGGCGGGCCTGGCACCCGCACCGGCGCATCCACCAGTACGCGGGTGACGTGACCGAGACGCACGGCGGGCGCAAGCTCGCCATCGACCGGAACCTGGTGGACGCCCCCGTCGCGATCATCCGCTGACCTGACCTGACCTGACCTGACCTGACCCGGGCCGTCCCGTCCCCGTGCGGGGCGGCCCGCGCCGGCATCGGCCCGGTCCCGCATCGACGTCGGGGACGGTCCCGCACCAGGCACCGGTACGCTCCGGTGCCGCCCCGCGCGGGGAGCGCGCCAGCCCCGCGGGTGAGCCCCGGGCCGCGGCACGGAGCGCCCGCGGCGGATCGTGGTGGGCCGTGGGTCCCCCCTCGTACTCAGGGATGATTCGGGGTCGAAAGGGCCTCAGCGGCCGGCGTGTCGCGCTCTCCTCAGGGGCCCTGCCGCGGTAGGCCCCGGTGCGCAACCCTGAAAGACCCCGAACGCCCTCCGCCCGAAGGAGGTGGTGCCAGCACCACCCGTACAACCAGAGGCGGACCTCGCTTCGGCACCTGCGGCCGATCCGCAGCGCACCGCGCGCTCCTAGCGTTGAGCCCATGACCACGCCTGTGTGCAACAGCGCATCCACTGCTAGCACTGCCGGGTTCCCGTCGTTCACCTCCTACGTACGGGAGCGCGGGCCGGTGCTGCTGCGTACCGCCCGCTCCCTGACCGCGAACCCCAGCGACGCGGAAGACCTGCTTCAGACGGCGCTCACCAAGACGTATCTGGCGTGGGAGCGGATCGAGGACCACCGGGCGCTGGACGGTTACGTCCGCCGGGCGCTGGTCAACACGCGCACCTCGCAGTGGCGCAAGCGCAAGGTCGACGAGTTCAGTTGCGAGGAGCTGCCCGAGCCCGACCCGGTGCCGGCGCCCGACCCCGCCGAGCAGCAGGTGTTGCGGGACGCGATGTGGCGCGCTGTGGTGCGGCTCCCGGACCGGCAGCGCGCCATGGTCGTCCTGCGGTACTACGAGGACCTGAGCGAGGCGCAGACCGCCGAGGTGCTCGGCGTCTCCATCGGCACCGTCAAGAGCGCCGTCTCGCGCGCCCTCGGCAAGCTCCGCGAGGACCCGGAGCTGAGCCGGGCCGCGTAGGGCCACCGGTCCGAAGGGGCCCGCCCCGCACGAGCCCCGTCTCGCCCCGCACGGCAGGCCCCGCCCCGCGCGGGCAAGCCCCGTGCCGCCTCTCTCACGCTGCCGGGCCCGTCGTGGCCCCGCCCCGTACGCCGCGGTGTGCCGTGCCTCCCCGCCGCACGCCGCGGTTCGCACCCCCAGGTTCCAAGCCCGGCCCGTACGCCGATGCCCGTACGCCGATGCCACCCCCGCGCCCTCCCGCGCGGGCGCGAACGTGGCCCGTGCGGTGCGGCGGGAGGGGGCTGGGGGGCGATCCCGGCCAGGACGTGGCTGGCCCGCGGGAACCCAGGGGGCCGGCCCGCGGGAACTAGTGACATGCCGGGCGGTCGGCTGCGATATTCGGCGCATCCCTTACCCGCGCGTAACACACCCTCTCGGGAGGCCCCGGTGCAGAGCACGATGCAGGACGTACCGCTGACCGTCAGCCGCATCCTGCGGCACGGTTCGACGGTGCACGGCAACTCGCAGGTCGTGACCTGGACCGGGGACGGCGAACCGGAGCGACGTACGTTCGCCGCGGTCGGGGCGCGGGCGGCGCAGCTCGCGCACGCGCTGCGGGACGAGCTCGGGGTGCACGGCGACCAGCGGATCGCGACCCTCATGTGGAACAACTCCTTCCACCTTGAGGCGTACCTCGCCGTGCCGTCCATGGGCGCCGTGCTGCACACCCTCAACCTGCGGCTCCCCGTCGACCAGCTCACCTGGATCGTCAACCACGCCGCCGACCGGGTCGTGCTGGTCAACGGCTCGCTGTTGCCGCTGCTCGCCCCGCTGCTGCCGCAGTTGCCGACGGTCGAGCACGTGGTGGTGGCGGGCCCGGGCGACCGGTCGCTGCTCGCGGACGCCGGGCCGCAGGTGCACGACTACGAGGAACTGCTGGCCGGCCGCCCGACCGACTACGACTGGCCCGAGATCGACGAGCGCGAGGCCGGCGCGCTCTGTTACACCTCGGGCACCACCGGCGACCCCAAGGGCGTCGCGTACAGCCACCGCTCCCTCTACCTGCACGCCATGCAGGTCAACAATGCCGAGGCGTTCGGGATGACGGTGGCGGACACGATGTTGCCCGTGGTGCCGATGTTCCACGTGAATGCCTGGGGGCTGCCGCACGCCGCGTTCCTCGCGGGCACCAGGCTGCTGATGCCGGACCGTTTCCTCCAGCCGGCGCCGCTGGCCGAGATGATCGAGATCGAGCGGCCGACGCTCGCCGCGGCCGTGCCCACCATCTGGCAGGGGCTGCTGGCCGAACTGAACGCGAGGCCGCGCGAGGTGGCGTCGCTGCGCAGCGTCATCATCGGCGGCAGCGCCTGCCCGCCGTCGCTGATGCGGGAGTACGAGGAGCGGCACGGGGTGCGGGTGGTGCACGCGTGGGGGATGACCGAGACGTCGCCGCTGGGTTGCATCTCGCACCCGCCGCACGGCCTCTCCGAGGAGGAGACCTGGGCGTACCGGCTGACGCAGGGCCGTTTCCCCGCCTCCGTCGAGGCCAGGCTCGCCGGCGCGGACGGCACCTTCCAGCCGTGGGACGGGCAGTCGGCCGGCGAACTTGAGGTGCGCGGGCCGTGGATCGCGGCGGCGTACTACGGGGGCGCCGCGGGCGAGCCGCTGCGGCCCGAGGACAAGTTCAGCCCGGACGGCTGGCTACGCACCGGCGACGTCGGCACCATCACGCCGGACGGCTACCTGACGCTGACCGACCGGGCCAAGGACGTCATCAAGTCCGGCGGCGAGTGGATCTCCTCGGTGGAGCTGGAGAACCAGCTCATGGCCCACCCGGACGTGGCGGAGGCGGCCGTGGTCGCGGTGCCCGACGAGAAGTGGGGCGAGCGCCCGCTGGCCGCCGTCGTCCCCAAGGAGGGCGTCCGCGTCGACTACGCGGAGCTGCGCGGCTTCCTCGGCGAAAGCGTCGCGCGCTGGCAACTGCCGGAGCGCTGGACGCAGATCCCGGCGGTGCCCAAGACGAGCGTCGGGAAGTTCGACAAGAAGGTGCTCCGCAAGCAGTACGCGGACGGCGAGCTCACGGTGACGACGCTCGGCTGAGACAGAGGTGGGGGGGGGGGGGGGGGGGGGGGGGGGG
>NZ_JBLIWA010000006.1:0-6924 GCF_047525675.1 Streptomyces sp. 796.1 | reverse complement strand
GCGCCAGGGTTGCCGGCGCCGGCCCACCGTACGACTGCCCGCCCGGGGGGCGGCCCGCAGAGGTTCCGCGAACGGGCAGCCGGGCTCAGGAGTGCTGGACCTTCAGTTCGTGGATGCGGGTCTCGCCGTAGTTGCTGGACGAGCAGGGGTCGGAGTTGGTGCAGTTGGCCTGGGTGTAGGCGCCGGCCTTGAAGTAGTTGCCGGAGCCGGTGTACGCGATCGTCGTCTTCAGCTCGCCGTTGTAGTACGCCTTGACCTTGCCGTCCTTCACGACGAACTTGGCCTCGAAGACGGTCCCCAACTTGTAGTTGGCGTCGACCAGTTGATGGTGCGTGGTGTCGCCCTTGGTGACGTAGAGCTTGGTGCCCTCAAGCCGGAACACGGTGACGTCGTCGTCACCCCCGTGGATCTGGGCGCCCACCACGTACGGCCGCTTCTCCGGCAGGTGGGTGAAGGCTTCCCGCACGGTCAGCGTGTGGGTGCCCGACGTCGCCGACCAACTCGCCTTGTCCTTACCGCCGTTCTTCATCTCCCGCAGCTCGGAGCGCGGGTTCTTCGAACCGCTGGTGGTCACGCCGTTGACCGGAGCCTGGAACTGCACGGCCTTGCCGCCCTCGACCACCTTGAAGTACGGGTCGTGGGAGTACGTGTCCAGCGCGGGCTGCTGGATCTCGGTGGGGTGCCCGGCCTCGCCGATGGGCAGGGTCTGCTTCCAGTTGGTCAGGTCGAGCACGTCGGCCGGGACCTTGGCCGTGCCGCCGTCGTCGCCCCCGCCGTCGTCACCGCCGGCCGCGCCCCACACCTCGACCTCGGTGAGGCTGTTCCACGCCCCGTCGTCGGCGCCGCCCACGCCCTGGTAACCGTGGCCCACGTAACGGATCTTCGAGGTCGTCACGGCGTCGAAGGCGAAGGACTCCAGGCCCTTGCCGGTGCCGCTGCTGCGGCCGTCGACGATGGTCTGCCAGGACGAGCCGGTCCAGTACTGGAGCTGGAAGAGGTTGCGGCGGCTGTCGCCGCGGTAGGTGGCGAGCTTGACCTCGTTGACGGACTTGGCCGCCCCGAGGTCGAGCTGGAGCCAGGCCCCGTCGCCCTCGCCCGACCAACGGGTGTCGAGGTCGCCGTCGACCGCGCCGGCCGGCACGTTCTCGTCGCTGGTGCTCGCGGTCACGGCGGACGCGCCCGGCGTGATCTCCGCATCGGCAGCCCGGGCGGCGCTCGGCGTGGCACTGAACGCGGCGAGCGAGGCGGCGAGCGCCGTGGCGGCGGCCAGCGCCGTACGGCTGCGCCGCGTGAAGGTTTGGGCCATGGGAGTCTCTTCCCCTTCTGAACTGTGCTGCTGGGTGGGGTGGGTTGGGGCGAGTGTGCGGTGTGCTGCGGTGCGGTGTGCAGGGGCACTGTGGCGCAGGGGTGTGGGGACGGGTCACGGGCCTGGTGGGGGTGGGTGTGGTGGGAGCGGCGGGGGCGGGCACGGCGGGTCGGGCCCGGCTTCGGCCCCGGCCCCGGCCCCGACTCCGACTTCGGCTTCGGTGCGGCGGGGCCGGAGCCCTGAGGCCCCGCCGCCCGGCCGGGCAGTCGCGTGGGGCCCGCCGTTGCCTCCCCGGCCGACGGCGGACACCGCCCGAGCCATCCCCCCCCCCGGGCGTGGTCTGCGGTGCGGCGGCCGACGCCGGGCGTCGGCGCCCCGCGGCTGCCGCAACCCAGCACACGGCGCGCGCGATTGTTCCGCAAGCAGTCGCCGGCCCGGTGAACAATCCGGGGCGGCCGGCCCCGGAGTAGCTGGCCCGGGCGGCCGGCCCGCGGCGACCACCCCGTACGACCAGTGCCCCCACTCACCAGCCACCCCGCGGCGACCAGCTACCGCAACCGGCCACCCACCTCAGCCGCCGACCACCCTCACCCCCCAGCCGGCCGGCCGCCCAGCGCCAGCCTCGGCCAGTCGGCCAGGTCCCGCTGCAACTGCCGGTCGTGGGTGGCGAGTACGACGGCCGCCGCGGTGGCCCGCAGCGCCTCCGTGAGCTCGTCGACCAGGGCGATGGACAGGTGGTTGGTGGGCTCGTCGAGCAGCAGGACGTGCGGCCGGGCCGCGAGCGCCAGCGCGAGGTCGAGGCGGCGTTGCTGCCCCATCGACAGTTCGGCCACCGGCCGACCCGCGTCGTACGCGTCGAGCAGCCCCAGCGCCCCGAGCCCCACCACCTCGTCCGCCGCCAGCACCCCGGCGCTCACCAGGCGCGCGGTGTGCGCCTGGTAGAGGTCGTACGCACGCTGCGCGCCGGCCCGTTGCGTCTCCTGGCCGAGCAGGTGCAGCCGGACGCCGGGCGCCCGCTGCACCCGGCCCGTACCCGGTGCGAGCCGACCGGCCAGTACGGACAGCAGCGTCGACTTGCCCGCCCCGTTCGGGCCGGTGACCACGAGCCGGTCGCCCGATGACACCGCGAGGTCGGCGGGCCGGTCGAGCCGCCCGGGCACGGTCACCCCGGCCGCGGCGAGCAGCACCGTGCCCGGCCTGCTGGGCAGTTCGGGCAGGGCGAAGCGGCGCGGCGGCGCGGGCGCGGTGACCTGGTGCCGCTCCAGGTCGCTGCGCCGCCGGTGCACGGAGCGGACCAGCGCACCGGCCCGGGTGGCCCGCCCGTGCTTGTCGGTGCCCTTGGCCGGCCGCCATCCGGTGGTCAGCCGGTTCTGCGCCTCCGACAGGGCCTGTTGCAGCCGCTGCCGCTCGGCCTGTTGCAGCTCGTACTCGGCCTCCCAGCGGGCCAGTTCGGCCGCCCGACCGGCGCGGTAGCCGGCGTACCCGCCGCCGTAGCCGCGCGGCCGGCCGTCGCGGCTGGGGTCCAGGTCGAGCACCGTGGTCGCCACGTCGGCGAGCAGCGCCCGGTCGTGGCTGACCACGACGACGCCGCCGGCGTGCGCGCGCAGCCGTGCGGTGAGGAAGTCGAGCCCGGCCAGGTCGAGGTGGTTGGTCGGCTCGTCGAGCAGCAGGAAGTCGTCGTCGGCGCCGAGCAGACAGGCCAGCCTGACCCGGTAGCGCTGGCCGACGGAGAGGGTGTGCAGCGGGCGGTCCCGGTCGCTGACGGCGCCGAGCCCGGCGAGCGCGACCGTCACCCGCCGGTCGGCGTCCCAGGCGTCCAGCGCCTGCGCCGCCTCCAGGGCCCGCGCGTACGCGGCCTCGGCGCCGGGCAGCCCGTCGGCGAGCGCCGCCGCACCCGCGTCGAGGTGCCGCAGCGCGGTACGGGCCGCGGCCAGGTGGTCGTCGATGAGGTCGCCGACGGTGCGTTCGGCGTCGACCGGCATCTCCTGCTCGGCCAGCGCGAGGGTGCCGACGCGGTGCACGCTCCCCGCGTCGGGCTCATGCGTGCCGGCCAGCACGTGCAGCAGCGTCGACTTGCCGCGACCGTTCTCCCCGACCACGCCGCAGCGCGTCCCCGGTGAGACGGTCAGTTCGACGTCGTGCAGTACGGTCCGGCCGCCCCGCTCCACGCGGATGTCGGCACAGGTCAACTGGGCCCGCGCGCGGGCAGGCAGGGCAAGGGTGGGCATGGTGTCTCTTCCTCCGGCAGGAGGCGCGCGCGACCGCCACGCTGGGCGGGGTGGGGCGCGGGCCTTCACCTGACAACCGGTCCGGGCCTGGAAACGGGCGGGACCGCGGGCAACGTCAGGCCCCCGGCGCCAACCGCGTCAGTACGCGGCGGGGGACGCCGGGTGGGCCACCGGCCCGATCAGAGGAAGAGCAACATTTGCTGCATACCGGCAGGCTAACAGCGACCCCACGGCCGCCCGCAGGAATTTTCTCCCGCGGGCCGCGGGCCGCCCCACTCACGGGCGTACGGGGGACGCGCTCACAGCCGTAGAAGTACGTGCTTGCCCACACCCACCCGCACCCGTACGCGACAACCCACCCACACCCACACCCACACACCCACCCACATCCGTGCGCATCAGCTCGTACGCGCCAGCCCGTACGCAAACAGCCTGTGCACACCCACACCCACACCCGCACCCACGGGCCGCACCCACACCCACATCCACGGAGGCACCCACCCCCACGGCCACAGGCCCCTCCCACCCTGGTGCCTCGCGCCCGTAACCCTTCGCGGTCACGGCCGGCGGTTGGCTGGCGCCCGGACCGGGGCAAGGGCCGGGTCAAGGCATGGATCACCAGATCAAGCCCGGGGAACCGAAGCCCGGCCCGCGGAGGCGATCGGGGGCGCGGGCCGGGGGCGGGGCAGCAGGCTGCTGATCCGCTAGTTCGTCCCGATCTTCGCCAGCAGGTCCACGATCCGGCCCTGGACCTCGGGGCTGGTGGAGCGCTCGGCGAGGAAGAGCACGGTCTCGCCGGAGCTGAGGTGGGGGAGTTGGCCGGGGTCGATGTCGGCCGAGGTGTAGACGACCAGCGGGGTGCGGTTGAGCAGGCCGTTGCCGCGGAGCCAGTCCACGATGCCGGCGCGCCGGCGGCGCACCTGCATGAGGTCCATGACCACCAGGTTGGGCCGGGTCTGCGCGGCCAGGTTGACCGCGTCCGCGTCGGTGTCCGCGCGGGCGACCTGCATGCCGCGCCGCTCCAGCGTCGCCGTCAGCGCACTGGCGATCGGCTCGTGCTCCTCGATCAGCAGTACCCGCGGCGGGTGCTGCTCGCTGTCCCGCGGGGCCAGCGCCTTCAGCAGGATGGCCGGGTCAGCCCCGTACGCCGCCTCCCGGGTCGCCTGCCCGAGCCCGGCCGTCACCAGCACCGGGACCTCGGCCGCGACCGCCGCGGTACGCAGTGACTGGAGCGCGGTCCGGGTGATCGGGCCGGTCAGCGGGTCGACGAAGAGCGCCGCCGGGTACGCGGCGATCTGCGCGTCGACCTCCTCGCGCGAGTGCACGATCACCGGCCGGTAGCCGCGGTCGCTCAGCGCCTGCTGCGTGGACATGTCGGGCGCCGGCCAGACCAGCAGCCGGCGCGGGTTGTCGAGCGGCTCGGGCGGCAGTTCGTCGTCCATCGGCGGGCGGTGGTCGTCGACGACCTCGACCGCACCGTTCGGCCCGTCCAACGGCTCCGGCCCCTCCGCGCCTTCGTCCGGCGCGCCGATGGCGAAGGCGCGGCCGGCGCCGGAGGCCAACCGCTGCTGCGGCTGCCCCGCGTGCGGCTGGGGCTGCGGCATCGGCTGGGGCGCGCGGTGCGGCTGCTGCGGGAGCGCCGGTGCACGGCCCGCCGAAAGCGCCCCGCCACCCGGCTGACCTGCGACGTCGCCGGGGGTCTCGGGGCCGCCCTGGTCCGGGTGCGCGGCGTCGCCGCGGGCCGCGAGCTTCCGCCGCCGCCCCGAACCGGCCACCGCGCCCCCGGGCGGCTGACCCGGCAGACCTGGCTGGCCCGGCTGGCCCGGACCGCCCGGCTGGCCGGGGTGGGCCACGGCCGGCTGTCCCGGCTGTCCCGGCTGACCCGGGTGCCCGGGCTGTTGGCCGGCGCCGTGCGGCGGCTGACCGCCGGCCGCGGCCGGCAGGTGCGGCTGCTGCGCCTGGGCCGGATCGGCCGCGCCCGGCGCGAACGGCATGCCCTGCCCCAGCGTCCGCACGCTGATCGGCCGTCCCTGCGTGTCGTGCGTCGGACCGCCCTGCGGCAGGCCGCCGTGGGCCGTGTTGCCGTGCGCCGGGGTGCCGTGGGCCGGCTGGTGCGGGTGGGCGGGGCCGGCGGGGTGGTTCGGTGCGGTGGGCTGCGGCTCACCGGGTGGCGGGCCACCGGGCTGCTGTTGGCCGCCGGGCAGCGCGCCGGGACCGGCCCACGCGCCGCCCGCGCGAGCCGCATCGCCACCGACCTGCTGGCCCGCGCCACCGACCTGCTGGCCCGCGCCACCGCCGTGCGCACCCGCGCCACCGCCGTGCTGGCCTCCGCCACCACCCTGCTGACCTGCGCCGCCGGCGCTCGGGTCGCCGAGCGGGCGCCGCCCCGGGGGCTGCTCGCCCGGGGCGCCCTGCGGACGCGCCTCGCCCGGCCCTGGCTGGCTGTGACCGGGCTGGCCGTGCCGCGGCTGCTCGTCGGCGAGCGGACGCCGCGCCCGCCGCTGACCCGAGCCGGCGGGAAGCTGCTGGCCCGGCTGGCCCTGCGGCGCCGGAAGCTGCTGCCCGGGCGCCGGCGGGAACTGCTGCCCGGCCCCGACCCCGGCCCCAGCCACGGACGGCTGTCCGTGCTGCCCCTGCTGCCCGGCCTCGTTCTCGTACGCGCCGCCAGCGCCGATCGCCCCGGCCGCCGACTGCTGCGCGGCCTCGCCCGGCGCCGGCCACGCGGGGGCGGCCTCGGCCCGCTGCTCCGGGACCCCGGGGCCCCAGGGCGTACCGTCGGCGCCGGCCGGTTGGCCGTCACCCGCGGGAGCCGCCCGGTGCCCCCCGCTAGCCTGCGCACCGCCCGGCACCCCGCCGGGGGCGCCGGCCGCCGCGTACCCGCCCTGCGCGGGCAGCGCCGCAGCCGGACCGAGGCCCTGCGGCTGCTGCGGCTGCTGGTCGGCCGCGGCCGGCGGCAGCGCGAACGGGGTGCGCCCGGCCGGTACCTCGTGCGCCTGCTGTGGTTGCCCGGGCTGCTGGCCGCGCTGCTGCTGGCCCGCCGGCCCGCCGGGGCCCTGCTGACCGCCGCCGTCCTGCGGCACGCCCTGCTGCGGTACGGGCCGCTCCGGCGTCTCGGTCAGGGCCCGCCTGGCCCGGCGCCGCCCGGTGCCCTGAGCGGGCTCGATCTCGTGCGGGCCGGCCGCGGGCGCCGCGGGCCCGCCGTCCGGCACGGCGGCCCAACCGCCGGCACGCGGGTCGCCACCCGCCTGCTCGGCGGCGTTCGCCGGCCGGCCGGCAGCGCCCGGCCCGACCGGGCTGAGCCCGCCACCGGGCAGCGCGGCCGGCTCCAGGCCGCCGGGGCCTGCGGGGCGTACGTCACTCGCGGCGGGCGGCAGCGCGAGCGCGCCGCCC
>NZ_JBLIWA010000059.1:0-35205 GCF_047525675.1 Streptomyces sp. 796.1 | reverse complement strand
GCCGTGGCCGCGCCGCGCTGACCGGCGGCGGGCCCGGCGTGCTGACCCGCGGCAGGCGCTGCGTGCTGGCCCCCGGCGGCGGGCCCGGCGTGCTGGCCGCCGCCCTCCTCGTACAGGCCGTCGTCCCAGCCGAGCTCGCGGGCCTCGGGCACACGTCGTCTCGATCGCTCCCCCCGTGTGCCGCCGTGCCGCATCGGGCCTCCCCGCTACTCAGTCGTGGTGCCGGCCTGATGGGCGGGCGCGTTGCAAAATGGTGCAGAAGACGAAGATTACTTCGCGCAGATGTTCTTATCGTCCGCGCCGATGCGCTGGAGGTCCTTCGGCGCCTTGCGCGGTGCGGTCAGCGGCACGCCCGCGCCCTTGAAGTCCTTGCCCAGGGTCAGCGTCATCTCCGCCATCGGATCGGCCTCCTCGGTCCCGGGCTTGAGCGCGGACCCGGGCAGGCCCATCACGGCGGCGAGCTTCCTGGCCTGGTCGGCCTGGTTCGACGCGTACTCCAGGGTGGTCTTCTCGGTCTCCGGGGCGTTCTGGCCGTTGGCGCTGCGGATGATGCCCTCGTCATTCTGCATCCAGGTCACCGTCTCCTGCGCCGCGCCCAGCTTGCCGCTGCCGTTCAACACCCTCACCCGAACGTTCGCGGGGTCGGCCTGGGTTCCCTTCAGGCGCGCCGCTTCCTTGCTCTTTGCGGCTTTTTCCTTCTTCTTGACCTCGGTCAGCGACACGTCTTCCCTGACCATCGCGAACAGCGGCTCGGCCTTGGGCTTGTCGAGCAGGACGGTGACCTGGTCGGTGTTGTCGTAGACCGGGACCGTCACGAAGGTGATGTTCTTGGTGTTGACCTTGCTCAGGTCCTTGCCGAGGTCCATCAGCTTCTTGACGCTGCCGATGCCGGTGTCCACGGTGAGCGCATCGGTGGCCGCGTTGCTCAGCTTCCACATCTTCTTCGGGCTGCTGAACGTGCCGCCCGACTTCATCTCCCGGATCATCGAGCTGAGGAACTGCTGCTGGAGCTTGATCCGGTCCAGGTCGCTCTCGAAGCCCACGCCGTGCCGGGTGCGGACGAAGGCGAGCGCGGTCTCGCCCTGGATGTTGTGCCGGCCCTTGCTCAGCTTGAGCTTGGACTTGGGGTCGTTGATGTCGCGCGCGAGGCACACCTCGACGCCGCCCACCGCCGTCGACAGCGTCTTGACCGCGTTGAAGTCGGCCATCATGAAGTGGTCCACCTCAAGCTCGGTCAGCTTCTCGACGGTGTTCCAGGTGCAGCCGGGGTCGCGGCCGTCCTGCCCGAGGCTGGCGTTGAACCGTACTTGGGTCAGCCCGGGGATGGTCTTGCGGGAGCCGTCCTCCTGCTTGACCGAGCATGCGGGGACGTCGGTGATCAGGTCCCGCGGGATGCTCAGCGCGGTGGCGTTGGAGCGGTCCTCGGAGACGTGGAAGAGGATCGTGGTGTCCGCGTGGCCGACGCTGTCCTTGTCGCCGTAGTTGCCGTTGCCCTTGCCGCTGCGGGTGTCGGTGCCGATGACCAGGATGTTGACGGGCCCGTCGATGACGGCCGGGTTGTTCTCGCCGACGTCGACCTTCTTGATGTTGCCGTTCAGGTGCTGGTAGATCAGGTACGCCGCGACCGACCCGCCCACCAGCAAGAACGCCATGGTGCCGCCGCCCCAGATCAGGGCCTTCTTGGTCTTGGACTTCTTCGGTTTGGGCTTGCGGCGGCTTATCGGACCGGCGGCGGCGGGTTTGTCGCCGTCCTCGTCCCGCGCGCGCGAGCCCCCCGCCTCCCGGCCGCCCTTGGGCGCCGCCCGCCGGCCGCGCTGCTCGGGTACGGCGCGGCGCCGGCCGGCCGCACGGGCCGCGGCCCTGCCGCCGGGGGCCGGTGGCGGGGCCTCAGGGCTCTCTTCGGCGGGGTGCAGCCGCAACTCGTAGTTGCCGGTCTCCGGGTTGAAAACCCACTGATCGGCGGGGTCGACATCGCCCGCTCGCTCACGGCCTTGCCCGTCCACGGTCGCCTGTGTCCTCCGTCGGTGCCACGCGGCGCCTCCCCCTCGGCGCGCGGTCAATCATCTGAGCAGGGCGCGGAAAAGCCTGGTCCAGCGCTCCGGAGCGCTCACACTATCCGCCAAGTTCGGCGCGCAGCGAGGCCGGTGCCTCTTTATCTGGCCCTACACCCGGGCAATGTGCCCAATCCAAGCGAGTCGACGTGGGGCCGCCGCGGCGTTCTTCACCTTCTCTTTCCACACACCCCACGTGCGGGTGGTGAAGCGGCGGAAGAGGCTCCGGAACGCGCCTGTCTGCCCTGCGATGCGCCGGCCTTGTCATCTTTTGCGGGGTTCGCCCCACCGGTATTGCCCCGTGCTTCGACCGTGCTTTGCTTCGACGTCACCGGACGGTCTTCCCGTAGTTGGGCAAAGAGAAGATCGGCGGCCGGTTGTACGAGTTCGTCGCGGGCCGCGTTTTCCCGAAAGGACCGGCGGGGCACGGTCAGGAATTCCACCTTGTCCGAGGGAATGCTCCGTACGCCGCGCACCAGGTTGTACAGATCTCGCAACGAGTTCAGTCCGGGGTCCGTGGTGAGCGCCGACGTCGCCGCGTCCAACACCGGATACAGCCGCGTCGGATTGAGTAACACCCCGCTGTCGTGCACCTTGTGCACCAGTGAGCTGAGGAACGCCTGTTGGCGGGCGATGCGCTGGGTGTCGCTGCCGTTGCCCAGGGTGTAGCGGGCGCGCACGAAGCCGAGCGCCTCCTCGCCGTTGAGCACCTGCCGCCCGGCGGGCAGGTGCACCCGGGCCCGCGGGTCACGGACCGGGGCGGTCAGGCACATCTCGACCCCGCCCACCGCGTCGACCAGCCGCTTGAAGCCGTCGAAGTCCACGATCAGGTGGTGGTCGATGCGGATGCCGGTGAGCTTTTCGACGGTACGGATCGTGCAGGCGGCGCCCGCCTTCTCGTAGGCGTAGTTGAACTGCCCGAACACCGGCTGCTGGCGCTTGCCGCCGGCCCGTTCGCAGTGCGGGATCTGCACCATCAGGTCGCGCGGGATGCTGAGGGCGGTGGCCCGGTCCCGGCCCCGGGACAGGTGCAGCACGATCGTGGTGTCCGAGCGCTGGGTGCCCACGTCGCGGCCGTACCGCCCGTTGCGCCCCGCCCGGTCGTCGCTGCCGATGAGCAGGATGTTCTGGGCGCCCTTGACGCGCACCGTCGGCCGCTCCGACTCGTACTTGCGCAGCAGCGCGGCGGTGTCCTCGTCGGTGCTGATGTTCCCGTTGAGCCGCTGGTAGAGCACCCAGCCCACGCCGCTGACCAGGAGCACCAGCACGGCGCAGGCGATCGCGGCCCAGCGCAGCCAGTGGCGGCGGGGCGCGGGCGGCGGGTCTGCCTCCGGGGTCGGGCGGTCGCTCACGTCACGGTCCTTCCCCCGCGGGCCCGGGGCCCCGCGCGGTCGGCGGCGCCTCGGCCCGCCGATCCACCGGGGCGGACGCAGGGGCCCGCGCGTGGTCGTGCGTCACGCCGATCATCACCCGCACCGGGGCCGGGGGCCCGCGCTCGGGGCCCGCGTTGAGCCGTCCGGGTGGGACAGCCGCGCAACGGCGGGCAGGCCGGGCAGGCCGGGCGGGGCCGGGGTGCGGCGGGGGACGGTTCGCCAGCGGGGCCCGTACGGCTGCGGTCCGCAGCGGCGCGGCCCCGTGCCCCTCAGCCGGCGGCGTCCGGCACCACGGCCGTGACCCGCTCCGTGGCGCGACGCTGGTCGACCTCCGCCGCGGAGAGCTTGTCCAGGTTGCGGCACAGCACCACCGAGCCGCCCGCGGCGAGCGGTGCCAGCAGGCCGGCCGACAGACCGTCCCACGTGTCGTACGCGAGCCCGGACAGCACCCGGGCGCCGGCCGTCAGGTCGCGCTGCGCGGCGTCAGCGCGGGCGCGCTCGACGGTGCCGGCGCCGGAGAGTTCGAGGCCGTCGGCGCGCACCACGAGGGCGGTGGCCGCCGGGTCCACCGGGGCGAACGGCGCGAACCGGTCGCCCTGGGCCGGTACTTCCACCGCGTAGTCGATGAACCCCGCGGGCGGCTGCGGGAAGCGCGCGCCCAGCGGGCGCAGGCTCAGCGCGACCCGCTCGCCGGTGCAGGCCAGGGCCGCGTCCAGCGTGTCCGGGCCGCTGACCACCAGGTCGGCGGCGGCCGGGTCGCCACCCACCTCGGCCACCACGCCGGTGGCCGAACAGGCGAGCAGCCACACCGCGGTCTGCCAGTGCGCGGGCAGCAGCAGCGCCAGCCGGTCGCCGGGCTCGGCCGCGAGGTCGCCCTGGAGCAGGTTGGCGGTCTTCGCCACCCAATTGGCGAAGGTGGCCACGGAGAGTTCGACGCGCTCACCGGTGGCGTCGTCGTAGAAGGTCACCAGTGGACGGGCCGGGTCCGTGGCGAGCGCGGATTGCAGCAGGTCGGCGGGGGTGCGATCGGTGGCGTTCATCGCCGCAAGGGTACGCGGCCGGCCTCTCGGCGGGCAGCCGCCGGGGGGCGCCTCCCGGCGGCTGCGAGGGCACGCACCGTCGACGCTCCGTCACTTTTCGAATAGACAGCTATGCGCGCTTTGCCCAGCATTTACATTATGCGTGCATACCTAGCTTCCGCGGTCGGTGTCGCGTGCACGGCCGCCCTGGTGCTCCCGTTGACCGACGGCCGGGGGGCCGCAGCCGCCCCCACGCCCGCCCCGCGCTCCGCGCCGGCGAGCGCGGCACTGCCCGGCAGCACCCAGTCGCTGCCGCTGGCCCCGCTGGACGGCACCGCGCCGGGCCCCGACCGGGCGGCGGACGGCCCCGACCTGGCGACGGGCGCGGCCCGCGCGTACGGCCTCGGGGCGCGTACCGTACGGCCCTTCTCGCTGGTCGGCGTCGTCTGGGACGACCCGCGGGCCGAACTGCACGGCCGGGTGCAGGTCCGCACCCGGGCCGCCGGCACCGCTCGCTGGTCCGACTGGCAGGACGTGCAGGCGCACGGCGATGCCCCGGACCTCAGCGCGCCGGGCCGCAGCACCGGCACGGTGCGCGGCAGCACCGCACCGCTGTGGGTCGGCGCGTCGGACGGCGTGGACCTGCGCGTCACGCCGGAAGCCGGACCGCACCCGGCCGCCGCGCCGCTGCCCGAGGGCCCGCCGGCGGACCGCGCCGCCGGGCAACACACCAACGCCGCCGGCGTGCTCCCCGCCGGCCTGCGGCTGGAGCTGGTGGACCCCGGGGTGCCGGCGCCGCCCGGGCCGTCCCACCCCACGGACCCCGGCGGGCCGGCCGCGGACGCGGGCCAGGGCCGGCACCAGGCGCGCGAGTCCGCGGCCGAACACCGCGCGGAGGACGTACGCGGCGAGCCACGGGAGGCGGCCGACGGGCAGCAGCCGGAAAACCAGCGGGACCAGCAGGACCAACGGGACCAGGGCGATCAGCAAGATCCAGCCCACCCCCGGCAGGACCAGAGCGACCAACAGGACCAGCAAGACCAGGCAGACCAGGGGGACCAACAGGCCCAGCAAGAGCCCGGCAGCCCCGAAGGGCTCGTCATCGACGGCGACGACCTCGCGCGGCAGACGCCGACCGACGACCTGGTGCTCGACCAGAACCGGGCCGTCCCGGCCGACCTCGTACTCCCCGCGGAGACCGAGGAGCAGGCGGACGAGCAGCGCACCTGGCAGCGCCGCTACACCGCCCCGCGCCCCCGCATCGTCCTGCGCAAGGGCTGGAGCGCGGACGAGCGGCTGCGCGAGCGCCGGCTCGGCTACACCAAGACGGTCAAGGCCGCGTTCGTGCACCACAGCGCGACGGGCAACAACTACCGCTGCTCGCAGGCGCCTTCGGTCATCCGCAGTATCTACCGCTACCACGTCAAGAGCAGCGGCTGGCGGGACCTGGGCTACAACTTCCTCGTCGACAAGTGCGGAAACGTCTACGAGGGCCGCGCCGGCGGGCCCGCCAAACCCGTACTCGGCGCCCACACCCTGGGCTTCAACTCCAACAGCACCGGCATCGCCGTCCTCGGCACCTTCTCCCGCACCGCGCCGCCCGGTGCCGCGGTACGCGCCGTGGCGAAGCTCACCGCGTGGAAGCTGGGCCTGCACGGGCGTGACCCGGGGGGCAGCGCGTACCTGGTCTCCGACGGCAGCAACAAGTACCGCAAGGGCGTCACGGTCCGGCTGAAGGTGATCTCCGGGCACCGTGACGGCTTCACCACCGACTGCCCCGGGACCCGGCTCTACCAGCGGCTCGCTGCGGCGCGCAGCACGGCGGCCAGGCTCCAGGGGCGGTGATCGCACCACCTGGTTGACCGGGCCGAACCGGGCGTTCACCGTCTGCTTACACTGGCCGCCGACCTCCCTCCGGGCGCAGGGGCCCGGAGGCGAGCCGGCCCCAAGGGAAGCAGAGACGACAAGGTGACAGAAGCGATCCTCCTGGTCGGGGGCAAGGGCACCCGGCTGCGCCCGCTGACGGTGCACACGCCCAAGCCCATGGTCCCGGCGGCGGGGGTGCCCTTCCTCACCCACCAGCTCGCCCGCGCCCGCGCCGCGGGCGTCGAGCACGTCGTGCTGGCGACCTCCTACCTGGCCGAGGTCTTCGAGCCGCACTTCGGCGACGGCTCCGACCTCGGGCTGCACCTGGAGTACGTGACGGAGCGGGAGCCGCTGGGCACCGGCGGGGCGATCCGCAACGTGGCCGAGCGACTGCACTCGGGCCCGGACGAGCCGGTGCTGATCTTCAACGGCGACATCCTCACCGGGCTCGACATCCGGGCCCTGGTCGCCACCCACGTCAGCGCGGGCGCCGACGTCTCGCTGCACCTGACCCGGGTCGATGACCCGCGGGCGTACGGCCTGGTGCCCACGGACGAGGACGGGCGGGTCACGGCGTTCCTGGAGAAGCCGCAGACGCCTCAGGAGATCGTCACCGACCAGATCAACGCGGGCGCCTACGTCTTCAACCGCTCCGTCATCGACGCGATACCCACCGGCCGGCCGGTCTCCGTCGAACGGGAGACCTTCCCCGGCCTGCTCGCCGCCGGCGCCCACCTCCAGGGCATGGTCGACGACACGTACTGGCTCGACCTCGGCACCCCGCAGGCGTTCGTCCGCGGCTCGGCCGATCTGGTGCTCGGCCGCGCCCCGTCGCCCGCGGTGCCGGGCCGGCGCGGCGACCGGCTGGTGCTCGCCGGGGCCGAGGTCGCCGCGGACGCCAAACTGACCGGCGGCACGGTCGTCGGCGCCGACGCCAGGATCGGCCCCGGCGCCCGGGTCGAGGGCAGCACCGTGCTGGCCGGCGCGGTGGTGGGGGAGGGCGCCCGGGTCCGCGACTCGCTGATCGGGGCCGGCGCCCGGATCGGGGCCCGTACGGTGCTCGACGGCGCGGTCATCGGCGACGGTGCCCGGGTCGGGGCCGACAACGAACTGCGCGACGGCATGAGGGTGTGGTGCGATGCGGCGATTCCGACGGCGGCGGTGCGGTTCTCGTCCGATCAGTAGCCAGTAGCCAGTAGCCAGTAGGCAGGAGCCGGTGGGCGCGGGGGTTCCGCCCCCGGGCGGCGGCTGGACACTTGTCCTCGTACGCGCGCCTGCGCGAGGTTGCGCCGATGCCTTACGCCGGGCAGGCCCCGGCCTGGTCCACTTCCCGTAGGCGCACGGGGCTCCGCCGACGCCGGGCAGGACTTCGCCCGAAACCACCTCGCGCCCGCCCGCGCGCGAGGGCGGCCCGGCGCGGGGTCACCCCTGGACGATGCGCTCCACCGCCGCGGCCACGAGTGCGTCCCGTTCGGTGGGGGAGAGGACGTCCGGCAGGGTGAGCTGTTCCACGACGAGCCAGTTGAACGCCAGGTAGAGCAGCCGGACCGCGGTCGCGTCGCCCGGCAGCCCGGACTCCAGGTGGTAGGCCACGTTGGCCTCGATGTCGGCGCGCACCCGCTCGGTGAGCACCTCCCGCAGCGCCGGCCTGCGCGTCGCTTCGAGCCGTAGTTCGAGCAGGGCCAGGTAGCCGGCGCGGTAGTCGGTGATCCGCGCGATGAGCTCCCGCATCAGCTCCGCGTACGTCTCCCGGTCCCGGCCGCTCGTCCGCTGCCTGGCGATGGTCGCCTCGTCCGGCTGGAGCCGCTCGTAGACCCGGGCGCCGGCCTGGGTGAGCAGGTCGTCGCGGTTGGCGAAGTAGTTGGACGCGGTGCCGGCGGGCACGGCCGCCTGGACGTCCACCGCCCGGAAGGTCAGCCCCCGGGCGCCCTCCGCCGCGAGCACCTCGATCGCCGCGTCGACCAGCGCCGCCCGCCGCTCGTCGTTCCGCCGCACCATGTCCACCACTTCCGTTCCGTCGTCGTACCGGGGCCACCGCCGTACGTGCCACCTCGCGCTCCCGCGCCGTGCCGACGTCGTACGCGGCCCCTCCGCCGCACCGGACGCCACCGCCCCCCGCGCCGTACGGGCCGCCTGGTCGCACCGGTGCCGTACGGGGCGCCAGCCGCTCCAGGCAGAGTACTACGGTTGGAGTTCTTTGGGTTTCCGCGGAGTACGGCGGGGCGGGGCCGGGCCGGCGGGCCACGTACGCTGGCGGGATGTCCGTCAGCCGCACCTGGGTCCCGCCCGGCCCGTACGACCTGGGGCGCAGCCTCGCCGTGTTGCGCCGCGGCCCGGGCGATCCCGCGTTCCAGGTCGACCCGGACGGCACGATCTGGCGGGCCTCGCGCACCCCGCAGGGCCCGGGCACGATCCGGCTGGCGCGCCACGGCGACGGGATCGGGGCGCAGGCGTGGGGCCCGGGCGCCGACTGGCTGCTCGACCACCTGCCGGACCTGCTCGGCGGCCACGACGACCCGGCCGGCTTCCGCCCGCGCCACCGGCTGGTCCACGAGTCCCACCGGCGCCACCCGGGGCTGCGCCTGATCCGCACCGGCCTGGTGCTCGAATCCCTGGTGCCCTCGATCCTGGAACAGAAGGTCACCAGCGACGAGGCGTACCGGGCCTGGCGGCTGCTGCTGAGCCGGCACGGCGAGCCCGCACCCGGCCCGAAGGACCGGATGCGGGTCATGCCCGACGCCAGGACCTGGGCGCTCATCCCGTCCTGGGAGTGGCACCGGGCAGGTGTGGACGGCAAGCGCTCGGCAACCGTGGTGCGCGCCGCACGCGTGGCCCGCCGGCTTGAGGAGGCGGCGGCGATGCCGCTGTCACAGGCGATGGCGCGCCTCCAGGCCGTACCCGGCATCGGCCCGTGGACGGCGGCCGAGGCGCTCCAGCGCAGCAACGGCGCCCCGGACGCGGTGACCGTCGGCGACCTGCACCTGCCCGGCATCATCGGCTACGCGCTCACCGGCCGCCGCGGCACGGACGACGCCGCGATGCTCGACCTGCTCGCCCCCTACGCCGACCAGCGCCACCGCGCCTGCCGGCTGATCCTGCTCGCCGGCGTGACCCCACCACGCCGCGCCCCGCGCCTGGCCCCCAGCGACATGCGCGCCCTCTGACAACCGGTTCGGAACGGGCGCCCTCCGGTCCTCGCCGGTGCGGACGCCCCGCGCGGCCACCCGTACCGACAGACGACGGGGGCGGGACCGGCTCGACGGACCAGCCCCGCCCCCACGGACGGATCTCCCGGGCGCGCCGCGCCAGCGCCGCTAGCGGACCTCGATGAACGCCGACGCCTCGCGCGGCGGTCGGGCCACGGGCGGGGCGGCCGGCGTGCCGACCGCCACCGCGCCCAGCGGGTCCCAGTCCGCGGGCAGCTCAAGCACCTCGCGCACCACCTCGCGGCAGAACATGGTGGAGGAGACCCAGGCCGAGCCCAGCCCCTCGCCGGCGAGCGCCACCAGCAGGTTCTGCACGCCGGCGCCGGCCGCGACCACGAACATCTCGCGCTCGGCGGTGGCGCGCCGCTCGTCCGGGTACGGGTGCGCGCCGTCCGCCACCAGGCACGGGACGACCAGGTACGGCGCCCGGCGCAGCACGTCGCCCCGGCGCACCCGCCTGGCCACGCTCTGCTCGCTGAACCCGTCGCGCCGCAGATCGGCGATCCACGCCTCGCGCATCGCGTCCAGCAGCTCGGTACGCGCCCGCTCGCTCTCCAGCAGGACGAACCGCCAGGGCGTGGTGTGGTGCGGCGCGGGTGCGGTGACCGCGGCGGCGACCGCGCGCCGCACGGCCGCCCCGTCCACCGGCGCGTCGGTGAACTCGCGCACCGTGCGCCGCAGCGTCACCGCCTCCCGTACGGCCTCCGACGTGCCGAGCCGGAACATGTCCTCGGCCGGCTTGCGCACCAGGGCGCTGGCCCCGGCGCCGGTCGGGTCGGCCGCCTCGCCCACCAGCCGCGGCAGCCCGCGCACCACGGCGACCGGGCAGCCGGAGGTCTTGCCCTTGACGAGGTCGCCGGCGGCGGCCAGCTCGTCGGCGGCGGCGACGATGGTGACCGCCAGCGGGTTGCCGTGCGCGTCGGTGCCGCCGCGCAGGTCGTCCAGGACGCGCAGCCCGGCGGCCCCGATCGCCACGTCGGTGAGGCCGGAGCGCCAGGGCCGCCCGAAGGTGTCGCTGATGACCACGCCGACGTCCACGCCGAGCGTGGCGCGCAGTTCGTCGCGGATCGTACGGGCGGAGGCGTCCGGGTCGAGCGGCAGCAACAGCACCGTCCCGGCCGGGGTGTTGGAGGCGTCCACGCCCGCGGCGGCCATCACGAAGCCGTTCCGGTTCTCGACGACGCGCAGCGGGCCGCGCCGGGCGACGACGCGCACCGTCTCGGCGTCTATCGCCGCCTCGCGGTCGTCCGCCCGCACCAGCCGGCCCTCCGCCTTGCTGACGATCTTGGAGGTGACGACGAGCACGTCGCCGTCGGCCAGTCCTGGGCCGTCGGGGCCGACCGCGGCGGCGGCGATCAGCTTGGCCAGCGAGTCGCCCTCGCGCACCTCGGGGATGCCGGCCAGCGCCCACACCCGGAAGGAAGCGGCCCCGCCGTCCTCGGCGCCCGCGGCCCCACCGCCCTCAGCGTCCACGGCCGGGACAGTGTCAGCCGAAGCCGAAGCCGAAGCCGAAGCCGAAGCCGAGCCCGCGTCCGCACCCGGCCCCGTGGGCCGGGTCGGCGCGCTCACGCCCGTACCTCATCGGCCAGCGCCAGCGCCTCGCGGGCCATCTGGGCGGTGGCCGCCAGGTCGGTCATCATCAGCGGCACCGCGCGGCAGCGGATGCCGGCGGCCTCCACCTCGGCCGTCGCGCCCGCGTCCATGGTGTCCACCAGCCAGCCGTCGAGCAGCCCGGAACCGTAGTGCGCGGCGACCGCAGCCGCCGTCGCCTGCACGCCCACGGCGGCCAGCACCTTGTCGGCCATGCCGCGCACCGGCGCGTCGCCCACGATGGGGGAGAGCCCGACGACCGGCACCCCGGCCTCCGCGATGGCCTCCCTGATGCCGGGCACGGCCAGGATGGTGCCGACGCTGACGATCGGGTTGGACGGCGGGAAGAGCACGACATCGGCGGCGGCGATGGCCTCAAGGACGCCGGGCGCCGGCTTGGACTGTTCGGCGCCGACCGGCACCACCGCGTGCGCCTGCACCCCGGCCCGCAGCCGCACCCAGTACTCCTGGAAGTGCACGGCCCGGCGCCCGCCGTCGGCCTCCGGGTCGTCGATGAGCACGTGCGTCTCGACCCGGTCGTCCGACATGGGCAGCAGCTTCACGCCCGGCTGCCAGCGGGCGCACAGCGCCTCGGTGACGGCGCTGAGCGGATAGCCGGCGCCCAGCATCTGGGTACGGACGATGTGCGTGGCGAAGTCCCGGTCACCGAGCCCGAACCACTCGGGCCCCACGCCGTACGCCGCCAACTCGTCCTTCACCGCGAACGTCTCGTCCGCCCGGCCCCAGCCCTGCTCCTCGTGGATGCCCCCGCCGAGGGTGTACATCACGGTGTCGAGGTCGGGACAGACCTTGAGGCCGAAGAGGTGGATGTCGTCGCCGGTGTTGCCGACGACGGTGATCTCCGCGTCGGGCGCCGCCGAGATGAGACCGCGTAGGAACCGGGCGCCGCCGATCCCCCCTGCCAGAACCACAATGCGCATGGGACACAGTCTGTCAGCCGCCCGGGGAACCCCGGGCTCCGGTCACCGCGGCGGAACCGGCCACCGTGCGCGGTTCGGCCAACCCGCCGCCGGCACGGGGGCGCTCGCCCACCCGCGGGTGTCCGATCGCCACGCCCGAGCGGGCCGACCCGCGCCCAGGCCGGCCCACGCTCAACTCCCAGGCGTCCGGCGGCAGTTCAGCCCCGCTCGCCGCTTATTGCAGGTCAGCGACTGCCCGCGCCGACCGCCGCCGGTACCTCGCTCGGCGCGGCCGTGCGGTCAGCGGCGCCGTGGCCCGGGTGGAAGGGCATGTCGGTCAGGCCGGGGAAGTAGACGTGCAGGCTGACGGCGGGTTCGAGGGAGTCGTTGACGACGTCGTGGGCGTAACCGGGGGCGATGACGTGCTGGGCACCGGGGCCGAGGGTGCGCTCGCCGTCCGCGGTGCGCTCGGTCAACTCGCCCTGGAGGACGGTGAAGACGCCGCTGGAGCGGCCGTGGTCGTGCGCCCCGCTGCCCTGCCCGGGGACCCAGCTCAGCAGCCAGACCTCATAGCCGGGGCCGGTGCGCAACCGGTGGTACCAGCGGCTGGCGGCGTCGTACTCGACCAGCGGCTGCCAGCCCGCGCGGTCGGCGGCGATGGTGCGGGCGAGCTGGACGAAGCCCGAGACGGTGCTCGGGTGGGCGGGGAGCGGCGGCAGCAGGTGGGGAATGTCGAGCCAGTCCCCGGCGATTTGGACATCGCTGTTCATGTACGGAGTTCCTCGGCAGATGTGCGGGTGGCACGCGGCGCCAGCGGCTCGTCGGGCCTGGTCACGGCCCGGCGCGTGCACGGAAGCGGTGGAGCGAGGTGGTGCGGGAGAAAGCTGGAGCTCAGATGGCATCAACAGCTAGAACAGCGACAGCGAGCCTGCACAGCGCAGCGGAACCCGTAGGCACGGGTCGACTGGGGCATGGCGCTCACTGACATGCGACCAAGGAGACCGGGTCTGCCCGTTCCTGTCAAATCCCTGTCCACATTGTGAGTAATGCTTCACCTCATCCGGTTACTCCGTCCGGAGAAAGGTTTGTGCAACCGTACAAGCGGAGAGGTGGCGCAGCATCTGCGGTCGTTGACGCCGTACGGCGCCCACGATCGTTCTCCGGAGGCGGGGCGCGGTGTGATCCGTTTCGCTTCGGTGGCCGTACTGCAACTGGAGTCGGCGGCCGGGACGTCTGTCTCGGTGGGGAGATGCCGTGGCTCGTCGACACGCGGTGCGGCGGTAGGTGTGTCTGGCTTTATGCCGATTTGAACACTTTCTGCAAGCCCTTGGTTCCGCAGAGTGAATAAGCGGCTCAATAGCAGATCTCGGCTTGACTGGCTCGGATCGGCGCACTTGTAATTTCAGACGTGTCGCTCAGGCTCACGGCTGCGGCACGGGTACGCAATGACGGACGAGGGGCGCACATGACCGAGTTGTTCCAGCAACTGCTGGTCGAAGAGGCGGACGAGGAGTTCGGCTGGCAGGAGCGCGCACTGTGCGCTCAGACCGATCCCGAATCGTTCTTCCCGGAAAAGGGCGGGTCCACGCGTGAGGCGAAGAAGGTCTGCCTCGCCTGCGAGGTCCGCTCGGAGTGCCTTGAATATGCCCTCGCGCATGACGAACGCTTTGGAATCTGGGGCGGCCTGTCCGAACGCGAACGTCGACGACTGAAAAAGGCCGCGGTCTGAACGCCCGGTCCCCCCACAGAAGCTGCACCCACGGTCCGCCTCCAGCGCCCAGCGCATCGAGGCGGACCGTCGTGTTGTGGGCGTCCGGTGGCGTCCGGTGGGCATCCAGGTGCCTGGCTCGCGGCGCCACGGCCCGCGCCACGGCCCGGCTGCCGTGACCCGCGGGACCACGGCCCGGAGCGCGCAGGCCAGCTAGCCCCGCCGCCCCGCGCCGGCGGCCCGGCCACCCCGCCGCACGCCGCCCCCACAGCTCCCGCCGCCCCGGCCCCACGTCTCCCGCCACCCCGCCCCCACGTCTCCCGCCGCCCCACCCCGCAGTCCCCGCCGCCCCGCCCGGTTCCGCGCGGACATGCGTGCGGAGCGTGGTACCGGGCGCGTCGTGTGCGGGTCCGCCGGACGGCGTTCGGTGTGGTGCGCCAAGTGAACGTATCCGAGCGCGCCCTGGCCACATCTGGCCCGCGGCCCGGTGGGGCGGGTCAGCGCGCGGCGGGGCGAAGGGCGTGCGCCCTGCTGGGAACGGTGGCAGCTCAGGGCCGTGCCCGCGGGCGCGTGCGCGACCGGACGGGGCCCCGCCGCGCCCGAGCGCCCTGTGGGCCACGGCGCGCGCCCTGCCCGTACGGCTCGGACGGAGCGGTCGGCCCGCCCGGCCGAGCCGTTAGTGTGGGGGCCCGTCCGAGAGGCACCGGCGCCACCACGGCAGCCGGGCGTCCACCGCAGTCCAGCGAACCGGGGCCCGTACCTCGATGTCCGTGCACAGCCAATCGGCGGCCTCCCAACCGGCCGCCCCCACCGAGTTCGCGCCCACCCACGGTGGCGCGGCGTCCACCACGCCCGAGTTCCCGCGGCACGTGGTCACCGCCGTACTCGTCGCCCACGACGGCGCCCGTTGGCTGCCGGACGCGCTCGCCGGCCTGCTCGGCCAGGACCGTCCGGTGCAGTACGCCGTCGCCGCCGACACCGGCAGCGCCGACGCGTCCGCCCAGTTGCTCACCGACGCCCTCGGCCCGGAGCGGGTCCTGCACCTCGCCCGGCGCAGCGGCTTCGGCACGGCCGTGGAAGAAGCGGTGCGCAGCGCCCCGCTGTTGACGCCGGACCAACTCCCGTACCTGCGGCGCCCCGCCGGCTGGGACCCCGAGGCCCGCGCCTGGCGCGACGACGTGCACGAGATGCCCGAGTTGCCGCACGGCGAGCCCGTGCAGTGGCTGTGGCTGCTGCACGACGACTGCGCGCCCGAGCCGAGCGCGCTCACCGAACTTTTGCGGGTCGCCGACGCCAGCCCGCGCGCCGCGATCGTCGGCCCCAAGCTGCGGAGCTGGTACGACCGGCGGCAACTGCTCGAAGTCGGCGTCAGCATCGCCCGCAGCGGGCGCCGCTGGACCGGCCTGGAGCGCCGCGAACAGGACCAGGGCCAACACGACCAGGTCCGCCCCGTGCTCGCCGTCTCCAGCGCCGGCATGTTGATCCGCCGCGACGTCTGGGACGAACTCGGTGGTTTCGACGCCAGGCTGCCGCTGATGCGCGATGACGTGGACCTGTGCTGGCGCGCCCAGGCCCGCGGCCACCAGGTGCTGATCGCCCCGGACGCGGCGCTGCGGCACGCGGAGGCAGCGGCCCGCGAGCGGCGGCCCATCGACTGCGTGGGCCGCGCCGGCCGCACCGCCGCCGCCGACGGCGAACAGGGCTCGGCCCTGCGCCAACTCGCCCCGCGCGCGTCGTCGCCGCACCGGGTCGACAAGGCCGGCGCCGTCTACACGCTGCTCGCCAACACCCGCACCGCCCTGCTCCCCTACGTCCTGCTGCGCGTCGTGCTCGGCACCCTGCTGCGCACCCTGGGCTACCTGGTCGGCAAGGCGCCCGGGCAGGCGGTGGACGAGTTCGCCGGTCTGTGCGCCGTACTGCTGCGGCCCGAGCGGGTGCTCGCCGCCCGGCGCGGGCGCGGCCGGCCCGAGGTCGAGGCCGGCGAACTGCGCCCGCTCTTCCCGCCGCCCGGCGCGACGGTGCGGGCCACCGTCGAACAGATCGCGGGCAACTTCGGCGGGCGCTCCGACGCCGAACTCGCCTCGGCCGGCCGGCACGGCGCCGTCGAGTCGGGGCCCGGCGGCGACGACGCTGACTTCCTCGAAGTCGAGCAGTTCACCCGCCTCAAGCGGATCGCCCGCAAGCCCGGCCCGGTGCTCTTCGCCGTGCTGCTGCTCGTCTCGCTCATCGCCTGCCGCAACCTGATCGGCGGCGGCTCGCTGGCCGGCGGCGCCCTGCTGCCCATCACCGGCGACCTCGGTGACCTGTGGGCCCGCTACTACGACACCTGGCAGCCGGTCGGCGTCGGCTCGGCCGACGCCGGACCGCCCTACCTCGCCGTACTGGCCGCGCTCGCCACCCTCTTCCTCGGCAGCACCGGCTTCACCCTCACCCTGCTGCTCGTCTGCTCGGTGCCGCTGGCCGGCGTCGCCGCCTACTTCGCCTCCCGACCGCTGATCGGCTCCCGCCTGCTGCGGGCCTGGGCGAGCGTCGCGTACGCCTTCCTGCCCGCCACCACCGGCGCGCTGGCCAGCGGCCGGGTCGGCACCGCGGTGCTCGCCGTGCTGCTGCCGCTGATGGCGCGCGCCGCCGTCGCCGCCTCCGGTCTGACCATCGGCCGCGGCGCCGCCCGCCAGGTCCCCGGGTGGCGCGCGGTGTGGGCGTACGCGCTGCTGCTCACCTTCACCACGGCCTTCACCCCGGTGGTCTGGCCGCTGGCGGCCGTGCTCGGCGCCGCGGTGCTCGCGGTGCGGGTGCTGCGTGGCGGGGGCGGCCGGCTGGTCGCGTACGGGCTGCGCTTCCTGGCCACCGTGCTCACCCCGCTGGTGGTGCTGGCGCCCTGGTCGCTGTCGCTGCTCGCGCACCCGGGCCGGCTGTTCGACGAGGCCGGGCTCGACCACCGCGCCGGCGCGGCCTCCGCCCTGGAACTCCTCACCCTGACCCCCGGCGGCCCGGGCGCCCCCGGCGCACTGCTCATGGTCGGCCTGCTGCTGGCCGCGCTCGCCGCGCTGCTCCGCTCCGAGCGGCAGTTCGCGGTGCGCGCGGCCTGGGTGGTGGCGCTGGTCGGCTTCCTGTTCGCGGCGCTGGCCGGCGGCGACCACTGGGCGGGCCCGGCGACGCTGGTGTACGGCATCGCGCTGCTCTGCGCCGGCCTGGTGGGCGCCGAGGGCGCCAGGGCCAGGGTCGCCGAGCAGAGCTTCGGCTGGCGGCAGCCGGTCGCCGCGCTGATCGCGCTGGCCGCCGGCCTGGCGCCGCTGATCGCCGCCTGCACCTGGATGCTGGGCGGTGCCGACGGCCCGCTGGAGCGGCGCGACCCGGTGCAGGTCCCGGCGTTCGTGGCCGAGGAGGCCGGCACCCGCGACCAGGCCCGCACCCTGGTCCTCGACGGCACCGCGGCCCGCGTCGACTACCTGCTGGTCCGCGGCTCGGGCGCGCGCCTTGGCGACGCCGAAGCGGTCACCGCGGCGGGCAGCGACGAACGGCTCGACCGGGTGGTGGCGCACCTCGTCGCCGGCTCAGGCGCCGACCAGACCAGTGAACTCGGCGGCTACGCCGTTCGCTACGTCCTGGTCCGCGACAGCGCCCCGCGCCAGTTCGCCCGCGTCCTGGACACCACCCCGGGCCTGACCCGCCTCAGCCAGCAGAACGGCAGCGCCCTGTGGCGCGTCGACCAGCGGGTCGCCCGGGTCACCGTGCTGCCGCCGACCAGCGGGGACGGCCAGCAGGCGGCGGCCGTGCCGTTGCCTGTTGCCGCCGGCCCGATCGCCGCCCGCGACACGCTGCCCGCAGGGCCCGAAGGCCGGGTGCTGCGCGTCGCCGACAAGGCCGCGCCCGGCTGGCGGGCCACGCTCGACGGCAAGGAACTCAAGCGGATCACGGTGGACGGCTGGGCCCAGGGCTTCGAACTGCCGGCCTCCGGCGGCCGGCTCACCCTCACCTACGACACCCCGGTCAGCCATGTGCTGTGGGTGTGGGTGCAAGGGCTGTTCGCGGTGGTGCTGCTGGTCCTGGCGCTGCCGGGCCGGCGCAGCGAGATCGACGACGACCTGCCGGCCACCGACGCGCCGGCCACCGACGCGCCGGCCGCCGCCGCGCCGGGTGCGGCGCGGGCCGCCGCCCCGACGGTCGCCGACGTGCCCGCTCAGGCCGCCTCCGGCGAGGGCCGGCGAGCCCGCCGCATGCGGGCCGCGGCCGAAACGGCGGCCGAGGCTGCGGACGCCACCGCTGCTACGCCCGACCAGGGCCCGGGCACGGACACGGGCCTCGGCTCCGGAGCGGCCCCGGGCATGGGGGAGGGCTTCGCCCCGGGGGCGGCCCCGGGCACGGACACGGGCCTCGGCTCCGGAGCGGCCCCGGGCACCGGCTCGGGCCCAACCCCGGGCCTCGTACCGGGCACGGCCCCGTACGCCGCCCCCGACCAGCAGCCCCCCGCCGCCTGGGGAGCGCCCGCCGAGCCCCGCCCCGCCGGGCCGCACGCGGCGCAGCCGCCGAACGCGCTGCCCGCCCCGCCCCCGCTGCCCCCCGCCGCCCCCCAGGCGGCACCGCAGCCCGGCGCCCCCCTGCCGCCCGCTGCGCCGGACCCCGCCGCCGACCCGTACGCGACCCCGTCGCAGGGCCCCGGCCAGCAGGCGTACGACCAGCAGGGTTACGGCGCGCAGGGGTACCGCCAGCAGGGCTACGACCAGCAGTGGGACACCTCGGCCGGATACGCGCAGGACCAGGGGGGCTACCCGGGCCCCGCCCAGGGCCAGAGCGGCTACCCGCCGTACCAGCAGCCGCAACACCAGGCCCAACCGCCGCACCAGGACCCGTACGCCCCAGCCGACCAGTCCGGCTACCCGGGCGCGCCGCAGCCCACCGGCCAAACCGCCGGTGACCAGGCCGGCTACCCCGGCGGTGGCTACCCGACCGGACAGCCGGGGCAGCCCGCCCCGTACGCCGACTACGGCAGCGGCACCTACCAGGGCGGCTACGACCCGTACGGCTACGGACAGCCGCCGTACCAGGGCGGGCCGGGGCAGGCACAGGACGGGCAGGACGAGACGACGTACGGCGACGGCACGGTCCCCGGGCCCCGCCGCGACGGGAGCCAGGCATGAACCGCACCACCCTGTCCCTGCTCGCCGCCGCCACTGCCCTGGCCGCCCTGACCGGGGTGGCGTCGGTGACCGCCGACTCCGGCTCGGACGCGGACGGTTCGACCGGCGGCAAGGGCGCGCCGGCCGCCACCCGGATGCCGGTCGAGCGGTCGGGCCTGGTGTGCCCCGCGCCGACCACGTCGGAGCTCGCCGAGACCACGTACACCGCGTTCACCCCCAAGGGGAAGACGGCGGGCGGCACGAAGGGCACCGCGGGGCTGCTCCCCGCCCACGCCACGTCCGACGCCGAGGACAGCGCCAAGGACGATGACGACAAGGGCGGCGACGGCAAGGGCGGCGACGGTGCCGCCCGTCCCGACGTGCTGACCGGCGACCCGGTGGTGCCGCTCAAGGCGCCCGGCACCCCGGCCACCGACACCACCTCGCGCTCCGACGCGCCGGCCCTCATCGGCCTCGCGGACGGCGTGCTGGCCCCCGGCTGGACCGTGCAGCAGACCACCACGATCAGCGCCGGCGACGGGCGCGGGCTGCTCGGCACCTCCTGCGTGGCCCCCGGCACCGACTTCTGGTTCCCCGCCGCGAGCACCGCGGGCGACCGGCAGGACTACGTCCACCTGACCAACCCCGACAGCAGCCAGGCCGTCGTCGACCTTGAGCTGTACGGGGAGGACGGCCGGCTCGAAGCGCCCAGCGGCGAGTCGATCAACATCCCGCCCCACTCCACCAAGCCGGTCCTGCTCTCCACGCTGGTCAGCAAGCCGACCATCAACGTGACGCTGCACGCCGCGGTCCGCTCGGGGCGGGTCGGCGCCAGCGTGCAGGCCGTGGACAGCAACATCGGCAGCGACTGGCTCGCCGCCGCGGCCCCGCCCGCCACCAGCGCGGTGCTCCCCGGCATCCCCAAGGACGCGACCTCGGTACGGCTGGTCGCCTACGCCACCGGCTCGGGGGACGCCGACCTGAAGATCCGGCTGTCCGGCCCCTCCGGCCCCCTCACCCCGGCGGGCCACGAGTCACTGACCGTCAAGAGCCGGATGACCAGCGCCGTCGACCTCGGCGACCTGACCAAGGGCGAGCCGGGCTCGCTGACCCTCACGCCCCAGGGCAAGAGCGCCGCCCCGTTCGTCGCGGCGCTGCGCATCACCCGCGGCGAGGGGGACAAGCAGGAGACGGCGTTCATCCCGGCGACGGCGCCCATCGAGGACCGCGGCACGGTGGCCGACAACCGCGCCAAGGGCAGCACCCTGTCGCTGACCGCCCCCGAGGCCGCGGCCACGGTACGGGTCACCTCGTCGGCCGGCGCCGGGGGCGGCACCCCCGCCAGCCAGGAGATCACCGTCAAGGCCGGGACGACGCAGGCCCTCACCCCGCCCCGCCCGTCCGGCGCCAAGGGCCCGTACGCGGTGACCGTCGAACGGCTCAGCGGCGGCCCCGTGCACGCCTCGCGGCTGCTGGAGGAGGAGTCGGACGGGGTACGGATGTTCACCGTCCAGGGCCTCCCCGACGACCGCGGCCTGGTGTCGGTCCCCCGCGGCCGACAGGACCTGTCGATGCTGAACGACGACTGACGCCCCGTCCGGAGCACCACGCTGCGCTCCGGACCAGCGGGGTTCCGCACGGTTCCGCACGCGGTGGCGCGGGTCGGCAGCGCCGGGTAGCGGCATGAACCGTTACGGGCAGTACGAGCGGTGCGAGCAGTACGAGCTGCGCGGGACGGGTCAAACCCAGGCGAGCCGGGGTCGGACGGGCCGGGCGGGGGAGCGACATGCCCGTGGGTACGGCCGCGCGGTGGACACCTCGCAGAATGGCCGAAAACATCGCCCCGACCGGGGTCGACCGGGACCGGCCGACCGATCGGCACGGTCGGGGCGGAACTTCAGTCCTGTCCGTACCGTGGATCGACCGATTCGGGAGCGAGCCCGAGCAGCTCGGCGACCTGTTCGACGACCACCTCGTGGACGAGCAGGGCCCGTTCGTCGCGGCTCTTGGTGCGGATCTCCACCGGCCGGCGGTAGACCACGATCCGCGCCTGCCGCTCGCCCTCGGCGGCGACGAACCGCCCGAGCGGAACCGCGTCGTCGCTCCACGCCTCGATGTCACGGCCCGCCACCCCGCCGTCGACGTAGGGCACGTCATGGACGGAGAACTCCACGTCGGACAGTTGTGGCCAGCGCCTTTCCAGCCGCTCGACCGAGTCGTGGACCAGGTCGAGGAAGCCTTCCGCGCGGCTGATCGACAGTGGCACCTGGGGCGGCGCGATCGGTCCGCGCATCCCGCGCCCGTGCCGGTCCCGGTGCCGCGGCCGGACCGCGGCCTGACCCGCGGGGGGCGCCGCGCCCCCGGCGGACGTGCCGACACCGCCGGCTGCCGCCGGCCCGGCGGGCGGGGTGCCGGCGTCCCGGGCGTGCGCCGGGGTGCTGGCGGCGTCCCCGGCGCTGGGCGGGGTGGGCGGGCCCCCAGCGCCGGCTGGGGGAGGTACGGGGGTGTCCATCACTGACGAGAGTAGCCGCCGGGCGCCCCGGGCAGCGCGATCCCGGGGTGGGACGCCCCTTGTCCAGGGTTGAACGTTCCAGCCATCTTCGCGTTCACATAAGGGTGCCTCTTGGCCGTCACAGCGCGCGGTGCGGGGCGTCAATGGGATCGAATGGTGACAGGAATCATCCTGGGCGAATGGCGGCGTTCGCTGGCCTTCCGCAGGTCAGGCTGGTTGGCTGGCCGCCGGGTTCATAGGATGAACGAGGACGACACGGTGGAGTGAGGTCATGGAGAGTCTTCGCGGCCCGTTCAAGAGTGCGGTACCGTCCAACGTCGTGAGCCCTGTACGTCGCTGTTCGCGCACCGCGTGCGGTCGTCCCGCCGTCGCGACGCTGACGTACGTCTACGCGGACTCCACCGCGGTCCTCGGACCGCTCGCCACCTACGCCGAACCGCACTGCTACGACCTCTGCTCGGAGCACTCGGAGCGGCTCACGGCGCCGCGCGGCTGGGAGGTCGTCCGGCTCGCGGTGGACACCGGCCCCGCCAGACCCAGCGGCGACGACCTCGAAGCGCTCGCCAACGCGGTGCGCGAGGCCGCTCGCCCCCAGGACCGGGCGCCCGGCACGACGCCCACGTCGCCGCACGGCCGCGAGGTCGACCCGATGGAGGTCGCCCGCCGAGCCCACCTGCGGGTCCTCCGCTCACCCGACTCCTGACCCGCCCGGCCGCTCCCGGCTGACGCCCACCGGCTGACGCACTGCAGCGCGTGGCCCGCCCGACGCGGGTTGCGGCGACACCGAGCACTGCGGCCAGCCGCCGCCCACCCCCTCGATCCCGGCCGGTCCCCCCCGTTCCCCGGCCCCGCGCCCACCACCGGCCCTGCTGGACCGCCAGGCGTCGTGGGACCGCTGCCGACGGCGCATCAGACGCCTCGCACGCGCGCGAGGACGCCCCCCCCAGCCTGCCCGACGCGGTCTGACCCCGACCGTGAACGACGCGTACGCGCCATGGCGAACGGCGCCTCATTGACTGCAACTTGTCGCGGACACGACCATTCCATGAGTCCGGGAGGTCCGTTTGTTCGTTCAGCAACTGGAGCCGGTCGCCGGCTCTCTCGCGCTGTCCGCGCTCGTCGCCGCCCTTCCCCTGGCGACCGTCCTGGTCCTGCTCGGCGCGGTCCGGGTACGAGCGCAGCGCGCGGGACTCGCCGGCTTGGCCGTCGCCGCCCTCGTCGCGTGGGGCGCGTACGACATGCCGGTCGGGCAGACGCTCTCCAGCGGTGCGCAGGGGGCGCTGTTCGGTCTCTTCCCCATCATGTGGATCGTCGTCAACGCCCTGTGGGTGCACCGGATGACGGTGCGCACCGCGCACTTCGACGTGTTGCGGCGCTCCTTCGGACGGCTCTCGGCCGACCCGCGGGTGCAGGCGCTGGTGATCGCGTTCTGCTTCGGGGCGCTGCTTGAGGCGCTGGCCGGGTTCGGTGCGCCGGTGGCGATCTGTTCGGTGATGCTGGTCGCGCTCGGTTTCGACCCCGTCAAGGCGGCCGTTCTCGCCCTGGTCGCCAACACCGCGCCGGTCGCCTTCGGCGCCATGGGCACTCCGGTCGTCACCCTCGCCCGCGTCACCGACCTGCCGCTGGACACCGTCGCCGGTACGGTCGGGCGGCAGACGCCGCTGCTCGCCCTGGTGGTGCCGCTGCTCCTGGTGGCCCTGGTCGACGGCGCGCGCGGGGTGCGCGAGACCTGGCGGCCGGCGCTCGCCTGCGGCCTCGCCTTTGCACTCGCACAGTTCGTGGCGGCCAGCTACGTATCGGCCCAACTGGCCGACGTCGGCGCCGCGCTCGCCGGCGCGGCGGCCCTGGTCGCATTCCCCGCCGCACGCCGCCCCGCCAGTGAACCGGTGCGGGCCGCCGTCCTCGTCGGCACCCCCGCGGCCGACCCCGGGCCGGCCGACCCGCGCCCCGAGGTGCTGCGCGCCTACGCGCCGTACGCGCTCATCGTCGGCGTCTTCTCGGTGGCGCAGATCGGCCCGGTCAAGGACCTGCTGGCGCGCGCGGACCGGACCTTCGACTGGCCGTTCCTCGACGTGGTGAACGCCGCCGGGGAACGCGTCGGCGGCAACGACTTCACGCTGCCGCTGGCCGCCACCGGCGGCACCCTGGTCCTGCTCACCGGCCTCGGCACGGCCCGGGTACTGCGGCTGCCCGCGCGGGCCGCGCTGCGCGAATGGCTGGCCACAGTGCACGAACTGCGCTCCGCCCTCGCGACCGTGACCTCCGTACTGGCCCTCGCGTACGTCATGAACCTGTCGGGCCAGGCGGCCACGATCGGCCACGGCGTCGCGGCGGCCGGCGCCGGCCTGGCCTTCCTCTCGCCGGTGCTCGGCTGGTTCGGGGTGGCCGTCACCGGCTCCGACACCTCGGCCAACGCGCTCTTCGGCGGCCTCCAGGTGACCGCCGCCCGCGAGTCGGGGATCGCCCCCGAACTGCTGGCCGCCGGCAACAGCTCGGGCGGCGTCCTCGGCAAGATGATCTCCCCGCAGAACCTCACCATCGCCTGCGCGGCCGTCGGCCTCCAGGGCCGCGAGGGCGACCTGCTGCGCAAGGTGCTCCCGTGGAGCCTCGGCCTGCTGCTGGCCATGTGCTTGATCGTGCTGGCGCAGAGCACGGTGGTGCTGGGGTGGATGCTGGGCTGAGGGCGGTTGCCTGGGGCGCTGCCTGTGGGCGTTCTCCGCGGGGCGTTGGCTGTGTGTGGGGTGTTGCCTGCGGGCGTACTTCGGAGGGCTCTTCCTGACGGTTTCGTGGGCGGCGCTTCCGGTGCCGAGCGGCCTAGCTGCTTCCGGGGGGGCGGGTGCTCCTGGCGGGCCTCGTGGAGCTCGCGGAGGGTGACGGTGCCGTGGACCTTGCAGATCTCTGATGCGCGGGTGGGCGCTTCCGCCCGATCTGGCGGGGCCCGCGGAACGCGATGGCCTCGTGGTTCTCCTAGGCTGCGCCGATCGCGACAGCCGTACGCACCTCACTGGCCCCACCGGTCACCTTGAATCTGGCCCACCGCCTACGCCGCCCCCGTCGCGGCCCCGCGGCCCGAGCGTCCGTACGCCGGATGGCCGACCCGGCCCACGGCGACCGGCCGACCCGATCCCCGCGATGGGGCCGGCAGCCCGTACGCCGCCCGCCACGCCCGCGTACGCCCCACCCGCCATGGCCGCCGGCCCGCGTACGCCGCATGCACCGCCGGGCGTACGGCACGGCCCGAGGCGCATCGCGCCCCGCGTACGCCCGTGCGCTCCCGCGCACCGGACGAGCGCCCGACCGTCGGCGCCCCTGCCCCGAGCCGGCGGGCTCTCCTCCTCCGCGCCGCGGGCACCCCGTACCGAGCCGCAGGCCCTCCACCCGGGCCCGTGAGCGCCCCCGCACCGGCCGGCGGCCCCGAAGACCAGGCAGCGGCGGCCCGCCCCGAGCCCTTCGGCTGCCCGCCTCCGCCCGGCGCCGCACGGCCCCGGTGCCGCGGCCGGACACGGGGGCCACCGGCCCCGCGGGCCGCCGCTGCGCGAAGGGACGGCCGCACGGCGGCCCGCCAACCCCCACCGGTAGATTTGGCACCCATCAACGATGCCCAAAAGGAGTAGGCCGTGGCTGATCTGTCGCAGATCGTGAAGGCGTACGACGTGCGCGGGGTCGTCCCTGACCAGTGGGACGAAGCACTGGCCGCACTGTTCGGCGCGGCGTTCGCGCAGGTAACGGACGCAAACGCGATCGTCGTCGGCCATGACATGCGGCCGTCGTCCCCGGGCCTGTCCCGGGCGTTCGCCGAGGGCGCGGCGGCGCTCGGCGTCGACGTCACCGAGATCGGCCTCTGCTCGACGGACGAGCTGTACTTCGCGAGCGGGGCGTTCGACCTGCCCGGCGCGATGTTCACCGCGAGCCACAACCCGGCCCAGTACAACGGCATCAAGCTGTGCCGCGCCGGCGCCGCCCCCGTCGGCCAGGACACCGGGCTCGCCGACATCCGCGCGCTGGTCGAGCGCTGGTCGCAGGAGGGCGCACCCCAGCCGGCCGAGACCCGGGGCACCATCAGCCAGCGCGACGTGCTCGCCGACTACGCCGCCCACCTGCGGTCCCTGGTCGACCTCGCGCAGAGCCGGCCGCTGAAGGTCGTCGTGGACGCGGGCAACGGCATGGGCGGGCACACCGTGCCCACCGTCTTCGACGGGCTGCCGATCGACCTCGTACCGCTCTACTTCGAGCTTGACGGAACGTTTCCCAACCACGAGGCCAACCCGCTCGACCCCAAGAACATCGTCGACCTCCAGGCCAAGGTCCGGGAGGTCGGCGCCGATCTCGGACTGGCCTTCGACGGCGACGCGGACCGCTGCTTCGTGGTGGACGAACGGGGCGAACCGGTCGCGCCGTCCGCCATCACCGCCCTAGTCGCCCAGCGCGAACTGGCCAAGCACCCGGGCGGCACGGTGATCCACAACTGCATCACCTCCTGGTCCGTGCCCGAGATCGTCAAGGAGTCCGGCGGTACGCCCGTCCGCACCCGCGTCGGCCACTCCTTCATCAAGGCCGAAATGGCCCGCACCGGCGCCATCTTCGGCGGCGAACACTCCGCGCACTACTACTTCCGGGACTTCTGGAACGCCGACACGGGCATGCTCGCCGCCCTGCACGTACTGGCCGCCCGCGGCGAACAGGACGGGCCGCTCTCCGCCCTCGTCGCGCGCTACGACCGGTACGCCGCCTCCGGCGAGATCAACAGCACCGTCGCCGACCAGCCCGGCCGCGCCGCCGCCGTCAAGGCCACCTACGCCGCCCGCCCGGGTGTCCAGCTCGACGAACTGGACGGCCTCACCGTCACCGCCCCCACCTGGTGGTTCAACCTCCGCGCCTCCAACACCGAGCCCCTGCTCCGGCTGAACGTGGAGGCCCAGGACGCGGAGACGGTGGCCCGCGTGCGCGACGAGGTCCTCGCCATCGTCCGCGGCTGACCACCCCGGCACGCCCGCCAGCCCCACCCGGCCCCGGCCGCGGGCCGTCCCCCACGGGGCGGCCCGCCCGGGGCCGTCGCGCGGAGGCGCGCGCGTGGCGTCCGCTCCTGGACGAGGGTGACCGCGGCGCCGCGAGTCGTCGTGCGTACGCGCGCGAGGCGTCCGCTTCCGGACGAGGACGACCGCGGTGCCGCGGGCCGTCGTGTGTGCGTACGCGCGCGTGGGCGCGCGTACCCGGCACCGGCGGACTACGACCTGCCCGTACGCGTACGCGTAGTGCCTACGCGCGATGCTTCGGCCATCCCGGGGCGCCGCCCGCGAAGCACCGCCGCCCACGCCCGCCCGTCGTGCCCGCGCGGGCTTCTCGCGCAGCTCCGTTCCGTCCGCGGAACGCCGCCGTAAGCGACGGCCTGTCCGGGCACGCAACGCACAGCCTCGCGCGCGTACCCACGCTGCGAATGACGAAGGCCGCTGCCGCGCCTGGGGCGCGAACCGCACAGCCTCGCGCGCGTACCCACGCCCACCCATCAGCCCACCCCACAGCGCACCCGCCACGGCTCGCCGCGCGGCCCACCGGGCAGGGCCGCCCGCGCCCGCCGGGGTCGGAGGCCACCCCCTGCCCGCCGGGCGCCCCGCTCCGGGCCCGGCGGTACCCTGGGCCGCACAGCACTGTGCCCGTCCCGAAGGGAAGACCATGCCGGTCGAAGCCAGCCTCCTGGAGATCCTCGCCTGCCCGGCGTGTCACGCCCCGCTGCGGGACGAGTCGGCTGCCGACGAACCCGAGCTGGTCTGCGAAGGAGAAGGGTGCGGCCTGGCGTACCCGATCCGGGACGGCATTCCCGTACTCCTGGTGGACGAGGCGCGCCGCCCGGCCTGAACCGCGTACCGCGTTCCCGCCCCACGGCGATCGGAGGCCGACGCACCATGCTCGACGAATCGCTCCTGGACGCCCCCGAAGCACTGACGCGCGCCGACACCCGCGGGCTGCTGCGGGGCGCAGCGGAGTCCGGGGCCCGGGTGCGGACGGCTGCCAGGTTCGCCGCCGAAGCGGGCCTCGCCGACCTCCAGCCCGACGGCCGGCCGCGGTCGATCCTGGTGGCCGGCCCGGGCAGCGTGGCCGACTGCACCGCCGACCTGCTCGGCGCGCTCGCCGGCGGCAGCCTCCCGGTCACCCTGGTCCGCCCGACCGGCGTGGCCCCCGCCGCCGGGGCGCTGCGGTGGACGCTGCCCGGCTGGGCCGGCCCGCTCGACCTGCTCGCCGTCACCACCCCGGACGGTTCGGAGCCCGGCCTCGCGGTCCTCGTCGACCAGGCGTACCGCCGCGGCTGCACCGTCGTCGCCGTCTGCCCCACCGAAACCCCGCTGACCGAGGCCGTCGTACGGGCCCGCGGCCTGCCCATCCCGACGGCGCCCGCCCCGCTGCCCGAGGCCGGCCCGCAGACCGCCGGGTACGGCGCGTACGAGCGCGACGCGGCCGGCCCCGTCGACGGCGGTTGGCCGGCCGCCGACCAGCCGCGGTACGCCGACCGGCCGGAGCCGGGCGAGGGCGGCAACAACCCGCCACCGCTCGCCCCCGGCGAGGCCCACCCGCGGCCCGAACCCCCCGCCGTCGGCGCCCTCGGCGCCCACCCGCACGGCGCGGCCGATCCGCACGCCCCCGCCGACCACACCGGCGCGCCGCGCGCCGGCGCGCAACCGGTGGTGCCCTCGCCCGGAGCGCTGTGGGCCGTGCTCACCCCACTGCTCGCGCTCGCCGACCGGATCGGCCTGCTGCACGCGCCGCCCGAGGCACTGGAGCGCGTCGCCGACCGACTCGACCGCGTCGCCGAGCGCTGCGGCCCGGCCCAGGCGGCCTACCGCAACCCGGCCAAGACGCTCGCCGCCGAACTGGCCGGTGCGCTCCCGCTGGTGTGGACCGAGGGCGAGGTGGCCGCTGCCGTGGGGCGCCGCTTCGCGCGGCTGCTCGGCGCGGTGGCCGGCAGGCCCGCGCTCGCCGCCGAGCTCCCGGACGCGCTGCGCCTCCACGGTGCCCTGCTGACCAGCGCTTTCGCAGGCGGGGCTGACCCCGACGACTTCTTCAGGGACCGCGTGGAGGACCCGGAGGCGCTCCGAGCCCGCGTCGTACTCCTGCGTGACCGGCCCACTCCGACCGACCAGCCCGCCACCGCCGTGCTCTCCGCCGCCCCCGCCGCGCGCGACCTCGCGCTCACCCACGACACGGCCGTCAGCGAACTCGAACCATCCGCCGACTCAGCCGACTCATCCGCCGACGAGGCCCTGGAGAACGCCGCAGAGCTTCTCGCCATCACGGATTTCGCCGCCGTTTACCTGCTGCTTGCCGGCGCAGAGGGATCATGAACAACGCGGGCCGCACGCCCGTCGAGCACTCGACGGACGCCTAGCCTCCGCACCCCATCCGTCCCGCACGCCCACCCACCCCCACTGAGCAGCACGGCACCACACAGCACGGCAACAGCAGCACAACCCGCCGCAGACGCGGCCGTCCCGCACACCACTCCCGCACCTCGCCCCAACCGGGCCCACACATCACGCGTACCCCGTACGCCGCACCACCCCGGGCGCACCCGCACCCGCATCCGTACCCGCACTACCGCCGGGCTCCGGCGCACACCCCGTGCACCGTGCGCGCCGCTCACCGGCACATCCACCCGGCCCGTCTGCGCGACCCGCCGGCCGGGCCCCGGACCGGCGCTCCGGCGCGCGTACCGGCGTACCCGATCCCGCCGGCCCGTACGCCGCACCCGCACCGGCGCGCACCACGCGCCCTGCACGCCGGCGTACACCACCCCCTACCGGCCCGCACCGGCCGTACGACCACCACCCGACCCGTCCGCGACGGCCCGCGGCCCGCATCCACACAGTCAGGAACCCTCGATGGACCGCCTAGCCAACACCGTGCGCCCCTACGCCTGGGGTTCGCCCACCGCCATCCCCGAGCTGCTCGGCACCGAGCCGACCGGCGAACCGCAGGCCGAACTGTGGATGGGCGCGCACCCGGGCGCCCCGTCGCACGTCGACCGCGGCGCCGGCCCCGTCAGCCTCGGCGCGGTCATCGCCGCCGACCCGGCCGGCGAACTCGGCCCGCACGCCGTCGCCCGCTTCGGCGACCGGCTGCCGTTCCTCCTCAAGGTGCTCGCCGCCGACACCGCCCTCTCCCTCCAGGTCCACCCGGACCTCACCCAGGCCAGGGCCGGCTACGCCGACGAGGAAGAGCGCGGCGTTCCCATCGACGCCCCGCACCGCAACTACAAGGACGCCAACCACAAGCCCGAGCTGATCTGCGCGCTCACCCCCTTCGAGGGCCTGTGCGGCTTCCGCACCGCCGCCGAGGCCGCGGAACTGCTCGCCGCCCTCGGCGTCGACTCGCTCAAGCCGTACGTGGACCTCCTGCGGGCCAGCCCGGAGGCCGACGCGCTGCGCGAGGTGCTGACCGCCGTGCTCAGCGCCGAACGCGGGGCCATCGCCGCCACCGTCACCGAGACCGCCGCAGCCGCCGACCGACTCGCCGCCGAGCAGGGCCCGCACGCCGGCGCGTACGCCGCCTGCGCAACCATGGCCCGCAGCTTCCCCGGCGACCCCGGCGTGCTCGCGGCCCTGCTCCTCAACCACGTCACGCTCCAGCCGGGCGAGGCCCTCTACCTCGGCGCCGGCGTCCCGCACGCCTACCTCGGCGGCCTCGGCGTCGAACTCATGGCCAACTCCGACAACGTGCTGCGCTGCGGCCTGACCCCCAAGCACGTCGACGTACCGGAACTGCTGCGCGTCGTCGTCTTCGAGAGCGCCCCGCCCGGCGTGCTGCGCCCCGAAGCGGACGCGGACGGCGAAGAGGTCTACGCGACGCCGATCGACGAGTTCCGGCTCTCGCGGTACGTCCTGCCGGCCGACGCCACGCCCCGCCGGCTGCCCACCGGCGCACCCCAGATCCTGCTCTGCACCGCAGGCACGGTCACGCTGCGCGCCACGGCCGACGCAGCCGACACCACCAGCGAAGAAATCCACCTGAAGCAGGGTGAATCCGCCTACGTTCCGGCCGCCGAATCCATCGAACTCACCGGAACAGGCACCCTCTACCGCGCCACCGTCGCCGGCTGACCCTGTGCGGCGCCGGCCCCACCACCCGGCGCCGCACGACGTACGACGCCCCGCACAGCCGAGCCGGTCGTGCGGGCGGAGACGACAGAGTAATCAGAAGCAAGAGAGACACCAGAAGCAAGAGAGACACCAGAGGTAGGAGAGGCGGCAGCACCACCCCGCCGCCTACCGTGCTGCGCCCTGACACGCTCCCGCCCGCGGAGGCTGCAACAATGACCCGCCGTAAAGCAGCCGTAAAGCGCCGGCTCCCCGTCAGGCGCCCGGCGAACACGGGTGGAAGGGACATCTGGCACACATGAGTGCATCGGGCGGAACCAAGGCGATCGTCGCCGCACTGGGCGCCAACCTGGCCATCGCGGCGGCCAAGTTCGTGGCGTTCGCGTTCAGCGGCTCCTCGTCCATGCTGGCCGAGGGCGTGCACTCGCTGGCCGACTCGGGCAACCAGGGCCTGCTGCTGCTCGGCGGCAAGAAGGCCAAGCGCGAGGCGACCCCGGAACACCCCTTCGGCTACGGCCGCGAGCGGTACATCTACGGCTTCCTGGTCTCCATCGTCCTCTTCACCATCGGCGGCGTCTTCGCGCTCTACGAGGGCTACGAGAAGATCCGGCACCCCCACGACATCGAGCACTGGTACTGGCCGGTCGGTGTGCTGGTGTTCGCGATCATCGCCGAGTCTTTCTCCTTCCGCACCGCGATCAAGGAGTCCAACGAGGTACGCGGCGCACTGAGCTGGACCCAGTTCGTACGCCGCGCCAAGGCCCCCGAACTGCCGGTCGTCCTCCTCGAAGACCTCGGCGCGCTGGTCGGCCTGGTGCTCGCACTCGGCGGCGTCAGCCTCGCCCTCGCCACCGGCGACGGGGTGTGGGACGGCATCGGCACCCTGTGCATCGGCGCGCTCCTCGTCCTGATCGCGATCGTGCTCGCGGCCGAGACCAAGTCGCTGCTGCTCGGCGAGGCGGCCGACGTCGACCAGGTGGCCGCGATCCGCGAAGCCGTCGTCGACGGCGAGACCGTCACCCACCTGATCCACATGCGCACGCTCCACCTCGGCCCCGAGGAACTGCTGGTCGCCGCCAAGATCGCGGTCCGGCACGACGACACCGCCACCGAGGTGGCCCGGGCCATCGACGCCGCCGAGACCCGCATCCGCGCGGCCTGCCCCATCGCCCGCGTCATCTACCTGGAGCCCGACATCTACAGCGCCGACGCCGCCTCCCGCACCAAGCCGCCCACGGCCTGACCACCCCCACGGCGCGCTCCTCCCGGCCCACTCCCACACCGACCGGAACGGCGGGGGAGTGGGCCGAGCCGCCCCCCGCCCACGGCGTTCCGCTACCGGGGCTGTGTGCGCCCAGGCGTTCAGCTCCCGTGCGCCCGGCCCGGTGCGGCTCTCCCCGGTGCGGCCTATTGGGCTGGCGGGGGAGCCGCCCCGCCCACGGGAGCCGCCCCCGCTTCACCGGAGCCGCCCCGATCCCGCCGCCGGGGTGAACGTTTTCGGCCCCGATCCCACCCCGGCACGCCCACCTGATCCACCACCCCCGCACCCCGCCGCCCCACCCGGCCTCGGCGACCACCACCGCCCGCACGGGTGCCACGACCCCGGCCGACCACCCGCCGCGCCGCACCGGTCAACCCCGTGGACGCCCTCCGCCCCCCCGCCCCGCCGACGGGCCGGCCACGACGCCCCTCACCTGGCCCTCCCCACACCCCCGCACCAGCCGAACCCCGCTCCCGCCGTCCCCCGGCCACCCCCGCCAGGCCCTCCGCGACCAGCCGCGCAACACGCCCCGCCCCACCCAGCCATCCCACGCCGCACACCCCGCCCCCGGGAATCCGCCACGGTGCGGCCGAGAGCCACCGCTCCCGTCGTACGCCCACCTGGGGGGCTGGGGTTCGCCGGGGCGGTCGGTGTAGATTCGAAGCAGCCAGACGTCGCTGCTGATGGCGGTCGGTCGGCCCGCTGCGCGGTCCGGCCGAGGGAGAGAGGGCCTCCGACGGACTGCGCTGCGACCAGGGGACAGCTCTGTCCGCTGCCGCATGCACAGCCCATCACCTCTCCGTTCCCAACCGTGAGGAGCAGCATTCATGTCGACTGCCGACACCAACGGTCAGGACTTCAAGGTCGCTGACCTCTCCCTGGCCGACTTCGGCCGCAAGGAGATCACCCTCGCCGAGCACGAGATGCCGGGCCTGATGTCCATCCGCAAGGAGTACGCCGAGGCCCAGCCGCTCGCCGGCGCCCGCATCACCGGTTCGCTGCACATGACCGTGCAGACCGCCGTGCTCATCGAGACGCTGGTGGCCCTCGGCGCCCAGGTCCGCTGGGCCTCCTGCAACATCTTCTCCACCCAGGACCACGCCGCCGCGGCCATCGCCGTCGGCCCGAACGGCACTCCGGAGAACCCGCAGGGCGTCCCCGTCTACGCCTGGAAGGGCGAGACGCTCGAAGAGTACTGGTGGTGCACCGAGCAGGCGCTGACCTGGCCCGGCACCGCCACCGGCGGCCCGAACATGATCCTCGACGACGGCGGCGACGCCACCCTCCTGGTCCACAAGGGCGTCGAGTACGAGAAGGCCGGCGCGGCCCCCGACGTCTCCACGGCCGAGAGCGACGAGCACCGCGTCATCCTCCAGGTCCTCAACCGCACCCTGGCCGAGAGCCCGCAGAAGTGGACGCAGCTCGCGTCCGAGATCCGCGGCGTGACCGAGGAGACCACCACCGGCGTGCACCGGCTGTACGAGATGCAGCAGGCCGGCTCCCTCCTCTTCCCGGCGATCAACGTCAACGACGCCGTCACCAAGTCGAAGTTCGACAACAAGTACGGCTGCCGCCACTCGCTCGTCGACGGCATCAACCGCGCCACCGACGTCCTCATCGGCGGCAAGGTCGCGGTCGTCTGCGGCTACGGCGACGTGGGCAAGGGCTGCGCGGAGTCGCTCCGCGGCCAGGGCGCCCGCGTGATCGTCACCGAGGTCGACCCGATCTGCGCCCTCCAGGCGGCGATGGACGGCTACCAGGTGGCCACGCTGGACGACGTGGTGGAGACGGCGGACATCTTCATCACCACCACGGGCAACAAGGACATCATCATGGCCAGTGACATGGCCAAGATGAAGCACCAGGCCATCGTCGGGAACATCGGCCACTTCGACAACGAGATCGACATGGCCGGCCTCGCCGCCATCCCCGGCATCGTCAAGGACGAGGTCAAGCCGCAGGTCCACACCTGGACCTTCGCCGACGGCAAGAAGATCATCGTCCTCTCCGAAGGCCGTCTGCTGAACCTGGGCAACGCCACCGGTCACCCCTCGTTCGTCATGTCCAACTCCTTCGCGAACCAGACGATCGCGCAGATCGAGCTCTTCACGAAGCCCGAGTCGTACCCGACCGACGTCTACGTGCTGCCCAAGCACCTCGACGAGAAGGTCGCCCGGCTCCACCTCGACGCCCTCGGCGTCAAGCTGACCACGCTCCGCCCGGAGCAGGCCGCCTACATCGGCGTGCCGGTCGAGGGACCGTACAAGCCCGACCACTACCGCTACTGATCCACCAGCCGACGCCCGGACCAGGGGCGGGGCGGGGCGACCGGCACCCACGGGAGCCCGTCGTCCGCACCGTCCCGGCCGGACCCGGCCGGCGATCAGCCCGCAGTAGCTGAGCAAGAGGCCCCCGCGTGGGGGCACAGGGGCCTGCCCCGGTCGTCTCCGGCCGGGCAGGCCCTCACTCGTCAAGGACCCCACCATGCCCCGCGGTCGCTATGCACTCCATGACCCGCACGATCACACCCCCCTCGGCGTAGAACAGTTCCACTGCGCCCCCGGCCACGCCGGCTGGCGCTACGTCTCCCAGCTCAGCTCCCCGTCCGGGAACCGCACCGGCTCCGTCGACCTCACCATCGACGCACTCGGCCGCCCGCTGCGCCTGGAGCTCCAGACCACGGACTGGCGCGTCCGCGGCGCCGCTCTCGACGGCGTCACCTGGGTACGCACCGACGCCTCCGGCGAGCACGCCACCGAAGGCAACGTCGCCGCCCACACCTTCACCGGCATGTCCCCCGCCTTCCTCGTCGCCGCCGCGCGGCTCCTCCGCCTCGCCCCAGGCGCCGAACCCACCCGCCTCAGGCTCGTCGCCCTCACCGCCCCCGTGCTGGCGCCCCGGACCCTCGACCAGTCCTGGGCACTGCTCAAGAGCGAAGCACACGCCACTGACAGCGGCCCCCTGACCGTGGAGACGTACCAGGTCAGCGACGCGGACACCGGCGAAGTACAGACCGTCCACCTCGCCGGCGACGTCGTACTCGCGGCCCCGGGCATCGAGCTCGAAGACCTCGACACCCCACCGTCGACGTTCCCCCTCTGACCCGCACAGCCCTGCCCCAGCGGCACCCGGCCCCACCGGATCACGCATCCGCCACGGCCGCCCCGCGCCTCGATGTGCGTCAACGCCCAGGGGCCTGCTAACCTTCTGTTCACCCGCCAGGACCGTTGACACGGCCTCTAGTGGGAGGTAGATTCGAACGGTTGCCGCGAGCTGGACAAGCCCGCGAATGATCGTTAAGATCTCACCGACTTCTAGCGCGAATTAAATTTCCGCAGAAGCATCTTCGGATTCTGAAGAGAAGCGAAAGCGCCGATTCGATCGGCCAAAGCGAATCTGATAAACTCGAAGAGTCGAAAGACAAAAGGCCTTCCAACGGCCACCGGAAACGAAATTCCGACCGGAAACGGTAGGGAAAAGGATCTGGTAAGGTTGG
>NZ_JBLIWA010000058.1:1915-36060 GCF_047525675.1 Streptomyces sp. 796.1 | reverse complement strand
GGCCGGGCCCGCGCAGCCCTACGCCGCGCCCGGCCCGCGGCCGGAGGTGCAGTGGCAGCAGTACGACCCGTGGCGCACGCCGGGCACGGGCCCCGTGCCCGCCGGCGCGCGGCGGACCGGCGGGCGGCGCGGCCGACTGGTGGTCGGCGCGCTGCTGTTGGCGTTGCTGGCCGGCGGCATCGGCGGCGGGATCGGCGTCTACCTGGAGCGCGAGACCAGCGACTCCGAGCAGATCCACCTGCCGCAGGCGCCCGCCGACTCCCGGCAGGCCAGGGACCCCGACAGCATCGCCGGCATCGCCGCGCGGGCGCTGCCGAGCGTGGTGACCATCCACGTCAAGGGCGCCGGCGAGCGCGGCACCGGGACCGGCTTCGTCCTGGACAAGCGCGGCAACATCCTGACCAACAACCACGTGGTCGAGCCGGCCGACCGGGGCGGCTCCGACGCCGCCATATCGGTCACGTTCAACGGCGGCCAGACCGCCCGGGCCACGATCATCGGCCGGGACGCCGGGTACGACCTGGCGGTCATCCGGGTGCAGGGCGTGACCGGGCTCAAGCCGCTCGCGCTCGGCAACTCCGACTCGGTGCGGGTCGGGGACCCGGTGGTGGCCATCGGTGCCCCGTACGACCTGGCCGGGACCGTCACCAGCGGCATCATCAGCGCCAAGGAGCGCCCGATCACGGCCGGCGGCGAGAAGGCGGACGGCAGCGACGTGTCGTACGTGGACGCGCTCCAGACCGACGCGCCCATCAACCCGGGCAACTCCGGCGGCCCGCTGGTGGACGCCAAGGGCCGGGTGATCGGCATCAACAGCATCATCCGCGCCGCGGACGACGGCGGGCTCGGCGGTGGCCAGGGCGGCAGCATCGGCCTCGGTTTCGCCATCCCGATCAACCAGGGCAAGCGCGTGGCCGAAGAGCTGATCAACAGCGGCAAGGCCACCCACCCGGTGATCGGCGTCACGCTCGACATGAAGTACGGCGGCGACGGGGCCCGGGTGGCGGAGTCCGGTGCCGACGGCCCCGCCGTGACCAAGGGCGGGCCCGGCGACAAGGCGGGCATCCGGTCCGGCGACGTGATCAGCAAGGTGGACGGAGTGCCGGTGCGCAGCGGTCAGGAGCTGATCGTGAAGATCCGCAGCCACCGGCCGGGCGACCGCCTGAAACTGACCGTCGAGCGGGGCGGCGACGAGCGGAACGTCGAGCTCACGCTCGGTTCGGCCGAGGACATACAGCGCTGAACCCGCTGCCCGCTCCCGGGGACCGACCCACCACCCGTTCCCGAGCCCCGACCGGCCCGGCCCGCGAACCTCCCGCGGCCGGGCCGGTGCCGTCCGGGCCACGCCGCGCGAGCCCGTCGCCCGGAGCCTGCTCCCTACCACCTACCACCAGCCACCAGCCACCAGCCACCTGCCTCCACCGCGCCCGACGCTCGCCCCGCGGCCGGCAACCTCGCCCCCCACCCGCCCCGGCGCTTGCCCACGGCCGACGCGCCGGGCCCGCGCCCGATACATCCGATACGCGGCATACGCCGGAAAGTTCGTCGGAGTGAGGTGAGGTGGATGTGGCTCGTGGGGCGGCGGGGGAGAAGTGGCTGTTGGTGGGCGTGGGCGTGGTGTCGGTGTGCTCGGGGGCGGGGTGGCGCGGGGCGACGGAAGGGGGACGCGGGCTTGTGCGGCGGGCGTCATCGGGAGTTTGCTGTGCGGGAGACGACTGTGGGGCGGGTGCGTCGGCGAGGATTCAGGGCGAGACGCGGCAAGGCGAGGCAGGGCAAAGACAGAGCGTGGGTGAGGGGCCGTACGGCGGTGTGGGGCGGGGTGTGGGCCGGGCGCTGACCGGCGGCGGGAGGGCGTCCGGCGGGGTGCGCGTCGCGTGCCGCAGGCCGGCGGTTGGTCCGTTGTTGGCCTGGCCGTCTCCCGTACCACACCGAGAGGCAGGTACCGTGTTGGATGGCCTGGACCGTTGGCCACGGACGCATCAAGGAGCAGAAGGTGTTCTTCGATATAGGACCCCTAGAGCTAATCGCTCTCATCATCCTTGCGGTGCTCATCTTCGGTCCGGACAAGCTGCCCAAGGTGATTCAGGACGCTGCCCGTTTCATCCGTAAGGTCAGGGAGTTCTCGGACAGCGCGAAGGAAGACATCCGGACAGAATTGGGTCCGGAGTTCAAGGACTTCGAGTTCGAGGACCTGAATCCCAAGAACTTCGCCCGTAAGCACCTGCTCGACAAGGACGAACTCGGGCTGAAGGAGATCCGTAACGGATTCGACTTCAGTAAGGAAATGGCCGAGGTTTCCGACGTCACCTCGGCCCGCGACACCACCGGCAGCAGCACGGCCAGCGGCGATTCCGCGCCACCGGCCGCGGGCCCCGCAGGCGGCTCCGACCTGCTGCGCAAGCGGGATAAACCGGAGCCTGAGGATCGGCCGCCCTTCGACTCGGACGCCACCTGATCCCCTTCCGGGCGGTCCGTATGGCTATCCTCCCTGTGTCCAGGTGAGGTCGCCTGAAAGGGGGGCGGGCCGCCACGGCGAAGGGCAATGAGGAGGGCTCCGCGCAGATGGAGACGACGAGTCGGGCAGACGTGCAGGATGCGGCGACGGCTCCGGGCGCGCCCGCCGGAGAAGCCGCGGCGACCCCGCAGGGGATGCCCGCCAAGGTGCGCAGGACGGTCGACGGCTATCTGATGGCCGCCTTCCCCTGGTACGGCCTCGACGAGGCGTTCACCGGACCGCGTTGGTTGATGCAGGTGGGCGCGGCGGCCGACGGCACCGTGGAGCACGGTTCGACCGGCCACGGCGAAGAGCCCTCGCTCAAGGTGGAGACCAGCGCGGAGAACCGTGAGAAGCAGCGCTTCGCGGTCGTGGTGACGGTGGCCAGCCGCCCGGTGCGGCGCAGCGCCGACGGGACCGGCATGTTGGAGGCCACCTCGGTCTCCTCCGCGGCCTGGCTCGCCGGCTCCGGCCTCCTCTCCTGCACCTGGCCCTCGCAGATGGAGCGCGCCCTGCGGCAGGACTGGCTCGACCAGCAGACCGCCATCGCCTGGGAACTCGCCGACGACCTCGGCGGCCCCGCGTGGTCGCAGCTCACGCTGCCGGTCGACGGGGTGCCGACCGACTTCCACTACCGCGAGTCGGAGTACGGCTGGGTACTGGCCGGCTCCGCGCGCGAGGGCGTCCACGTGGGCGCGTACGGGCGCGGCATGAGCGCCTACGGGCTCGGCTTCTCCGTGGTCAAGGACATCACGACGTACGCCTGAACCACGGGCCAGAAACGTTACGACGGCCCGCGGGCGGAGCGTGTGTCCCGGCGTGCCGGGGCGCGTGGTCGGCGCTGAGCGGGGCCGGGCGCCGGCCCGTGCGCCACCCGGGGGCAGCCGGCCGGCTGCCCGTGCACCTCACCGTTCAGCCACGCCGTTCTCTCTGCCGGCCGCGGCCCTCGCGCCTGCCGGCCAGCTCCACCAGCTCCGCCCGCCAGCTCCGCCCGCCCGCTCGGACCGGTGCGGGCCCGGCTACGCGGTTGCGTGGGGCGGCCGTCGGGCGGGGGCGTAGTGCGGCGTACGTGGGCTGAGGGACCGTCGGCTCCGGTGGCCGTACCGGTCGTGTGCGAGCCGGTACGGGCCGCGCGCCGGGCCTTACGTCGAGTGCGCCGGCTTTGCAGAGGACGGCCGCGGCCCCGCGCTGTGCCGGCTGGACAGCACGACGGCGGCCGGGGCCGACGCACCCCGTGGGATGGGCCGGCCCCGGCCACCCCGTGGGATGGGCCGGCCCCGGCCGCCGATCGTGCCGTGGAGCGGGAGCGCTCAGAACTTGTTGCGCGGGGTGATGCCAAGGGACAGGCCGGCCAGGCCGCGCTGGCGTCCGCCGAGCTTCCCCGCGATGGCGCGCAGGGCGCTGCCGGCGGGGGACTCCGGGTCGGTGAGCACCACCGGCTTGCCCTCGTCACCGCCCTCACGCAGTCGTACGTCGATGGGGATGGCGCCCAGCACCGGCACCGTCGCGCCGGTCGTGCGGGTCAGGCCGTCGGCGACGGTCTGACCGCCGCCGGTGCCGAACACGTCCACCATCTCGTCGCAGTGCGGGCAGGGCAGCCCGGACATGTTCTCGACCACGCCGACGATCTTCTGGTGGGTCTGGACGGCGATGGAACCGGCCCGCTCGGCGACCTCGGCCGCGGCCTGCTGCGGCGTCGTGACCACCAGGATCTCCGCGTTCGGCACCAACTGGGCGACCGAGATGGCGATGTCACCGGTGCCGGGCGGCAGGTCGAGCAGCAGGACGTCGAGGTCGCCCCAGAAGACGTCGGCCAGGAACTGCTGGAGCGCGCGGTGCAGCATCGGGCCGCGCCAGACCACCGGCGCGTTGCCCGGCGTGAACATGCCGATGGAGATGACCTTCACGCCGTTCGCCGACGGCGGCATGATCATGTTCTCGACCTGGGTGGGGCGGCCGGTGGCGCCGAGCATGCGGGGCACCGAGTGCCCGTAGATGTCCGCGTCGACCACGCCGACCTTGAGGCCGTCCGCGGCCATCGCCGCGGCCAGGTTGACCGTCACGGACGACTTGCCGACGCCGCCCTTGCCGGAGGCCACCGCATAGACCCGGGTCAGCGAGCCGGGCTTGGCGAACGGCACCTCGCGCTCGGCCTGCCCGCCGCGCAGCGAGGTGGCCAACTCCTTGCGCTGCTCGTCGCTCATCACGTCGAGCTCGACGCTGACCGAGGTCACGCCCGCGACCTTCGCCACCGCATCGCGCACGCCGCTGGTGATGGTGTCCCGCATCGGGCAGCCGGCGACCGTCAGGTAGACCGCGACCGCCACCGCGCCGTCCGGCGCGATCTCCACCGATTTGACCATGCCGAGCTCGGTGATCGGGCGGTGGATCTCCGGGTCATTCACCGTCGCGAGCGCTTCGCGGACCGCCTCTTCGGCGGGAGCGGCGCCGTGCGGGCCGGTCGTTTCGGTAGCCATGCCCCGATGGTACGGCGCGGGCCCAGCGCTCGGGAAAGCCTGTGGACGGTCGCCTACCTCACGCCCGCCGGGGGCGGTGCCGGGAATAGCCGGGCTCTCCCGTGGATGTCCCGTACCGCCCCCACGCCCCACCCGTGCGCGCGCGTGCTCCGACGTCCCCCGGGCCACGTCCCGCCCGCGACGGCCTGCCCCTACGCGCGTACGCGCGGGTGCTCCGGGCCCCGGCCACCCCTCACCGCTCCTCGGTCTCGTCCCGGGCCGGCCGTTCGACGGCGCTGGCCCCGGTCCGCCGGGGCGCGGTGTCGCGGCGGTGCGGGGGCGGGTCCGCGGCGTGGCCCGGCGGGCGGGCGGGGCGCTGTTCCACCTCCCGTACCAGGCTCTCGAACTCCGACCTGATCCAGTCGCGGGTCGCCACCTCGCCGAGGCCGAGCCGGAGCGCGGCGATCTCCCGGGTGAGGTACTCGGTGTCGGCGATGCTCCGTTCGTTCTGCTTGCGGTCCTGTTCCAGGTTGACCCGGTCCCGGTCGTCCTGCCGGTTCTGGGCGAGCAGGATCAGCGGGGCCGCGTACGACGCCTGGAGCGAGAGGGCGAGGGTCAGGAAGATGAACGGGTAGCGGTCGAAGCGCAGGTCGGCCGGGACGGTGGTGTTCCACACCACCCACAGCACGATGACCACCGACATCCAGACGATGAACCGCCCGGTGCCCAGGAACCGCGCCGTGCGCTCGGAGACCCGGCCGAACGCCTCCGGGTCCCAGCGGGGCAGCAGGCTGCGCCGCGGCTCGCGCGGCTGGTCGAGTCGGACGCGTTCACCGGCCATCGGCCACCTCCGGCAGGTCGGGCACGACCGCGCCGTGCAACTCGCGCTCGCGCCAGTCGTCGGGCAGCAGGTGGTCGAGCACGTCGTCCACGGTCACCGCGCCGAGCAGCGACCCGCTGGCGTCCACGACGGGCGCGGCGACCATGTTGTACGCGGCCAGGTAACTGGTCACCGCCGGCAGCGCGGTGTCCGGCGGCAGCGGGCTCAGGTCGTTGTCGACCAACGCGCTGACCAGTGTGAACGGCGGGTCCCGCAGCAGCCGCTGGAAGTGCACGGTGCCCAGGTAGGTGCCGGTCGGCGTCTCGTCGGGCGCCCGGCACACGTACACCTGCGCGGCGAGCGCCGGGGAGAGGTCCGGGTTGCGCACCCTGGCCAGCGCGTCGGCCACCGTCGCGTCCGGCAGCAGCACCACCGGTTCGGTGGTCATCAGCCCGCCGGCGGTGCGCTCCTCGTACGCCAGCAGCCGGCGCATGTCGGCCGCGTCCCGCGGGCGCATCAGGGCCAGCAGCCGCTCCTTGTCCTCCTCGGGCAGCTCCGACAGCAGGTCGGCCGCGTCGTCGGGGTCCATCGCCTCCAGGACGTCGGCCGCGCGTTCCTCCTGGAGCTTGCCGAGGATCTCCACCTGGTCGTCGTCCGGCAGCTCCTCAAGGACGTCCGCCAGCCGGTCGTCGTCGAGCGCCGCGGCCACCTCGGCGCGCCGCTTGGCCGTCAGGTGGTGCAGCACGTTGGCCAGGTCGGCGGGGCGCAACTGCTCGAAGGTGGCGAGCAGGTTCTCCGCGCCCTGCCCCTGCTCGTCCAGCGCGAACCCGGTGACCGCCGACCACTCCACGGTCAGCGCCTCGCCGGATCGCCGGCCGCTCCCCGGCCACCTGCCGCGCAGCGCCGGGGGCTTGCCGCGGCGTACGAAGACCTTGTCGATCTCCCAGTCGCGGCGGGCCGGCAACTGGGCCACCGCCACGTCGAGCACGGTCACCTGCTCGCCGGTCTCCACCAGCGTCACCCGCCGGTCAAGGAGTTCGCCGAGGACCAGGGTCTCGGTGGGGCGCTGCTCGAAGCGGCGCATGTTGACCACGCCGGTCGTGATCACCTGGCCCGACTCGACGCCGGTCACCCGGGTCATCGGGAGGAAGATCCGCCGCCGGCTGACCACCTCCACGACCAGGCCGAGCACGCGCGGCGGCCGGCCGCCGAGCCCGAGCATCGCCACCAGGTCGCGCACCCGGCCCACCGGGTCCCCGTTCGGGTCGAACACGGCGACACCGGCTAGATGCGAGACGAACACGCGCGGGGCTGCCGCACCCATGCCACGCGCCTCCTTCCACGGACGTACGGGCTCCGACGGACGTACGGGCCGCCCACGGCCGGCTGCCGGCACGCGGCGGTGATCACCCCGAGTACCTCTGTATACCTCCTGATATCATCGAATATCGGTTGATAGCCCGCTGGTGGCGTCCTTCGGTGGTGCGCCCCTCGCTGGCGGACCCGCCGGCGAGGGCCCGCGCGGCGGCGCCGGGTGCGCGGCGGCCCCTCCTGAACGGTGCGGAACCATCGGTTTCCGGCCAAGCCTGCGACACGCCGCCCGGCCGGTGCTCGCGGCCGGTCGGCTCCGGTACGAGCGCGCCGTCAGCGCGTGCGTACGGCACCGGTACGCTGCCCCCTGCATCGGCATCGGGAGGCAGAGCGGACGTGCGCACCTGGAAGACGGCTCTCGCGGCGGCGACGTGCGCGGGGCTCGCCGCCGTGACCCTCGCCGGATGTGGCGGCGACGGCGGTGGCGGGGTCGAGAAGAAGGACCCCGACGCGGGCACCAACGGGGTCGGCAAGCTGCCCCCGAAGCAGATCGAGGCCAGGGCCAGACAGGCCGCCCAGCGCGCCGCCGCGGTCCGGCTGACCGGCAACGTCGTCAGCAAGGGCCGTACGTACACCCTCGACATGCGGCTCAAGGACGACGGCGGCTCCGGGCGGGTCTCCACCCAGGGCAGCACCTTCCAACTGCTGCGCATCGACAAGGAGCTCTACCTGAAGGCCGACGCCGACTTCTGGACGCACGAGCAGAACGACGGGGCGGCCCCGGCGGGCGACGGCAGTACGGGCGGCTCGGGCGGTACGGGCTCGGAGTCCGGCACCAAGGAGGACCTGGCGGCGGCCAAGAAGCTGGACGGCAAGTACGTGAAGGTGCCGGCGGGCGACCCCTCGTACCAGCAACTCAGCGGGTTCACGGACAAGACCATGCTGCTCGACGGGCTGCTGGGGCTGCACGGCCAGATCACCAGCGGCAAGCGGGGCGCCGTCGGCGGCGTGCCGACCATCCGCATCACCGGCGACCAGGGCAACGGCGGCACGCTGGACGTGTCGCTCAAGGGCACCCCCTACCCGCTGCGCATGCACCGGGCCGGCGGCGCCGGCGTCATCCAACTCGCCGACTGGGACGAGAAGTTCGAGCTCTCGGCACCCCCGAAGAAGGAACTCGTCGACTACGGGCAACAGTTGCCGCAGAGCGACGGCTGAGCCGACTCCACGAGTGGGCTGACGGCGCCAGGCGCGGCGCCGCGCTGGTGGAACCCGGCGCGGCGCCGTCGTTCAGCGCGGGTTCTTGCGGGGGTTCTTGCGCGCCCGGCGGCGCAGCAGCTTCGGCAGGGCCTCCGGCATCGGCTTGCGGGTGACCGCGGGGCTCGGGACCGGCTCCGCGGCCAGCGAACCGTCCGGCTGGGCGGCGGTCGGGGCGTCGGCGGGTTCGAGCCGCAGCACCCGGCAGGCCCGCGCCCAGCGCTCGATGACCTGCTCGGAGTCGACCGCGTTCAACCGCTTGGGCTTCAGCTCGGCGACCGCGGCCTCCCAGGCCGGGCTGCGCGGCGCGAGCTCCACCACCCGGGCCGTCCAGCCCACCAGCCGCCCGCCCTTGTCCTTGCTGCGCACCGTCACCGCCGCGGTGCCGCCGTCGGTCAGCCCGAGGCCGTCGAGCGGCTGTTCCATGAGTCCCATGCCGGCGGCCGGGCCGGCGTCGTCGGGGTCCGGGGCGCCGGCGTCGTACGAGCCGACCACGGTGGCGGCCCCCTCGTGCCACAGGTGCCACAGCGCCCTGGGCGCGCTCCGGGTGGCGCCGGCGGAGCCCAGCACCCAGATCAGGCCGGACTTCTTCGTCGCCTCTTCGATCAGCGCCCGATCCGTGAGGGCCTGCTCCACGCTGTGCGTCATGAACCCAGCTTATGGGGTGGTTCCGCCCCCACCACCGGCCCGGCCACCCCCGCCGGCCCGGCCGCCCCGAGCAGCCTGCGGCAAGCATCAGTACCGTCCCGCCCCCGCACGCCTTACGCTGTCCCGCGTGCGCGTTCGACTGGCCGGCCTGGCGAGGCCGCGTAGCAGCGTTCCCCGAACCACGGCCGCCGGCGCCGCCACCGGTGCGGCCGGGGACGGCCGCGGTGGCGGTCGCGTCCCCGTCGACCTGGTGCTGCTCGGCGTCGCCATCGCCGGCATCTCGCTGTCGGCCCCGCTGATCGCGGCCACCGCGGCCCCGGCCCTGGCGATCGCCCTGTGGCGCAACGTCATGGCGCTCGGCGTGCTGCTCCCGGTCGCGCTCGTACGACACCGGGCCGAGCTGCGGACCATGGGTGCGCGCGCCGGCTGGCTGTCGGCCGCCGCCGGCGTGCTGCTCGCCGTGCACTTCGCGGTGTGGCTGCCGAGCCTGCACATGACGTCCGTCTCGTCCTCCACCGCACTGGTGACCACCACGCCGATCTGGACCACGGTGCTGCTCAGACTGCGCGGCCACCGCTCGTCGGGGCTGGTCTGGGCCGGCATCGGCGTCGCCTTCCTCGGCGTGCTCCTGCTCACCGGCGTCGACCTGGCGCTCTCCCCGCGCGCCCTGGCCGGCGACGCGCTGGCGCTCGCCGGCGGCATGGCGGGCGCCGGCTACATGCTGGTCGGCGCCGAGGTCCGGCGCACCGTCAGCACCACCGCCTACACCTGCGTCTGTTACGCCACCACGGCGCTGGTCCTGCTGGTGACCTGCCTGCTGGCCGGCGTGCGACTGGGCGGCTACGACGGTACGACCTGGCTCAAGCTGGCGGTGCTGACGGTGGCCGCCCAACTCCTCGGCCACTCGATCATCAACCGGGTGGTCGGCGGACTCGGCCCCACCGTCACCGCCACCGGCATCCTCCTGGAGACCCCGGGCGCGGCCCTGATCGCCGCCCTGTGGCTGGGCCAACACCCGCCGGCCGCCGCCTACCCGGCCCTCGCCGTCATCCTGCTCGGCCTGGCCCTGGTGGTCATCGACGGCCGCAGCAAACGCCCGACCTGGGCGGCCGGGGAGCGGCCCGTACGGGGCCCGGAGGCTCGTACGGACCCGTGAAGCCCGTACGACCAGCAGGCCCGTACGGTCAGGCCGAAGGCCGAGCCCCGGCTACAGCCAGCCGTTGCGCTTGAAGCCGCGGTGAATGGTGAAGCAGATGCCGACGATGAGCGTCAGCACCGCCGGATAGCCGTACTTCCAGCGCAGTTCGGGCATGTGGTCGAAGTTCATGCCGTACACGCCGCAGATCATGGTGGGGACGGCGATGATGGCCGCCCACGCGGTGATCTTGCGCATGTCCTCGTTCTGCGCGACGGTCGCCTGGGCCAGGTTGGCCTGGAGGATCGAGTTGAGCAGGTCGTCGAAGGAGAGCACCTGCTCGTTGACGCGCGCGAGGTGGTCGGCCACGTCCCGGAAGTACTTCTGGATGTCCGGGTCGACCAGCCGCATCGGCCGCTCGCTCAGCAACTGCAAGGGCCGCAGCAGCGGCGAGACGGCCCGCTTGAACTCCAGCACCTCGCGCTTGAGCTGGTAGATGCGGCCGGCGTCGCCGCCGCGCGCCGAGCCGCGCCCGCTCTTGGCGGCGCTGTTGGTCGCCGAGAACACGTCGATCTCGACCTCGTCGATGTCGTCCTGCACCGCGTCGGCGACCGCGATGTAGCCGTCCACCACCTGGTCGGCGATGGCGTGCAGCACCGCGGACGGACCCTTGGCCAGCAGGTCGGGATCGTCCTGGAGCCGGTGCCGCAGCGCCCGCAGCGACCCCTGCCCGCCGTGCCGCACGGTGACGATGAAGTCCCGGCCGGTGAAGCACATCACCTCGCCGGTCTCCACGATCTCGCTGGTGGCGGTGAGTTCGGCGTGCTCGACGTAATGGATGGTCTTGAAGACGGTGAACAGCGTGTCGTCGTAGCGCTCCAGCTTGGGGCGCTGATGGGCGTGTACGGCGTCCTCGACGGCCAGCGGGTGCAGCCCGAACTCCTGGGCGATGCCGGCGAATTCACGCTCCGTCGGCTCGTGCAGCCCGATCCACGCGAAGCCGCCTTCGGCCCGCACCCTGGCCATCGCCTCGGTCGGGCTGACGTGCTGGCTGACCCGCCTGCCGTTGCGGTAGACGCCGCAGTCGACGATGGCGCTGGTGACCGAGGGATCGCGGGTGGGGTCGTAATCGGGTGTGGTGTGGCCCCGCCGCAGGGCGGGGCGGACGGCTGCGCGCAGGTCACGGATCATCGACATACGGACTCCTCAGCGGGCCGGTCGTCAGCGGCGAAGCGCGGTGCGCAGCGCGGTCCGGAAAGTGGACGTACGGTGCGTCTTTGGGCCGTACGTCCGCAAAGCGGACGGCGCTCCGTGTGCTAGGCGCTGACGTGTTCCGCACGGCGGAACACGGAAACACGGAATGAAGCGGATGACGCTGCTCTTCCGTACAGATGGCGCGGGCGCGAAAAATTCCTCAACTTCCCTCCCCGGCGCGGGGTTTCCCCTCGGGCGAGCCGGGTACGGAAGGGTGCAGATCACACAGCGGAGGAGCGCGTCCCGAGCGGGAGGACGGGAGAACAGTCGGTACTGCGAGGTCGACTCGGGTCCACCGCAGCCCCACCTCCTCCGGCCGGTCCCCCGTAGGGGACAACGTATGTCCCTGATCAGGCGCCAAGGCTACCAGGGGCGTACGACAGCGGCGTGCCGCTTTGCCGCTTCGATACGGGTTCTATGCTCGCCGCATGGCGAATGTTCTTGAGCTGGTCGAGGCCCGGTTGCAGACGGCGCTGGGCAGGCCCGACGCCCGCGCCGCCATCACCTTCCTCGGCACCGACCGCATCGAGGTGCTGCGCTTCGTCGACGGTACGGGCGCCGATGCCCTCGTGCGCTACGCCACGCTCGGCATGTCCGGCCAGCCCATGGCGGACCCGGCCGACCCGCTCGCCGACCCGGTCCGCGGCCCCCGCGCCGAGTTGCTGCTCACCGTGCGCGCCGGCCGCGCCGACACCGACAAGGTGCTCAGGCCGCTCGCCGTACTCGCCGCATCGCCGCAGGTGGAAGGCGTCGTCGTGGCGCCGGGCGGCTCGCTGGACGTGGGCGAGCCGCTGTGGCCTGGGGCCCCGTTCCAGTCGGTCCTGGTGGCCGCGCCCGGTGGCCTGGTGCCCGACCTGGAACTCGATGCGCCACTGGACCCGGTGCGCTTCCTGCCGCTGCTGCCGATGACGGCCAACGAGGCCGCGTGGAAGCGGGTGCACGGGGCCGAGGCCCTGGAGTCCCGCTGGCTCGCGGCCGGCACGGACCTGCGCGACCCCCTCCGCGCCGCGGTCGCCCTCCAGGACTGACGCCACGTCAAATCCCGGGCGCGGCGCCGGTGGACGGTGCTCGGGTGGGTGCGGCCCCGGAGTCGGAGGGGCCTGTGGATGCGGATGCGGGTGCGGGTGGCTGCTGGGGGTTCCCCGCGTCTGATCCTTCGGTTCTGCTCTCCGGGCAGTAATTGGCCTTTTGTGTGCGTTAGTTGGCTGGGGCGAGGCGGGTCGGGGCGCGGCGGGGCGCCCGGTGGTCGGTGTAGGCGCGGGGGCGTCGTGCCGCCGTGATGCCGGCGCCGGGCGGGGGCGCGAGCGCCGCGACGCCGCAGGAGGGCCGCAGGGGAAAGGGGCGCGGTGGCGCCTTCGCGCGCGTTGCGCGGTGCTTCTCTCGCTCCCCTCGCTGCGTGGGGAGCGGTGCCGTTTCGGCGCATTAAGTTAGCGAGGCTAATTGATTCATGTTGCACCCAGTTCTGTCCGGTGGGGCGGGCCGGACGAGTGATCGTCCTTGACGTGGCGACCGGTGGGGAGGACCGTTGACGACTATGAGGGGCGAACCCAGTTGCCCGAAGTGCGGTGGCCGGGTGCGGGCGCCCGGTCTGTTCGCCGACTCCTGGCAGTGCGGGGTGCACGGAACGGTGCACCCCCTCCAGCCGGTCGTACCGCCGAGCGTCGAAGCACTCGCCGTCGTGGTCAGCCGTGCCCAGGTGCCGGTCTGGATGCCCTGGCCGCTGCCGGTCGGTTGGCTGTTCACCGGTGTGGCCTGCGCGGGCGACGACCGCAGCGGCGGGCGCGCCACGGCCGTGGCCTGTTCGGGCCCCGGGCCGCTCGGCGGCCCCGGCGAGATGCTGCTGATCGCCGAGGAACTCGGAGTCGGACTCGGCGCGAGGTACGCGGGGATCGACGGCCCCGACCCCGGCCCCGGCATGTGCGTGGACAAGCCCCCGCACACCAAGGTGCTGGCCGCCGGCCGGCCCACCCCGCTGTGGCACGTGGCCGGCTCCCCCGACGACCGGGCCGTCTTCGCCGGCGAGGCCCGCGGCCTGTGGCTGTGGATCGTGGTCTGGCCCGAGCAGGCGGGGCTGCTGCTGTACGACGAGTTCGTCCTCACCGACCTGCGGGACGCCGGCGCCGAAGCGGACCTGTTGCCCTGCGGGGCGCTCTCGCCGCGGGTGCTCTCCTGAGGACGGTGGCCGGCCGTCGCACCTGCCGCGCCCTGGGGCCGCAGGCCGCGCGCGTACGACGCCCGTGGCCGCTGAAACGCATACCGGCGGGCGGGTGGTCGCGCGGAGCCGGCGCGGGCGGGCGGCTGGGCGCGGCTGTGCGTACCCCGCCGGGCGATCGTGACGGCGTGGGTGGGGGCGTCGAATCGCCCCGGTACAGTGAAGGGCGTCCCCGTCATCCCCGTCGACCGCCTTGGAGTCTGCGTCGTGCGCATCGACCTGCACACCCACTCCACCGCGTCCGACGGCACGGACACCCCCGCTGAGCTGGTGCGCAACGCCGCGGCCGAGGGGCTTGACGTCATCGCGCTGACCGACCACGACACGGTCGCCGGGTACGCCGAGGCGCGGCGCGCGCTGCCCGCCGGGCTGACCCTGGTCACCGGCGCCGAGCTCTCCTGTCGGCTGCGCCTGCCGGCCGGCGCCGACCCGGACGCGCCCGCCGACGGGATCAGCCTGCACATGCTGGCCTACCTCTTCGACCCGGCCGAGCCCGAGCTCGCCCGCGAGCGCGAGCTCGTCCGCGACGACCGCACCCCGCGCGCCCGGGCCATGGTCGAGAAGCTGCGCGCGCTCGGCGTGCCGATCACCTGGGAGCAGGTCGCCCGGATCGCCGGCGACGGCGCGGTCGGCCGGCCCCACGTGGCGGCGGCGATGGTCGAGGCCGGCGTGGTGGCGACCGTCTCGGACGCCTTCACCGACCAGTGGCTCGCCAACGACGGCCGGGCCTACGTGGAGAAGCACGAACTCGACCCGTTCGCGGCGATCCGCCTGGTCAAGGCGGCCGGCGGGGTCACCGTCTTCGCCCATCCGCTGGCGCTCAAGCGCGGCCAGTGCGTGCCCGAGAGCGCGATAGCCGAGCTGGCGGCGGCCGGTCTCGACGGCGTCGAGGTCGACCACATGGACCACGACGAGCCCACCCGCGCCAGGCTGCGCGGCCTCGCCGCCGACCTCGGACTGCTGACCACCGGCTCAAGCGACTACCACGGCAGTCGCAAGACCTGTCGACTCGGCGAGTACACCACCGACCCGGAGGTCTACGGCGAGATCATCCGCCGTGCGACCGGTGCCTTCCCGGTGCCGGGCACCGGTGGCTGAGCCCGTACGCGCTCCGTAGCCGCCCCCGGCGCCCGCTCGGCGTCCCGGGCCCCGGCCGCGCCCCGTAGCGCCCGGCCGCCCGTCGCGTCCTCGCTCCACCACTGACCCGCGCCGCCCACCGGGCCGCGCCGCGCCCGTCGCCGGGTGAGGCGCGTCCGGGCGCCGTCGGTCCGGACGGGGGCCGGTCACGGTCGGCGCCGCGGCGGGCCGGGGGCCGGAGCGCGGGCCCGCCCGCCCGGGCCGCTGCTGCGCGCGGTACGGCGCGTCCGCGTCGGGCCCCGGGTCCGCCCACGCCCCGTACTGCCCCGCCCCTTCCCCCTGTTCCGTCCCGTCCACTGTCCCTCGGCCTGTCCCAGGTCTCGGCTCTCTCCTCGCAAGGCACATCGTGTTCGACTTCGCTCTCTTCGGGTCCCTCTTTCTCACCCTTTTTGTCATCATGGACCCCCCTGGCATCACGCCGATCTTCCTCGGACTGACCTCGGGCCGTCCCCTGAAGGTGCAGCGCAAGATGGCGTGGCAGGCGGCCACCGTGGCCTTCAGCGTCATCACCCTGTTCGGCATCTGCGGCCAGCAGATCCTGGACTACCTGCACGTCTCGGTGCCGGCCCTGATGGTCGCCGGCGGGCTGCTCCTGCTGCTGATCGCGCTCGACCTGCTGACCGGCAAGTCGGAGGAGCCCACCCAGACCAAGGACGTCAACGTGGCGCTGGTGCCGCTGGGCATGCCGCTGCTGGCGGGGCCCGGTGCGATCGTCTCGGTGATCCTGGCGGTGCAGCACGCCGACGGCTTCGGCGGCCAGCTCTCCGTCTGGTCCGCGATCATCGCCATGCACGTGGTGCTGTGGCTGGTGATGCGCTATTCGCTGCTGATCATCCGGGTGATCAAGGACGGTGGCGTGGTCCTGGTGACCCGGTTGGCCGGAATGATGCTCTCGGCCATCGCGGTGCAGCAGATCGCGAACGGCATCACCCAGTTCATCCAGGCGGCCTGACCGCCGCAGCCCTGCCCCAACCGCTGCCCCGCCGCCCGCCGGGCCGGCCCCGCCCGCTGGTCCAAAGGGTCGGCGCCGCCCCCGCTCGCGGCCCGGGCCGCGGCCGTCGACGGCAGCCGGTCACCCCTCGTAGCGCACTGGTGACCGGGGTGTCCAGCGGATGGCTGGTGGGCGTATGACGACGCGAGGCGCCCCCGTACCGTGTGGTGGTACGGGGGCGCCTCGCGTGTGTGATGTGCGTCGTCGTGCGGGCGGCCGGTGGTGCTACCGGGCTGCGGAGTCGGCTGGACGGATGTAGATGCGCTGGCCCAACGAAGCGGCCTGCTGCACGATCCGGTTGACGGAGGCGGCGTCCACGACGGTGCTGTCCACGGCGGAGCCGTCGACGTCGTCCAGGCGCATGATCTCGAAGCGCAAGGCTTCTCCCTTCGTCTGATCCTCCTGAGGAGAACTGTGAGTGAGCGAACGCACCGCGACCTTGCGGTGCGTTCCACTAGAGAGAACGGGTTGCCCCAAGCAAACATTCCCTACGCTAAGGAAATTTTTCGACATGCTAATTACTAAGAGGTAACAGGAGTCGTTTGTGTTCGCTGTGTCACGGCCCGGACGAGGCCGCCATGCATGACGTCGAGCCCCCGGGCGGGGTCGACCTGACCGCGATCGCCGCGGGGATCGAGCGCACCAACGAGCTCCTGCAACGGGTGCTGGCCGAGGTCGCCACGACCCCGTCCACGCACGCGATCTTCGTGGACGCGGGGTACGTGTACGCGGCGGCCGGCCGGCTCGTCGCCGGGACCGAGGACCGCCGGGCCTTCGAACTGGACACCGAGGGCCTCATCGAGGCGTTCATCGACCGGGCCCGCACGATCTTCCCGGACAGCAGACTGCTGCGCGTGTACTGGTACGACGGCGCCCGCCGCCGCATCCACACCACCGAACAGCAGCGCATCGCCGAACTGCCCGACGTCAAGGTCAGGCTCGGCAACCTGAACGCCAACAACCAACAGAAGGGCGTCGATTCGCTGATCCGCTCCGACCTGGAGTCCCTCGCCAGGCACCGGGCCATCGGGGACGCGGTGCTCATCGGCGGCGACGAGGACCTGGTCTCCGCGGTCGAGGCCGCGCAGGGGTACGGGGCCCGGGTGCACCTCTGGGGCATCGAGGCGGCCACCGGACGCAACCAGGCCGAGCCGCTGCTCTGGGAGGTGGACAGCCAGCGCACCTTCGACCTGGAGTTCTGCAAGCCGTACGTGATGCGTCGGGCGGTGGCCACCGAACCGCCGGGCGAACTGGCCGGCGGCCACCTGCCCAGCCGGGACGACGTGCGCTTCGTCGGCGCCCAGGTGGCGGCCCAGTGGCTGGCCAGCCGCGGCCGGGCCACCCTCGCCGACCTGCTGCCCGGCCATCCCTACCTGCCGGGCTCGGTCGACCAGGAGTTGCTCATCGAGGCCGAGGCGCTGCTCCAGCTCTCCCTCCGCGCCCACGCCGACCTGCGCCGCGCGGTCCGCGACGGCTTCTGGGAGCACCTCCAGGCGCAGTACTGACCCCGGCCGCCCTCGGCCAGCGCTCCTGCGCGGTGTTCCTGTGCGGCGTTGCGGAGCCGCCGGCGCACGGCGAAGTGCCGTTCGGGGGAGGGGAGTTGAGGTGTCGAGTGGGGCGCTCGGTTGCGGCGGGGACGGTGCCGGTGTCGGATGGGGGCGGCGGTGCGGTGCGGGGCCCGTACCTGGTTCGGAGGTCAGGCCGTGCCGGGGTCCGGGGCGTCGGTGGCGCGTGTGCCGTACGCCGGTCGCGCCGCCCCCCGCGGGGAATGGGCGGTGGCGTCGGTCGCGCCGCCCACCGCACCGTCCGCAATGCGAGACGAGGCGTACGAGGAGTGGGACGGGGTGGGCGTGGGGCGGGTCGGTGGGGTGGGGGTGGGCTGCCAGAAGTCGAGCAGTGCCCGCGCGGTCTCGGCCGGCCGGTCCACCGCGGGGGAGTGCTCGGCCCCGGCGATGGTGCTGCGGTGGGCGCCGAGCCGCACGGCCATCTCGTCGAGCAGCGACACCGGCCAGACGTAGTCCACCGCGCCGGACAGCACGTGCACCGGCAGGCCCGCCGCGGCCAGCTCCGCCACCTGGTCCGGCTCGGTCATCAACTGCCGTGCGGTGGTGGCCAGTTGCTCGGGTCGGGTGGCCATCCAGCGCTCGCGCAGGAAGTCCCGTACGGCGGCGGGCAGCGTCTCGCCCGGCGCCTCCGGCGGGTCGAGCTCCTGCATCGCCTGCCACACCTGCGCCATGTCCCAGTGCGCCAGCGCATCGGTCAGCATCGCCAGCCTGGCCTGCTGCGCCTCGACCACCGCGGCCGGCCCCGAGCTCATCAGGGTGAGCGAGGCGAAGGCCCCGGGGTGACGCAGGACGGCCCGGCGGGCGAGCAGCCCGCCCAGTGAGTGGCCGAGCAGGTGCACGGGGCCGTCGGCCGCCACCGCAGCGGCCTGGGCCAGTACGTCGTCGGCGAGCGCGTCGGGGGCGTACGCGGCCGGATCGGCCGGGCCCTGGCTCTGGTACTGCCCGCGGCCGTCCACGGCGAGGACCCGGAGGCCGGCGGCGGCCAGCGGCGCCAGCAGCGTGATGAAGTCTTCCTTGCTTCCGGTGAAGCCCGGCACGAGCAGTACGACGCCGCTGACCGGCCCGTCCGGGACCGCGTCGTGCACGGCGAACGACCCGCGCTCGGTGGCCAGCGGATACGCGCGGGCGCACGGCGGGAGGGCGAGGTAGGGCGGCCTGCTCATGCCGTCGAGGCTAACCCCGCGCCCACCGCGGCGGCCGGCCGGTGGCGCGTTCGTCGCCGAACGTTCGGCGCCGCGTCAGGTGGCCGGACGGGGCGGCGGGGCGGTGCGCGATGTCCGTACGGGCCGGGGGCGGACGGCCGAGGGCCCGATGACGCGGAGTGCGTCATCGGGCCCTCGGGCCTTGCTGTCGTCGCTGCCTTGCCGCGGTCAGCCCTCCTGCGGGGCCTCGGAGCTGGCGGCGGCGCGGGAGCGGGTGCGCCGGCGGCGCGGCTTGGCGGCCGGCGCCTCGGTACCGTCCGCCGCGGCCTCGGCCACCGCGGGGGCCTCGGCAGCGGCCTTGGCGGGCGCCGCCTTCTTCGCCGGGCGGGACCGCTTGGCCGGCGCGGCCGTGGCCTCGCCGGTCGCGGCACCCGCAGCGGCGTCCACGGCCTCGACGGCCTTGGCCGGCGCCTGCCCGGCGCCGTCGGCCGCCGTCACCTGCTGGCCGGCACCGGCACCCGCACTGGAACGGGTGCGCCGGCGGCGGCGCGGGGTGCGCGGCGCGGTGGCCGCGGTGCCGTCCGCGGTGTCCACCGCGGCGACGGCCCTGGCCGCTCCGTCGCCGTCGGCCGGGGCAGCGCCGGTCTCGGTCGTGGCGTTGCCGGCCTCGGGCGTGGCACCGTCGAGGTTGACGCCGCCGCGCGTACGCCGGCGCTGGCGCGGGGTGCGGGTGCGCGCCGGGCGCTCCCGCTCGGCCGCCGGCGCCGCGGCCTTGCGACCGCGTCCGGCCCGGCCGCCGGTCTCGCCGAGGTCTTCGATCTCCTCGGCGGCGAGCCCGGCCCGGGTCCGCTCGGCCCGCGGCAGGATGCCCTTGGTGCCGCTCGGGATGGACAGCAGCTCGTACAGGTGCGCCGAGGTGGAGTAGGTCTCCTCCGGCTCGTCGAACGGCAGGTCCAGCGCCTTGTTGATCAACTTCCAGCGCGGGATGTCGTCCCAGTCGACCAGCGTGACGGCGGTGCCGGAGTTGCCCGCGCGGCCGGTGCGGCCGATGCGGTGCAGATAGGTCTTCTCGTCCTCGGGGGACTGGTAGTTGATGACGTGGGTCACGCCCTCGACGTCGATGCCGCGGGCGGCGACGTCGGTGCAGACCAGGACGTCGACCTTGCCGTTGCGGAAGGCGCGCAGCGCCTGCTCGCGGGCGCCCTGGCCGAGGTCGCCGTGGACCGCGCCGGCGGCGAAGCCCCGACGGGAGAGCTGCTCGGAGATGTCGGCCGCGGTCCGCTTGGTCCGGCAGAAGATCATCGCGAGCCCGCGGCCGTCGGCCTGGAGGATGCGCGAGACCATCTCCGGCTTGTCCATGGAGTGGGCGCGGAAGACGTGCTGGGTGATGTTGGCGACGGTCTGGCCCTCGTCGTCCGGCGCGGTGGCGCGGATGTGCGTGGGCTGCGACATGTAGCGGCGCGCGAGCGAGATGACCGCACCCGGCATGGTCGCCGAGAACAGCATGGTCTGCCGGCGGGCCGGCAGGAGCTGGATGATCTTCTCGACGTCCGGCAGGAAGCCCAGGTCCAACATCTCGTCGGCCTCGTCCAGGACGAGGCCGCGGATCTTGGAGAGGTTGAGCTTCTTCTGACCGGCCAGGTCGAGCAGCCGCCCCGGGGTGCCGACGATCACGTCGACGCCCTTCTTGAGCGCCTCGACCTGCGGTTCGTACGCCCGGCCGCCGTAGATCGACAGCACCCGCACGTTACGGACCTTGCCTGCGGTCAGCAGGTCGTTGGTGACCTGCTGGCACAGCTCGCGGGTGGGGACGACCACGAGTGCCTGGGGGGCGTCGGAGAGCTGGTCGGGAGTGGCCCGGCCGGCCTCGACGTCGACGGGAACGGTGACGCGCTCCAGCAGCGGCAGGCCGAACCCGAGCGTCTTGCCGGTGCCGGTCTTGGCCTGGCCGATGACGTCGGTGCCGCTGAGCGCCACCGGGAGCGTCATTTCCTGGATGGGGAAGGGGGACGTGATGCCGACGGCCTCAAGGGCTTCGGCGGTCTCGGGGAGAATCCCGAGTTCTCGAAACGTAGACAGGATGCTTGCCTCTTCTGTGAGACGCGGCGCGAGGCGGCGGAGGGGGTCGTACCGCACCGGGTACTTGTGCCGACCGGGGACGGGCCGGATGGCGCGGGACCACTGCCTCCGCTCGGGCGCGCACACCGCGAGCGGTTCCCTCTCGCCGTGCGTACGTCTCATACGCGCCGCGTGGAGGGCGGTCGATTTGGAGCCGATCGGGCCACCGACCGGGCATCCGCATGCGTGGAACGACCCGCCGGTAAGGGGCGGGCTCCTTACCACTGTACCCCGGATACGACGGTCCATCCGGAGGCTTGTTTGAGTGCGACGATGAACACACTCGCCGCCGGCCGGCACCGCCGGGGTTGACCAGGGGCTTCCAGCGGCGCGCCGGCGGACTATTGTGCGCGTCATGGAGACGCCCAACGCCGCTGACAGCACGCCCGACGCCGCCCCCGAGGCCACCGGAATCGCCGCCCAGGACTGGGCGCAGGCCTCCACCCAACCCCAGTACCGGGCCGCGGTGATCGATCTGCTCGGTGCCCTCGCCTACGGCGAGCTGGCCGCCTTCGAGCGCCTGGCCGAGGACGCCAAGCTCGCGCCGACCATCGACGACAAGGCGGAGCTGGCGAAGATGGCGTCGGCCGAGTTCCACCACTTCGAGCGGTTGCGGGACCGGATCGCGGCGATCGAGGCCGAGCCCAACGAGGCGATGGAGCCGTTCGCCGCCGCGCTGGACGAGTTCCACCGCCAGACGGCGCCGTCGGACTGGCTGGAGGGCCTGGTCAAGGCGTACGTGGGCGACTCGATCGCCAGCGACTTCTACCGTGAGGTCGCCACCAGGCTCGACACCGACACCCGCGCCCTGGTGCTCCAGGTGCTCGACGACACCGGGCACGCCACGTTCGCCGTGGAGAAGGTGCGGGCCGCGATCGAGGCCGACCCGCGGGTGGGCGGGCGGCTCGCGCTGTGGGCCAGGCGGCTGATGGGCGAGGCGCTCTCGCAGGCCCAGCGGGTGGTCGCGGACCGCGACGCGCTCTCCACGATGCTGGTGGGCGGCGTGGCCGACGGCTTCGACCTGGCCGAGGTCGGGCGGATGTTCTCCCGGATCACCGAGGCCCACACCAAGCGGATGGCGGCGCTGGGCCTCGCGGCCTGAGCCGCCCGCCGCGCCCGAACACGCCACGGCGCCCCGGCCCACGGGCCGGGGCGCCGTCGTGTCCGGGCGCGGCTAGACCGTCGCGGAGCGGCGGAGCCGTCGGGTGGGGCGGCGGACCAGCAGCGAGAGCGCCGCGACCGCCATGATCAGGGCCGCGGTCAGGGTGGCCAGCGGGTGGCCGCCGCCGAGCACCGAGTGACCGAGCAGGGCCCCGAAGAGCGCGGCGCCGGGGCCGGTGGAGAGCACGAGCTGGGTCGTGGGCAATCGCCGGGGCAGCCAGCGCAGTGCCGCGACGGCGACCGCGAGGCCGATCAGTACCGAACCGAGCGCTTCCAGGACCATGTGCTGCCTCCCGAGCGAGCCGTGAGCAATCGCAAATCGGTCGTAGCCGGTACTACCCCGAGCACGCTCGCGGCAATCCTTATGTCGACACGTCGACGTGATGGTCAAAGACGGTCGCTGCGGAGCGGCGCTGGGTGGTGCGGGGTGGTGCGGGACGGGACAGAGGCTGCGCTGCGGGTGGGTGGGCGGCGCGGTACGGGGCCGTGCGGGCGGGCCGGGGCTGTGGCGGAGCGACGTGGGCGGCCGGGGTGATCGGTTTGGTCGGTTTGGTCGAGGCGGCCGGGGTGGCTGCGGCGGCCGGCCGGTGGGGCTGGTGAGGGGGCCGCGCCGGTCGGGGCGGTGGGGCTGGTGCGCGGGGGCGGGTACGCCGACGGCGGGGCCGGTGGATCGTCCACCGGCCCCGCCGTCGAGGTGTCTGGTGCCGCTGCGCCTAGAGCGCGCTGAAGCCCACCTTGCGGACCGACTGCTCGCCGATCTCGACGTAGGCGAGCCGGTCGGCCGGGACCAGGACCTTGCGGCCGTGGTCGTCCACCAGGCTCAGCAACTGCGCCTTCCCGCTGAGCGCGTCGGCCACGGCGCGCTCGACCTCCTCGGCAGTCTGCTCGCTCTCCAAGACGATCTCGCGAGGCGCGTGCTGCACGCCGATCTTGACCTCCACGGCCATGTCCCTCCGACGGTCCGGGTTACCCCTGGCCACCGGGCCAGGGGAGGTGCGCGGTGCCCGCGCCGTACGGACACATTAGCCGTAGTGCGGGGCGTGACCCCGGGCCCCGGGGCAGGCCGCGGGAATCGCGGCGGTCGACCGCGGCCCGGAGCGGCGGGCCGGGTCGGGGAACGGTAGGCGCAGGCGCCGCCTCGGCCGGCCGGCGGCCCGGTGGGGCGGCCCGCTGGCGGGGCGGCTGCCGTGCGCCGACGGCACGCCCGCGGGTGCGCGTACCCGCCCGCGTGAGGCCACCGGCCACCCGCCCCGTCATGCGGCGCCTGGTGTCCGCAGCAGCCGCGCGTACCCGCGCAGGCCCGTCCGCCCGCGCGCGGCCGGCGCCCCTCGGGGACTGTCCCTGGGTGCGCCGACCCTGCGCGCACCGTCCGTGCGCTGCCCGTACGAGTACGCGCACGTACGCGCGCGTGGAGCGGTCAGTCCGTCTCGGCGAAGGGGTTGTCCGCGCCGTGCAGCGGGAAGCCGGCGATGCCGCGCCAGGCCAGCGACGTGACGAGTTGCACCGCGCGGTCGCGCGGGATGTCGCTCTCGCTGGAGAGCCAGTAGCGGGCCACGACCTGCGAGACGCCGCCGAGCGCGACGGCCAGCAGCATCGACTGGTCGGAGGGCAGTCCGGTGTCCTCGGCGATCACCTCGGAGATCGCCTCGGCGCACTGGAGCGAGACCCGGTCCACGCGCTCGCGCACCGCGGGCTCGTTGGTCAGGTCGGACTCGAAGACGAGGCGGAAGGCGCCGCCCTCGGCCTCCACGTAGGCGAAGTACGCGTCCATCGTCGCCGTGACGCGCAGCTTGTTGTCCGTGGTCGAGGCGAGCGCGGTGCGCACCGACTGGAGCAGGGCCTCGCAGTGCTGGTCGAGAAGTGCCAGGTAGAGGTCGAGCTTGCCGGGGAAGTGTTGGTAGAGCACCGGCTTGCTGACCCCGGCGCGTTCGGCGATGTCGTCCATCGCCGCCGCGTGGTAGCCCTGTGCGACGAAGACCTCCTGGGCGGCGCCCAGGAGCTGATTACGTCGGGCTCGGCGCGGCAGGCGCGTGCCTCGCGGGCGCGCCTCGGTCTGCTCGATGGCTGTCACGCCGCCTCCCAGGTGGGTCGTTCCATGCACGGTGTTCACCGCACCCGCCATCGTACTTTTGGGTAACCGGGGGCGCGCGGCCCGTGCCGAGAAATTCACGGACCCCCCGCTCACGGAAGCCGGCAAGAGGGATGGAACGCCGATAGCGGATTATCGATAGTCATCCTCGTCGGCGGCCACGACGCGGTGCTGCTCGGCGACGTCGGCCGGGTTGGCGGCGGTCGGATCGACGTCGTACGCCGGCTCGTCCTGGGTCGGTGCGAGGTCAGTGCGCTGCTCGGCGGTGTCCGCCTCCGGCGCCTCCACGCTCCGGTCGGCGACGGCGGGGGCGGTGGTCCCGGCGGCTTCACTGGCTTCGGGCTGGCCCTCCGCCGACCCTTCCGTGCGGAAGGCCAGCGGGTCGGTGGGGTCGATCGGCTCGTTGCGCATGCGGCTCCCCTTCCCGGGCGGGCGCCGTCCATCCCTGGTGGGCGCCCTCCTCTTCTTCCGAGCGTACGAGCCGTTTTCTGTCGGCGCTATGCGCTAAAGGTCCGGATCGCCCCGGGCGGCCGACGGGGCGATCCGCGCTCGATCGGGGCCCGACCCGGGTCAGTGATGGCGAACACACGAACGTGCCGCGTGATCGTCTCGTAACATTGCTCCATGTCTTCCAGCAGTGACGCGTCGGACGGCCCGTACGGCGTACCGGCCCCGGCCTCCCCGCTCGGCGCGGGGGAGCGGCTGCGCGAGGTGCGGGTGGACGGGTTCACGCTGGCGGTGCGGTCCCGGCCGCCCGCCCGCGAGGGGTTGCCGCCCGCGCTCTACGTGCACGGCCTCGGCGGTGCGTCCGACAACTGGTCGCTGCTCATGGCCGACCTGGCCGACGTGGTCGACGGCGAGGCCGTCGACCTGCCGGGGTTCGGGTTCTCGCCGCCGCCGGCGGACGGCCGCTACTCGATCGCCAGCCACGCCCGCGCCGTGACCCGGCTGATCGAGGCGCGGGGCCGCGGCCCGGTCCATCTGTTCGGCAACTCGATGGGCGGCGCGATCGTGACCCGGGTCGCCGCGGCCAGGCCCGACCTGGTGCGCACGGTGACGCTCGTCTCGCCCGCGCTGCCCGAGGTGCCGCCGCAGCGGACCGCGGTGCCCACCGCGCTGCTCGCGGTGCCCGGCGCCACCCGCCTCTTCCGCCGGCTGACCCGGGACTGGACGGCCGAGCGGCGCACCTACGAACTGCTGGCGCTGTGTTACGGCGATCCGAGCCGGGTCGATCCAGCGCACCTGGCGGTGGCCGTCGCCGAGTTCGAGCGGCGTCTTGAGCTGCCGTACTTCTGGGACGTGCTAGCGCACTCCGCGCGCGGCGTCGTCGACTCGTACACGCTGGGCGGTCAGCAGTCGCTGTGGCGGCAGGCCGAGCGGGTGCTGGCGCCGACGCTGCTGGTGTACGGCGGGCGGGACCAGCTCATCTCGATCCGGATGGCCCGGCGCGCCAAGGCGGTCTTCCCCGACGCCCGGCTGCTGACCCTCCTCGACGCGGGTCACGTCGCGATGATGGAGTACCCCGAAGCGGTCGCGCGGGCCTTCCGTGAACTGCTCACCGACCTCGAACTGCGCGCGAAGGTGGAGCCCGTGGAGCCTGTCGAAGCCAAGGACGCCGCGGCCCCGCGCCCGGTGCGAGCCCCCGCCGACGGCGCGGGCCAGGGCGCGGGCAGGGGCGCTGCGGCACGTGGGTAAGCACCGCGCCCGCGGCCCGCGGGCCCGCGACGGCAGGTCCGCAGGGGCCCCCGCCCCGCGCCCCCAGCCGCCCGCCGCCTCCGGCGCGGAGCCGGGGACGCCGACCGGCGACGGCCCACTCCGCGCCCGCCCGGCCGCGCGCGGAGTGCCCCACCCCGGGGACACGCCCGCGCACGGCATGCCCACCTTCGGGGGGCGCTTCCCCGCGGGGCGTAACCCCGCGGCCGATCCGACGCCCGGCCCGCACCCCGGCGAAGGCCGGATACCCCGCCCCACCGCGAACCGCCCCACCCAGAACCGCCCCGGAGGCGACGGGTCGGGGCGGGGCGCGGCGTACCCGGACGGGACGCCGGCGCAGGGCACGCCCTTGGTCGGGCCGCTTGCTGACGGCACCCCGCCGCATGGCACACCCTTCCTTGACGGCACCCCGCCGCACGGCACCCCCGGTGTGGCCCGGCGGGGTGGGGCGCAGGTGGGTGGGCCGGCGCGTGGGGGGCATCCCGAGCAGCGGGAGCCCGGCGGCGGCTGGGGCGCGCTCGGTGCGGCCGGGCGGCGCGCGGGCGCAGCCGGTGCCGGGGCCGATGGCGCCGCCGGCGGTGGGGCGACCGGCAGCGGTGACGCCGGGGACGGTGCGGCCGGCGCCGGCGCGACCGGCGGCGGTGTCGGACCGGTGCGGCGGCCGATGGCGTCCGGGATGCCCGGGCCGCGGCGGGAGTACGTGGAGGCGTTCGACGGGCCGGCGGCCGGCGGGGTGGCCGATGACGGCACCGCCGCGGCGGTCGCGGCCGGGGCGGTCGGCTCGGCCGGGGCTCCGGCCCGCGGCCCGCGGCCCGCGCCTGGGCCGACGGGGCCGGCCGACCCAGCCAATCCGGCAGGTCCGCGCGATCCAGCCAACCCAGCAGGTCCGGGCGATCCGGCCCACCCGGCACGGCCGACCGGGCCGACGACCAGGGGCACCGGGCGGGCGGCTTCGACCGCGGCCGGGCCGGCCACCGTGCCGCCGGCCCGTACCAGCGGTGAATCGGCGGCCGGTGGCCCCGCGGGGCCCGGCTCCACGGGCGGGGGCGCCGCAGTGCCCGCCGGCGGCGGGGCGGGGCGGTCCGACGACGAGCCGCCGGCCGGCGCGCGCCGGCGGGCCGGGCACGCTGGTTCGGGCGGCAAGGGGCGGACGTTCGCCGGGATCGCGGCGGCAGCGGTCACCACGGTGCTCGCCGTGGTGGTCGCCGGCCAGGTGACCGCCGGTTCCGACGACGACGCCAGGGCCGCCGGCGGCGCCACCGAACGGGCCGAGGAACCGAGTGCCAAGCGCGAGGGTCGACCGACGCCGCCCGCGCCGCCGCCCCCGCCCTCGTACGAGGAGAAGCTGGCGACGAAGTTCCCGCTCAGCCCCGGTCTGAAGGGGTCGGGCAAGTTCACCACCGTGCCCGGGCGGGACAAGGCGCCGGGTCGCGGTGAGGTGGTGCGCTACCGGGTGGACGTGGAACAGGGGCTGCCGCTGGAGACGGAGCTGTTCGTGCGGGCCGTTCAGGAGACCCTGAACGACAACCGGAGTTGGGCCAACGGCGGGCGGCGCACCTTCGAGCGGGTCTCATCCGGTGACGCCCGGTTCGTCATCAGCCTGGCCAGCCCCGGCACCACCGGCGTGTGGTGCGCCAAGTCCGGTCTCGACACCACGCAGGACAACGTCTCCTGCGACTCGGCGGCCACCGAACGCATCATGATCAACGCCTATCGGTGGGCGCAGGGCGCGGAGACCTTCCGCGACGACCAGACGCTGATCTACCGGCAGATGCTCATCAACCACGAGGTGGGGCACCGGCTCGGCCGCGGCCACGAACAGTGCGGCAAGGACGGCGCGCTGGCGCCGGTGATGATGCAGCAGACCAAGGTGCTCAAGACCGGCAACGCCACCTGCCGGGCCAACGCCTGGCCGTTCCCGGACGCAAAGGGCGGCAAGCAGCGCTAGCGCCGGGGCGCCGGCGGTCGGCCCGTCGGCGCCGCCCGGACGCGGTGCGCAAAGGGCCTGGCCCGCGGCCCGTACGCGCCGGTGGGAGGTGGGCGCCGGCGCCCGTGAGAGATCGACTGCGGGCGTCGTTCGGCGGCCGGCGCGGTGGGGCCGCGGCCGGTCCGGGCCGCGGAAGGAAGGGCGGGCGCGGCTCGTGCGTGCCGCGCCCGTGCGGTGATCACCAGGGGTTTCGTCGCTCGCCACGCGGAGTTGTGCGCTCCGCCGGCTGGTGTTGGCCTCTGCCGCCGTCCGTTCGGCCGGCGAGACAAATCGTCTCTATATTCGAGACATCTTTGCCAGGTGGCGAAAAATCGTTCAGTCTTCTCGGCATGTCGCGCCGTCCTGTCCTTGAGACCGTCAGCTTCGAGCTGGCGCTCATCGGCGTGGCCGGGCACGCAGTCGCCGACGTTCACTGTCGCTAGCGTCCCCCTTCGCCGCTCCCCGCCCCTTGGGGCCCAGGAACGGTTTCTCTCCGCGCGGCCGGGCCGCGCAGCCCACGGCCCAAGCGCCGTCCCGCACTTCACTTCACCCCACTCGCATCCGCCCCCGGACGGTGCGGCCCGCCCGGTCGCGGCGTGCCGTGATCCGGCGGGCCCGGATGCCTCCTGCTGCGAAAGGCGTTTCTCGTCATGCGTCAACTGCCCCTCATATCCCGCCGCGTGGCCGCGGCGGCCGTCAGCGTCGTACTGCTGGGCGGCGTGGCCGCCTGCGGGCCCGAGGACAGTGACAACAGCAGCGGTGCCAAGGGCGGCAAGGACGGTGGTGAGCTGAGCAAGGGCGGCACGCTCACCATCCTCAACCGGCAGCCCCAGTCGGACTTCGACCCGGCCCGGCTGTACACCTCGGGCGGCGGCAACATCCCCGGGCTGGTCTTCCGCACCCTGACCACCCGCAACCGCGAGGACGGCCCGGCCGGCGCCAAGGTGGTGCCCGACCTCGCCACCGACCTCGGCAAGCCCAGCAAGAACGCCACCGTGTGGACGTACACGCTCAAGGACGACCTCAAGTACGAGGACGGCTCCAAGATCACCACGGCGGACATCAAGTACGGCATCGAGCGCTCGTTCGCGGCCGAACTGTCCGGCGGCGCCCCGTACCTGCGCGACTGGCTGATCGGCGGCGACACCTACCAGGGCCCGTACAAGGACAAGAAGGGCCTCGACTCGATCGAGACGCCCGACGAGAAGACCATCGTCTTCCACCTGCGCAAGCCCGAGGGCGACTTCCCGTTCGTGGCCACCCAGACGCAGTTCGCGCCGGTGCCCAAGGCCAAGGACACCGGGACCGCGTACGAGAAGCACCCGATCTCCTCCGGCCCGTACAAGGTCGTCGAGAACAGCGGCGACGGCGAACACATGGTCTTCGAGCGCAACCCGCACTGGTCGGAGAAGACCGACGCGGAGCGGCACGCCTACCCGGACAAGGTGGAGGTGAAGTCCGGGCTCGACTCGGCCGTCATCAACCAGCGGTTGTCCACCGGCTCCGGGCCCGACGCCGCGGCCGTGACCACCGACACCAATCTGGGGCCGGCCGAGCTCGCCCAGGTCAGCGGGGACAAGAAGCTCGCCGACCGGGTCGGCACCGGCCACTTCGGCTACACGAACTACCTGGCCTTCAACCCGAAGGTCAAGCCGTTCGACAACCCGAAGGTGCGGCAGGCCATCAGCCACGCGATCAACCGCACCAGCGTCGTCAACGCGGCCGGCGGCTCCTCGCTCGCCGAGCCGGCCACCACCTTCCTGCCCGAGCGCGACTACTTCGGGTACGTGCCCTACGACCACTTCCCGGCCGGCAAGACGGGCAACCCGGAGCAGGCCAAGAAGCTGCTCAAGGAGGCGGGTTACGAGGACGGCCTGACGGTCACCCTCACCCACTCCACCGCCAAGGACTTCGCCACCAGCCCCGAGGTCGCCACGGCCGTGCAGGAGGGGCTGAAGAAGGCCGGCATCACGCTCAAGCTCCAGGGCCTGGAGGACAACGACTACAGCGAGAAGATCCACAGCGTGCAGGACGCGCCGGGCTTCTACCTCTCCCAGTGGGGCGCCGACTGGCCCGCCGGCGGGCCGTTCCTGGCACCGATCTTCGACGGTCGACAGATCGTCAAGGACGGCTCCAACTACAACCACGCGCAACTCAACGACAAGGCCGTCAACGCCGAGATCGACGCCATCAACAAGCTGACCGACCTGAAGGCCGCGGCCAAGCGGTGGGGCGCGCTCGACAAGAAGATCGGCGAGCAGGCGCTGTCGGTGCCGCTGTTCCACCCGGTCTACAAGCGGCTGTTCGGCAAGGACGTCAAGAACATCGTGATCAGCGACTGGACCGGCGTGCTCGACGTGTCGCAGGTCGCGGTCCGGTGATCTGGGTGCGTACCACCTCCGCCGGGACCGCGCCCTCTGCCGGGGCAGCCCGCACCGTGACCGCCACCGCGGTGGCCCCCGGGGAACCCTCGTGACCAGCGACGTCCTGGCCACGGCCGAGGCGGGGGCCCCGGTCCCCGCCTCGGGCGCCCGGCAGGTGTGGCGGCGGCTGCGGCGGCGCAGGGCAGCGGCCGTCGCGGCCACCGGCCTCGCCCTGCTCATCCTGCTCGCGCTGGCCGCCCCGCTGCTGTCCGCGCTCACCGGCCAGGACCCCGACGCGTACCACGACGACCTGGTGGACTCGGCGCGCGGCGGCGTACCGCTCGGCTCCTGGGGCGGGATCAGCGGCGAGCACTGGCTCGGCGTCGAACCCGGCACCGGGCGTGACCTGTTCATCCGCCTCGTCTACGGTGCCCGCATCTCGCTCCTGGTGGCCTTCGGCGCCACCGTCCTCCAGGTGCTGCTCGGCGTCGGCATCGGCATCGCCGCAGGTCTCGGCAACCGCCTGGTGGACAGCGTGCTCAGCCATCTGAGCGATGTGTTCCTCGCCCTGCCCACGCTGGCGTTCGTGATCGCGCTGACCGCCGTGGTGCCCGGGGACTTCCCGCGCCCGCTGCTGCTCATCCTGGTCATCGCGCTCTTCGGCTGGGCCGGCACGGCCCGCATCGTGCGGGCCCAGACCCTCTCGCTGAAGAAGGCCGACTTCGTCGCCGCGGCCCGGCTCGGCGGCTCCGGGCCGCTGCGGGTGGCCCGCCGCGAACTGCTGCCCTCGCTGGCCGCGCCCGTGATCACCTACGCGGCGATCCTGCTGCCCAGCAACATCGTGGCCGAGGCCGGCCTGTCCTTCCTGGGCGTCGGCATCCGGCCGCCCACCCCGTCCTGGGGGCAGATGCTGTCGTCGGCGACGACCTGGTTCAGGGCCGACGCGGCCTACGTACTGCTCCCCGCCGGCCTGCTGTTCCTCACCGTGCTCGCCTTCACGGTGCTCGGCGACGCCCTGCGGGTGGCGCTCGACCCGCGCGAGGCGTCCCGGCTGGGCGCCGGCCGCCGCCGCCCGCGCAAGGCCCGGAAGGGAGACCCGGCATGATCACGTACCTGCTGCGCCGGGTGCTGGGCGCCGTCCTGGTGCTGTTCGTCCTGTCCGTCGTCGTGTACGCGCTGTTCTACGCGGTCCCCGGCGACCCGGCCAAGCTCGCCTGCGGCCCGCGCTGCAACCCCGAGCAGATCGCCCAGGTCCGCGACCAGCTCCAGCTCGAAGACCCGCTGTACGCGCGCTACTGGCACTTCATCCAGGGCCTGTTCACCGGCCACGACTACTCGACCGGCACCAGCGTGCTGCACTGCAACGCGCCCTGCTTCGGGCTGTCGTACCAGAACGACCAGCAGGTCACCGAGCTGATCTCGCAGCGCATCCCGGTCACCGCTTCGCTCGCCTTCGGCGCCATGGTGCTGTGGCTGATCCTGGGGGTCGGCACCGGCCTGGTCTCGGCGCTGCGCCGGGGCGGGATCACCGAGCGCGTGCTGACCTGGTTCACGCTGGCCGGCACGGCGACCCCGGTGTTCATCATCGGCCTGCTGCTGCTCATGCTCTTCTGCGCCCAGCTCCGCTGGCTGCCCTTCCCGTCGTACGTGGCGCTGACCGAGAACCCCGAGCAGTGGGCCTGGAACATGCTGCTGCCGTGGACCGCGCTCGCACTCATCGAATCGGCCAAGTACGCGCGGCTGACCCGCAGTTCGCTCCTTGAGACGCTGGCGGACGACCACATCCGCACCTTCCGCGCGTACGGGGTCTCCGAGCGCGCCATCGTCACCCGGCACGCGCTGCGCGGCGCGCTGCCCCCGGTGATCGCGCTGACCGCGATGGACCTGGGGACCCTGTTCGGCAGCGCCATGCTCACCGAGACGCTCTTCGGGCTGCCGGGCCTCGGCCAGCTCCTGGTGCACGCGGTGCGCGACATCGACCTGCCCGTGGTGATCGGCGTGGTGCTTGTCACCGGTGCCGCCGTGGTCGTCGCCAACATCGTCGCCGACCTGCTCTACGCCGCAACCGATCGGAGGGTGACCCTGACATGAGCGCACGACAGACCAAGCGATCCGGGGGTGCCACGGTGCGGGTTGCCGCGGAGCCGGCCACGGAGCGGACGGGAGAGCGGGCCGCGGCTGCGCCGGCCGTGGAGACCGTGACGGTGGCGGCACCGGGTGCGGGGGCCGCGGTGGCGGCGACGGCCGGCGCGCCGCGTTCGGCGCCCACCGGGTCCGCTGCCGGGCCCGCCGGTGAACCGCTGGTGGAGGTCGTCGACCTCAGCGTCGGCTTCCCGGTCGGCGGCGATGCCGACGGCGCGCCGGACGAGGAGCGGAGCCGTACGGTACGGGCCGTGGACGGGCTGTCCTTCACGCTGGAGCCCGGGGCCGCGCTCGGCATCGTCGGCGAGTCCGGCTCCGGCAAGAGCACCGCGGCCTTCGCCCTGCTCGACCTGCACCGCGGGACGGGCGCGCAGGTCAGCGGCGCGGTACGGATCGCGGGCCGGGACGTGACGGCCGTCGACGACGCGGAACTGCGCCGCATCCGGGGCGGCGTCGCGGCCATGGTCTTCCAGGACCCGCTCTCCTCGCTCGACCCGTACCTGGCCATCGGCGACCAGATCGCCGAGGTGTACCGGGTGCACCACCGCGACGCCAGCCGGCGCGCGGCGCGGGCGCGGGCCGTGGAGGTGCTCGACCGGGTGGGCATCGCGGACGCGGCACGCCGCTCCCGCTCCCGGCCGCACGAGTTCAGCGGCGGCATGAGGCAGCGGGCGCTGATCGCCATGGCGCTGGCCTGCCGACCGAAGCTCCTGATCGCCGACGAGCCCACCACGGCGCTCGACGTCACGGTGCAGGCCCAGATCCTCGCCCTGCTCGCCGAACTCCGCGCGGAGACCGGCATGGGCCTGATCCTGGTCACCCACGACCTGGGGGTCGCCGCCTCCAGCGTGGACGACCTGCTGGTGATGCGCGCGGGCCGGGCCGTCGAACGCGGCACGCTCCGCACGGTGCTCGACGCGCCGCGCGAGCCGTACACCAGGTCGCTGCTCGCGGCGGTGCCGCGGGTCGAACAGCGGCGCGGTGGGGGTGCGAACGCGGGCGGGGTTGCTGGGAGTGGCTCCGGCGTGACCAGTGCGACCGGCGTGAGTGAGCCCGGTGCTGGCGAGGGCCGGGCCGACGGGACCGCGCTCGACGGCGCCGGGATCAGCAAGGTCGGGATCAGCAAGGGAGAAACAGGTAACTCCGAGGGCGGTTCTGCGGGTGCTGTGGAGGGCGGTCCTGCGGCTGCTCCTGAGGCGGGTTTGGCGGTCGGTTCCGCGGTCGGCGCCGCCGCGGGTGGTGCTGCCGGGGCCCGGGCGGTCGGGCCGGGGACGGCTGCCGCCGCCGCGGGCGCGGACGCCGCTGGAGCTGCCGAGACGCTGCTCGAAGCGGTCGCGCTGCGCCGGGTGTTCGGGAAGCGGCGCGCCTCCGTGGTCGCCGTGAACGACGTGTCGCTGACGCTGCGCGCCGGCGAGACGCTGGGCGTGGTCGGCGAGTCCGGCAGCGGCAAGACGACGCTGGGGCGGATGCTGGTGCGGCTGCTGGAGCCGACCGGCGGCGAACTGCGTTACCGCGGACGCGAGATCGGCCGGCTGCGGGAGCGCGAACTGCGCCCGTTCCGCAGCGAATTGCAGATGGTCTTCCAGGACCCGGTGTCGTCCTTGAACCCGCGCCGCAGCATCGGCGAATCCATCGCCGACCCGCTCCGCGCGGCGGGCGCCCTGTCGAACGCGGAGATCATCGCGCGGGTGCGCGGGTTGTTGGAGCGGGTCGGGCTCGAACCCGACTGGTACCACCGCTACCCGCACGAGTTCAGCGGCGGCCAGCGGCAGCGGGTCGGCATCGCGCGGGCGCTGGCGCCCGAACCCCGGCTGATCGTCTGTGACGAGCCGGTCTCCGCGCTCGACGTCACCACCCAGGCGCACATCGTGCGGCTGCTCGGCGACCTCCAGCGCGAGTTGGACCTGGCCCTGGTGTTCATCGCGCACGACCTCGCCGTCGTACGCCAGGTCAGCGACCGGGTCGCGGTGATGCGCGGCGGGCAGGTCGTCGAGGAGGGGGAGACGGACGCCGTGTACGACGCCCCGCAGCACCCCTACACGCGGTCCCTGCTGGCCGCCGTGCCCCAACTCACCTCCGCGAAAGCCGCCGTATAGCGCGCGGCAACGGGATCGAGTCGAAAAAGTTACGACCGTTCACCCCTTCTGGTGGCGCGACGGACAACCGTCCGT
>NZ_JBLIWA010000058.1:0-1905 GCF_047525675.1 Streptomyces sp. 796.1 | reverse complement strand
CCCCCCCCCCCCCCCCCCCCCCCCCCCCCCTCCCCGCCCCCCGCATAGCGTGCTGCCGCTGCCTGCCGGCGGCTGCCTATCCGGGAGATCGGGGTGCGAACGTGCGCGTGGGACTGCTGACCGACGGTGGTTATCCGTACGCGAACGGTGCGGCGGGCCAGTGCTGCGACCGGCTCGTACGCGCGCTTGACCAGCACGAGTTCGAGGTCTGCGCGCTCACCCACGGCGCCGCGCAGGAGGCCGCCGGCCGGCTGCCGCTGCCGGCCCACGTGGTCCGGGTGCGCACCGCGCCGCTGTGGGGCCCGCCGCTGCGGACGCCGGGCCGGGCCCGTGGCTACCGGCGCCGGGAGCGCGCCAGCTTCGCCGAACACTTCGGCCGTCTCGCCCGCGCCCTGGCCGCCGCGCCCGCGTCCCCGGCCGGCGCCGGCGCTTCCGCCGCGGGTCGGACCGGGCCCGCCGGGGAGCGCTCCGACCGTCAGGCGGACCGTTTCGCCACTGTGGGGCGTGCCGCCCCGCGTCCGCCGCGGGGGAGCGCGCTCCGGGACGCCGGGTACGCGGTGCCGGCCGGCGCGTTCGCCGACGGGCTGTACGGGCTCGCCGAACTCGCCCGCGAACACGGCGGGTTGCCCGACGCGCTCCGTTCCCCCGGGGCCTTACGCCTCCTGGAGGCGGCCTGCCGCGCGCCCGGCGCCACGCGCGACGCGCAGCGCGCGACCGTCGCCGACCTGCTCGCCGTCCTGCACCACCTGGAGCGCGCGCTGCGCCCGCTGTCGCTGGACTGGTACGGGGCACCGGACGGGGCCCCCGCGCGGGCCGGTGCGGGCGGGCGCGGTGGGCTCGGCGGACCGCGCCGTGGACCGGGCGGGGGCGGTGGTCGGCGGGGCGGTGGCCGACGGGGCCGGTGTCGCGGGGCGGGTCGGTCCGGTGGCGCCTGGCGGCCGGCGGCCGGGCGCGGGCTGGCCGGCGTCGACCTGTGCCACGCCGTCGCGGGCGGCACCGCGGCCCTGCCCGGGCTGCTGGCCAAGCGCTTCTTCGGCACGCCGCTGCTGGTCACCGAGTACCGCCCGGGGCTGCGCGAGCACTACCTCGCTCCGGCGGGCGGCGACCCGACCGGTGCGGGCGGGCCGGCCGGGCCGGCTGGGGCGAGCGAGGCGGTTGGGCCTGCCGGGCCCGGCGAGTGGGCGGCCGTGGCCGGCGACGGCGCGTACGGCGTCGCCGCCCGGGCCCTGGTCGCCGCCTTCCACCGGGAGTTGGCCGCCGAGGTGTACGCGCAGGCCGCGCTGGTCACCGCGGGCAATGCGGACACCCGGCGCTGGCAGGAGCGGTGCGGCGCGGACCCCGCGCGGCTGCGCACGGTGTACCCGGGGGTTTATCCGCACTGCTTCGACGAAGTGGGCGAGCGGGCCGGCACGGATGCGCGGACGCTGCTGTGGGTGGGGCCGGTCGAGCCCGAGCGCGACCTCGTCGCCCTGCTGCACGCCTTCGCCGAGGTGCACCGCGCCGAGCCGGACGTCCGGCTCCGCATCGTCGACACCGGCCCCGCGACCGCCCCGCCCGACCCCGCCTGGGCCCTCGCCGCCACCCCACCGGACACCGCGGCCCTGCACGACGGCGCCCCGCCCCTGATGCCGGGCCCCGGTGCGGTGGCCCGTGCGGCGTACGGGGCGTCTGGGGCGTACGAGTCTGCGTACGGGTACGGGCCCGTGCCGGCCCGGGTGTTCGGGTCGGGGGCTGGGGGTTTGGCGTACGGGGCGACGGCGTACGGGGCGTGGGCGGGCGGCCCGGGCGCGGCGGGCGGCTGCGTGGTGGCGGGATGTGGTGCCGGTGCCGGTGCCGAGTTTGGTGCCGGTGGTGCGGCGGCCGGGGCGTGGGTGGCGCTCGACGGCGGGGCGCGCCGGCGTGGCC
>NZ_JBLIWA010000057.1:0-36445 GCF_047525675.1 Streptomyces sp. 796.1 | reverse complement strand
GCTGCTGCCCGCCGGCGGGGCCGGTGGCGCCGCCGGCCGACGGAGCCGGGCCGATGCCGGTGGGCGGGACCACGCGCGGGTCGACCGCGGCGGTGGCCTGATCGGCGGGGCGGCCGGCCGCGTCCTCGGCGCCCCAGGACACCCGCTGGTCGGCGTCGCCGCCGAAGCCCGCCTGGTGCGAGGCGTCGGCGTACCAGCCGCCGGCCCCGGCCGGCGCGCCGGGGCCCTGCTGCGGGTCGTACCAGGGGACCGCGCCGGTCTCGCCGGTCGGCGCCGCGCCCTGGCCCAGCGCTTCGGTGCGGACGTCCACCTCGCCGCGCGGGCGCAGTTCGGGCAGCGCCCCGCGCAGCCCGCCGGCGGCCGGCTGTTCGTCGAAGAAGACCGGGCCCGTCTGGTCCGGGAGCGGGCCGGCCTGCTGGGTGGAGTCGATGGGCGGCTGCTCGCTGGGGGTCGGCTGCGCGCCCGGTCCTGCGGACTCGGTCGGCGGGGCGGGCGCTGGCTCGCCCTCGCTCGGCGCGGGCCGACTGGTGCCGGGCACCCAGGCGGTGCCGTCCCAATATCGGATGTACCCGGGGATGGACGGGTCGGGGTAGTAGCCCTGCGTGGGGCCGCTGTCGCCGGGCGCGCTCATGGTCTCCGATGTCCCGTATCTGCTCGGCCGGTCCGGCCGAGCTGTTGGTGCGGTGGGGGGCGCTACGCAGTCTGCCGCACAGGCGTGGCGCGGTGAACAGGCGCTCCGTGACCTTGTCGGCTGGCCACCCGGCCCCGCAGCACGGCCCCTAGGTCTACCAGACGGCCCCCGGCGTCGGGGTCCGCATACCCACCGACCACCCGCATGCGGGCGGGTTCAGAAAAAAATCCGACCGAATGTGAGAACTCGCGTAATGGTGCAGGGGGCAGCGCGCTCTAACCCATGCGGGTCGCCCCGAGGCGGCCTGCGCTTGAGACGACATAACCGACGAAATCGCAGAGCAGAGAGGGCGCACCGCATGCACACCGTGGTGGAACGAGACATGGAACTGAACTTGGTGCTGTCGCCCGAGCGCAGCATCCCGGTACCGGCCAAGCTGGTCTACCGCACCGACGAGCCGTACGCCGTGCACATCACCTTCCACGTCGGCTCGGACTCCCCCGTCCACTGGACGTTCGCCCGCGAGTTGCTGGTGGAGGGGGTGTTCCGGGCCTGCGGGCAGGGGGACGTCCGGATCTGGCCGACGAAGATCGACGGGCGCAGCGTGGTCTGCATGGCGCTGAGCTCGCCGGACGGCGACGCGCTCCTTGAGGCGTCGGCGCCGATCGTGTCGGCCTGGCTTGAGCGGACGTTGCGGGTGGTGGCGCCGGGTTCGGAGAGCGAACGGCTCGGGATCGACGACGCGCTGAACGCCTTGCTGACGCCGACCCCGGGCGACGACTGGTGGCTGCACGGCCCGTGGCCCTCCGACGAATCGCCGGAGGGCCATGGGGCGTAGGGGTGCGCGGGGTGTCAGACCCGCGGCCCCTCACTGACGGTGAGGAATTCGATGGCGTGGCCGTCGGGGTCGTCCACGTACAGGCCGCGACCGCCGGAGCGGTGGTTGATCTGCTGGGGGCCTTCGTGGCCGGGCTCGGACCAGTAGGGCAACCGCCGCTCCCGGACGCGCCCGTAGATGGCGTCGAACTCGGCCTCGGAGACCAGGAACGCCAGGTGCTGGAGGACGATCTGCTCGGGTTTGACGATGAAGTCCGCGTAGTCGATCGTCAGCCCGCCGTCGACGGGGACGGCGACGAAGGGTCCGAACGGCCGGGGTTCGGGGGCGTCGAGCAGGTCCGTCAGGAACCGGGCGGAGGTGGCGCTGTCGGAGCTGTGAATGATGGTGTGGTCAAGGCGCGCAGCCATGGTGCCTCCCTGGTGATCTCCCCTTGTGCAGCAGGGGAGTTGACTGACAGTGACGCTACGCGGGGGTTCGCCGGCCGGCCATCGGGCTTTGGCCGTACGACCGGCGGCCCACCGCCGACCACCGCCCGACCCCGGCCGCGCCGCAGGCCGGGCGGCCGACGTCGGGCCCTGGCCCTAGCCCGCCCGCACTCCCCCGCCGGACCGGCCCGACCGCGGGCCGGCGGGGTGGGCGGCCGGGTGGGGCGGGCCTGCCGGGTGGAGGGGGCCGCTGCGTGCGGCGGTCGGGGCACCGGGGCGTGTGCTGCGGGGTGCGTACGGGACTGGCGCGTACGGGCGGACACGTACGCCGCGAGGGCGCGCGGCGCGGGCCCGTACGAGACGGGTGCGTGCGGCGCGGGCCCGTACGGGGGCATGGCGCGGGCCCGGCCCGCACGGTGGGTGCGGACCGGGCCCGTGGTGCGCCGGGAGGTCAGATCTGGCTGGCCAGCGACCGGTTGGCGAACTGGTTGCTGCCGAGCTGGTGCGGGCCGTAGGACGGGAACACGTTGCCCGTGGCCTTCTGGGTCTTCTCGACGTGCAGGTTGTAGTGCTCGTCGCCGTGCGTGTCGTTGGCGACGGCGAGGTCACCGAAGCTCTGGGCCGCCGACGCCGTGGTCACCACGCCGGCCGCGGCGACGAGGGCGAAGCTGGAGGCGGTGACCGCCAGAACCTGACGCATGCGCATGTGAGGCTCCTCTTTCGAGAGGTGAAGGACTTCGCCACGTAAACAGTCGCCGCGCGCGGGGGGCACGCCCGACACGGCACATTCCTCGCGAAGCCCCTCCAATGGGCGACCCGCGTCGCCCGGTGTTGCCGCTCCGGGGTCAGAAGAGCTTGCCCGGGTTGAGGATGCCCCGGGGGTCGAAGACGGACTTGATGCCGCGGTGCAACTCCAGGCTGACCGGGCCGAGTTCGCGCGCCAGCCACTCCTTCTTGAGCAGCCCCACGCCGTGCTCGCCGGTGATGGTGCCGCCGAGTTCGAGGCCGAGCGCCATGATCGCGTCGAAGGACTCGCGGGCGCGCCGGGTCTCGTCCGGGTCGGCGGAGTCGAAGCAGACGACCGGGTGCGTGTTGCCGTCGCCGGCGTGCGCGCACACCCCGATGGTCAGGTCGTACGCGTCGGCGATGGCGGCGGTGCCGTCGATCATCGCGGCCAGTTGGGACCTGGGCACGCACACGTCGTCGATCATCGTGGCCGGCCTGATCCGCTCCAGCGCGGGCAGCGTCTGCCGCCGGGCCTGGAGCAGCAGTTCGGACTCGGCCGCGTCCTCGGCCGGCACCACCTCGCTGGCCCCGGCGGCGGTGCACACCTCGGCGACGGCGGCGAGGTCGGCGGCGGGGTCGGGCGTGTCGAACGCGGCGAGCAGCAGGGCCTCGGTGGATTCGGGGAGGCCCATCTGGGTCATGGCGTTGACGGCCCGGATGCTGGTGCGGTCCATCAGTTCGAGCAGCGAGGGCGCGTGGCCGCGCTCCATGATCGTACAAACGGCATCGCAGGCGGCCTTGGTCGAGGGGAACTCGGCGGCCAGCGCGAGCTGCTGCGGCGGGGCCGGGCGCAGCCCGAGCACGGCCCGTACGACGACGCCGAGGGTGCCCTCGGAGCCGACGAACAGCCGGGTCAGGTCGTAGCCCGCGACGCCCTTGGCGGTGCGGCGGCCGGTGCTCAGCAGCCGGCCGTCGGCGAGGACGACGTCGAGGCCGAGCACGTACTCGGCGGTGACGCCGTACTTGACGCAGCACAGCCCGCCGGAGGCGGTGCCGATGTTGCCGCCGATGGTGCACTGTTCCCAACTGGAGGGGTCGGGCGGGTAGTACATGCCGTGCGCGGCGACCGCGCGCGAGAGGGCGGCGTTGACCACGCCCGGCTCCACGACGGCGGTCCGGTCGACCGGGTTGATCTCCACGATCGTGTCCATCTTGACCAGCGAGAGCACGATGCAGCCGGCGGAGGCGTTGGCCGCCCCCGAGAGGCCGGTACGGGCACCCTGCGGGACGACCGGGGTGCCGAGCGCGCTGGCGGTCCGCAGCACGTGCTGGACCTGCTCCACCGTGCGGGGCAGGACGACGACGGCGGGCACGCCCGCCGCGCAGAAGCTGGCCATGTCGTTGGCGTAGGAGCCGGTGATGTCGGGGTCGGTGAGCACCGCATCGGCGGGGAGCTCGGCCCGCAGTCGCGTCACGAGATCGTCCATGGGCCAAGCCTCGCACCGGCGGGTGGCCCGCGGAAGGTGGCCGGGGGCGGGTCGCCGCGGTGGGGCGAGGGGCGCTGTCCGTCGCCCGCCGGCCGTCCCCGCCCCGTCACCCCCGGTACGCCCCGATCACCCCCGGTACGCGTCAGCCGCCCGCCGCCGGGGCATGCATGCGCCGACCGCGATCCCGTACCGGATGCCGCTCGGGCCGCCCGCGCACCACCGGAGTCGCCGAACCGCCAACAAGCGCCCCCACATCATGCCTGGTCAGAGCCTTGCGTGGAGGGATTTCACGGGACGAGCAAGCCGGGGCGCGGGGTTCCGGATAGCGACCGTGAGGGGCCAGGCGCAAGCCGACCCGCGCGGTCATCACACGTGAGGGGGGCATGCTTCACCACTTGGAGTAACGGTCCACTACTTCCCCGGGGCGGGGCGCGTTGCCTGCGGTGTCGGCTCCACCAGTTGGCGCCGCAATCCGACCAGGAGGAATTCCATGCTCAAGAAGGCTCTCGCCTGCGCGGCGCTCGCTGCCGCCGCCACCGGTGCGGGAATGGCCCCGGCCACCGCATCGGACACGAGCGGCGGCGACTACTCGCAGAACGTGAACCTGATTCCGCACCCGTGCATCGACCTCGACCGGGTCAACGTCGGCCTGGTGAACGTGGCGGTGGACGCCCTCAACGACAACGACGCGATCGACTGCGACGAGATCCGCGACAGCCAGGTCAACAAGGAAGACAAGGCCCCGCTGTCCGACCTGCTCGACGTCGGCGCCTACCAGAGCTGACGTTCGTGCGGCCCGGTCCCGCCCTTGCAAGCGGCAGGGACGGGCCGCGCCCCTCCTGGCCAGCTCTGGCCACCCCCGTCGCCCCACCCATGCTCCGAGGAGATTCCCCGTGCTGAAGAAGGCCCTTACCGCCATTGCCATGGCCGGTGCCGCGACCGCTGCCGTTGCGGGCGCCTCCCCCGCCTCCGCGTCCGACACCAGCGGCGGCGACTACTCGCAGAACGTGAACCTGCTGCCGCACGCCTGCATCGACGTCGACCGGATCAACGTCGGCCTGGTCAACGTGCCGATCGACCTGCTGAACGACAACGACGCGATCAACTGTGACGAGATCCGCGACAGCCAGGTCGTCAAGGAGGACAAGGGCACCCTGTCCGACGTCGCGGACATCGGCGCCTACCAGCGCTGAAGCCCGACGCGCTCACCAACGCTGCCCGGTTCCCCCTCCCGTGGGGGAACCGGGCAGCGTCGTGGTGCGCGGTCGGCGCCGCAGGCGGCAGGCGCGGTGCGCAGTGCGGCCGTACGCGGCCAAGTGCCGCACGCGGTCGGCCTCGTACGCGATCAGCCCGTACGCAACCCGCAGGCGATGCGCCGCGGTCAGAGGTTGCCGCGTCGCTCCTGCTCGCGCTCGATGGCCTCGAAGAGGGCCTTGAAGTTGCCCTTGCCGAAGCCCAACGAGCCGTGCCGCTCGATCATTTCGAAGAAGACCGTGGGCCGGTCCTGAACGGGCTTGGTGAAGATCTGGAGCAGGTAGCCGTCCTCGTCGCGGTCGGCCAGGATCTTCAGCTCGCGCAGCGTCTCGATCGGCACCCGGGTCTCGCCGACCCACTCGCCGAGGGTGTCGTAGTACGAGTCCGGGGTGTCCAGGAACTGCACGCCGGCCGCGCGCATGGCCCGCACCGTGGCCACGATGTCGTTGGTGGCCAGCGCGATGTGCTGGACGCCGGGGCCGTTGTAGAACTCCAGGTACTCGTCGATCTGCGACTTCTTCTTCGCGATCGCCGGCTCGTTGAGCGGGAACTTCACCTTGCGGGTGCCGTCCGCGACCACCTTGGACATGAGCGCGGAGTACTCGGTGGCGATGTCGTCGCCCACGAACTCCTTCATGTTGGTGAAGCCCATGACCTTGTTGTAGAAGCCGACCCACTCGTCCATCTTGCCGAGTTCGACGTTGCCCACGCAGTGGTCGATGGCCTGGAAGGTGCGCTTGGCCGGCGGCTCCACGATGGGGTTGGCCGCGACGAAACCGGGCAGGTACGGACCGTCGTAGCCGGAGCGCTCGACCAGCGTGTGCCGGGTCTTGCCGTAGGTGGAGATCGCGGCGATGACCACGGTGCCGTGCTCGTCGCTCACCTCGTGCGGCTCTTCGACGCCGGTGGCGCCGTGCTCGACGGCGTAGGCGTACGCGGCCCGGGCGTCCGGCACCTCGATGGCGAGGTCGATGACGCCGTCGCCGTGCTCGGCGACGTGGTCGGCGAGGAACCGCCCGCGGTCGGTGGTGGGCTTGATGACGGAGGTCAGCACGAATCGGGCGCTGCCCGACACCAGCACGTAACTGGCGGTCTCGCGGCTGCCGTTCTCCGGTCCGGAGTAGGCGACGAGCTTCATGCCGAAGGCCGTCGCGTAGTAGTGAGCGGCCTGCTTGGCATTGCCGACGGCGAAGACGACCGCGTCCATTCCCTTGACCGGGAAGGGGTCGGCCTGCCTGGCCGTCTCGGGGGACTGATCGATGGTCTCTGTCATAGCGGCAGGCTCTCTCCGAACCACAAGGTGCGCAATAGTTTGTGTTTCCACTGGGCAATCTGACTAGTGGTTTCTGAGTTCTGCCGGACGATCTGTACAGGATGACCATCATGGAGGTGGCCAGGTCGCATGGGCACAAGACGGGGTGCGCGGCACCGGGACGGGGAGGTTCGCGATGGGCATTGACCGACTGGACGGGCGGTTGATCGAGTTGCTGGCGCACGAGCCGCGGATAGGCGTCCTGGAGGCGTCGCGGCGGCTCGGCGTGGCGCGCGGCACCGCGCAGGCCAGGCTCGACCGGCTCCAGGCGAGCGGGGTGATCCGCGGGTTCGGGCCGCAGGTGGACCCGGCCGCGCTGGGCTATCCGGTGACGGCGTTCGCCACGCTGGAGATCAAGCAGGGCCAGGGCGAGGACGTCCGCAGCCATCTGCACACCGTCCCCGAGGTGCTGGAACTGCACACCACGACCGGCCACGGCGACATGCTGTGCCGCCTGGTCGCCCGCTCCAACGCCGATCTCCAACGGGTGATCGACCGGGTTGTGGGCTTTGATGGCATCGTGCGGGCCTCGACGGCCATCGTGATGGAGAACCCCGTCCCGCTCCGGATCATCCCGCTGGTGAAGCAGGCGGCCGATGACTGACCGAGGAGAGCCGCGATGAGTTTCTGGGAGTACGTCGACAGCCGCCGCACCCAGTTGCTGCTGGACACCTACCAGCACGCCAGCGCCGTCTTCCAGTGCATGGTCGTGGCCACCGTCATCGGGGTGCTCATCGCCGTGCTGACCTACCGCAGCGAATGGGCCGGCAACCTGGCCGTCACCGTCACCGCGACCATCCTCACCGTGCCCTCGCTGGCCATGATCGGCCTGCTGGTGCCGCTGGTCGGGCTCGGCGTCGCGCCCACCGTGACCGCGCTGGTGCTGTACGGGCTGCTGCCCATCGTGCGCAACGCGATCGTCGGGCTGCGCGGCGTGGACCCGGACCTGGTGGACGCGGCGCGCGGGCTCGGCATGTCGCGCCTGGCCCGGCTGGTGCGGGTGGAGCTGCCGCTGGCCTGGCCGCCCATCCTCACCGGCATCCGGGTCTCCACCCAGATGCTGATGGGCATCGCCGCCGTCGCCGCGTACGCCTCGGGCCCCGGGCTCGGCAACGAGATCTTCCGCGGCGTCTCCTCGCTCGGCAGCGCCAACGCGGTCAACAAGGTGCTCGCCGGCACGCTGGGCATCGTGCTGCTCGCGCTGCTCTTCGACGCCGTGTACGTGCTGATCGGACGCCTGACCATCTCCAGGGGGATACGTGCCTGACACCACGAACAGCCAACCGACCGGGGCCCCCGCGCGCGGCGCCACCACCGGGGCGACCATCGCGCTGGAGAACCTGACCAAGCGCTACCCGGGCAGCCAGGCACCCGCCGTGGACAACGTCAGCATGGACATCAGAGCCGGCGAGACGGTCGTCTTCGTGGGCCCGTCCGGGTGCGGCAAGTCCACCACGTTGAAGATGATCAACCGGCTGATCGAGCCGTCCGCGGGCCGCATACGCATCGGGGACGAGGACGTCACCGACATCGACCCGGTCAAGCTGCGCCGCAAGGTGGGGTACGCCATCCAGTCGTCGGGGCTGTTCCCGCACATGACCGTGGCGCAGAACATCGCCCTGGTGCCGAAGATGGTCGGCTGGCCCAAGGCCCGGGTCGGCGCCCGGATCGAGGAGATGCTCGACCTGGTCGGGCTCGACCCGCGCGAGTTCCACCACCGCTATCCGCGCCAGCTCTCCGGTGGCCAGCAGCAGCGGGTCGGGGTGGCCAGGGCGCTGGCCGCCGATCCGCCGGTGCTGCTGATGGACGAGCCGTTCGGCGCGGTGGACCCGATCACCCGCGACCACCTCCAGGACGAACTGATCCGGCTGCAACACGAGTTACACAAGACGATCGTGTTCGTCACCCACGACTTCGACGAGGCGATCAAGCTCGGCGACCGGATCGCGGTGCTGCGCGACCGCTCGCACATCGCCCAGTTCGACACGCCCGAGGCGATCCTCACCAACCCGGCCGACGACTTCGTCTCCGGCTTCGTCGGCGCCGGGGCGGCACTCAAACGGCTCAACCTCACCCGGGTGCGCGACGTGGCCGTGGAGGACATCCCCACCGCGGTGATCGACGACCCGCTCCAGTCGATCTTCGACCTGTTCCGGTCCGCCGCGGTCAACGAGGTCCTGCTGCTCGACCGGCAGCGCCGGCCGTACAAGTGGCTGCGGCGCAGCGACCTCAGCCGCGCCAAGGGCTCGCTGGCCCGGGCCGGCACGCTGGTGCACGACACGGTGACCCGCGACGCCACGCTGCGCGACGCGCTGGAGGCGGTGCTGACCGACAACGCCGGCCGGGTGCCGGTGACCGGGCGGCGCGGCGAGTACACCGGCGTGGTCGACATGGAGACGCTGATGAACTCCGTCCACGAGCTCCTGGAGGCGGACCGGCTCGACGCGGTGGAGCACCAGCACGAGCTCCAGGAGGCGCGGGCCCACCAGACGCACCGGGAACAGGAGGGCGTACCCGAAGCCGAGCCGCCCGGCGCCCCGCACGGCGGCCACCGCCCGCACGGCCCGCACCGGGCGGGCCCGGCATGAGCGGCACCGGGGGCACGGGCGGCGTACGGGACGCCAGGGACACTGGAGAAGCCGGGGACAACGGGGCCACCGGGGACGGATCGGGCATAGGGGCCGGGCCGACGCAGCCCCACCAGGCCCACCGGGTCACCCCCGCGCCCCGGGTGACCTGGCAGAAGCTCACTTTCCTACCGGCGACCGTCGCCGTGGGGCTGCTGGTCACCTGGCTGTGGTTCCGCGGGGCCGAACTCGACTCCATCGCGCGCAACGCCATCGCCGACGGCAACGTGTGGCTGCGGCTGCGCCAGCACATCGAACTCACCGCCGTCTCCACCTTCTTCGTCCTGCTCATCGCCATCCCGCTCGGCATCGCGCTGACCCGGCGCGCGCTGCGCCCCGCGGTCCCGGTGGTGCTGGCCGTCGCCAACGTCGGGCAGGCCACGCCCGCGATCGGACTGCTCGCGCTGCTGGTGATCTGGCTGGGCATCGGGACGAAGGCGGCCCTGGTCGGCATGGTCGCGTACGCCGTCCTTCCGGTGCTCGCCAACACCATCGCGGGGCTGCGCGCGATCGACCCGACGCTGATCGAGGCCGCCCGGGGCATCGGGATGTCGACCGTCGGCGTGTTGCGCCGGGTCGAGTTGCCGCTGGCGGTGCCGCTGATCCTGGCGGGCGTCCGGACGGCGCTGGTGCTCAACGTGGGCACGGCGACGCTCGCGTACTTCGGTGGCGCCGGCGGCCTCGGCGACCTGATCGCCACCGGCATCAACAACCAGCGCACGCCGATCCTGGTGCTCGGCTCCATCCTCACGGTGGCGCTGGCGCTGCTGGTGGACTGGCTGGCCTCGGTGGTCGAACTGCTGCTTCGGCCGCGCGGCCTGGAGGGGGACGCATGAGCGCGACGGACACGTCCGGTACGGGGACATCCGGTACGGGCGCATTCGGTACGGGCCTCCCGGCCGCCGGCGCACCTGCCGCGGGCGCCCCGGCGGCGGGCGTCCCGGCCGCGGGCGGGGGCGGGCGTCGCGGGCGGGCCCCGCTCGCCGTCGGGGTCGCGGCGGCGCTGCTGGCCCCCGCCCTGCTCGGCGGCTGCGGGCTGCACAGCGGCAGCAGGATGGCCGACGACGTGCGGCCGGGTACGGTGGGCCGCGGCGAGCCGCTGGCCGGCGCCGACCTCACGGTGACGTCCAAGGAGTTCACCGAGCAGATCATCCTGGGCCAGATCCTCGGCATCGCCTTCCAGGCGGCCGGTGCCAAGGTCCTCGACCGCACCGGCATCCAGGGCTCGATCGGCGCCCGGGAGGCGATCAAGTCGGGCGACGCGGACGCGATGTACGAGTACACGGGCACCGCGTGGATCACCTATCTGGGCAACGTGAAGCCCATCGTCGACCCGGCCGCGCAGTGGCGCGCGGTCCGCGACCAGGACCGCGCGCACGGCGTCTCCTGGCTGGAGCCGGCCCGGCTCAACAACACGTACGCCACGACGGTCAATGCGGCCAACGCCAAGAAGTACGGCGTGCGCACGCTGTCCGACGTGGCGGCGGCGACCCGGCGCGGCGGGCGGATCACGTTCTGCGTGGACACCGAGTTCGCGGTCCGCGAGGACGGGCTGCCCGGCATGCGCAAGGCGTACGGGATGGACCTGCCCGGCTCACGGGTGAAGAAGATGGACGCCGGCGTCATCTACCGGGAGGTCCGCAAGGGCTCGACCTGCACGTTCGGCGAGGTCAACTCGACCGACGGCCGCATTCCGGCGATGAAGCTGCTGACGATGAAGGACGACCGGCACTTCTTCCCGAACTACAACGCGGCCCCGTCCGTCAACGCCAAGGCGCTCCGGAAGCACCCGGAGATCGCGGAGGTGCTGGCCCCGATCACCCGCCGGCTGACCAATGCGATCGCGCAACGCCTCAACGCCCGGGTGGACGTGGACGGCGAGGACCCGCACGACGTGGCACTGGACTGGCTGGTCGACGAGGGCTTCGTCAGGAAGGGCTGAGCGGGGGCGGCGTCAGCAGGAGGGGACCGGCTTGCCCGCCGCGAGGTTACGGAGGGAGGTCACCGCGTCCTTGAGCTCCTTGACCGGGATGAGCTTGAGGCCCTTCGGAAGCTCTTCGGTGACGTCCGAGCACTGTTCCTTGGGGACCAGGAAGACGCTGGCGCCGTCCCGCTTGGCCGCCTTCGGCTTGAGGCCGACGCCGCCCACCGGGCCCACCTTGCCGTCGGCGTCGATGGTGCCCGTACCGGAGATGACCCGGCCGCCGGTGAGGTCGCCGCCGCGGCCGTCGCCGTCCAGCTTGTCGACGATGCCGAGGGTGAACATCAGCCCGGCGCTCGGCCCGCCGACGCCGGCCAGCCGCAGGGTCACCTTGACGTCCTTGGGTGAACGGTTCAGATAGCCCAACGCGGCCTGGACCGCGGTGTGTTGGGACTCCTCCATCTCCTTGCGGTTGTGCCGGTCCACCTCTTCGGGCGAGTCGCCCGAAGGATAGACGGAGTCCCGCGGCATCACCGCACGGCCCTTGTTGAACCAACCGCTGACCACGTCCTTCAGCCGGATATCCGCATCGGGTCCGGTGGCGACGATGGCCGTCATCCGCAGTTGGCCGCTGGTCTTCCGGGTCTCGGCGCCGGTGATGGTGATCACGGGCTCGCCCCGGTCGGTGCCGAGCACGTTCGCGGTCAGCCCGGGATAGGCGATCGAGAACGGCAGCGGCGCCAGCGCGGCGACCGCGAGCAGCGCGACGACGAGGGTGGAGCAGACCGCGAGGATACGAGCGCGAGGAGACACGCCCGCCACCCTAAAGGACGCCCCGGCCGGCGGGGTCGGCCGCACTGCCCCGGCGGCCCCGGCGGGCGGGGGAGCCCGCACCGGCCCGGCGGCTCCGGCCGGCAGGCTTGGCCGCACCGGCCCGGCGGCCCGGCGGGTGTGCCGCCCGGGCCTGGCACCGGCCCGGGACGGCGGAGGGTCAGCGCAGCGCGTCCGACACCTCCTTCGCGGCCTCGACCACGCGCGGGCCCACCCGCTCGGGCACCGCTTCGGCGAGCATGACCACGCCCACGCTGCCCTCGATGCCGGTCACCCCGAGCAGCGGGGCCGCCGCGCCACAGGCGCCGGCCTCCAGTTCGCCGTGGGTGAGGGCGTACCCGCTGTCGGCGAGGCCGTTGCGGGCGGCGAGGATGGCCCGCCCCGCGGCGCCGCGGTCCAGCGGGTGCCGGAAGCCGGCCCGGTAGGCGACGTGGTAGTCGGTCCAGGTGGGTTCGACGACGGCGACGGCCAGCGCCTCGGCGCCGTCCACCAGGGTGAGGTGGGCGGTGGCCCCGATGTCCTCGGCGAGCGCGCGCAGGGCGGGCATGGCCGCCTCGCGCACCAGCGGATGGACCTGGCGGCCGAGGCGCAGCACGCCGAGCCCGACCCGGGCCCGGCCGCCGATGTCGCGGCGGACGAGGGCGTGCATCTCCAGCGTGGCGAGCAGTCGGTAGACGACGGTGCGGTTGACGCCAAGCTTGTTGGACAGTTCCGTCACGGTCAGCCCGTGATCGGTGTCGGCGAGTAATTTGAGGACACGTAGCCCTCGGTCGAGCGTCTGAGAGGTCTCCGCGGTCACGACGCCCCCTTCTCGGGTGAGGGGTGGCGTTCCGGTTTTCCGCGCCACCGGTCCCATCGGCAGCGCGCCGGACGAGGCCACCGGTCGCGGTTCGCACGCACCGGCCGCGCTCCGCGGCGGCGCTGCCACGGGGCGTGTGCGTGGGGGAACGCTAGCGAGCGGGTTCGCTCAGCGGAAGACTTCGTCCACAATCCGGTCAGTCGGCTTCTGCTTCGCGCCTGGTCTCCGCCCCGATATGGGGTCGATGGCCCGAGTTGGCGCGGCTCCCCCGCGCCGTCGGCCGCGCCCCGTACCACTCCGTGCGCCCCCGCCGGCTCGGTCGTCTGGCGGTGCCGTCCTACGCCGCCGCCCCGCCGTCCGCCGGGGCGCACCGGCTCGTGGGCAGCGCCCTCGGCGGGCCGCATCGGAGGGCCCGCGGCCAGCGCCCGGCACGTCACGGCGGGGCCCGGTCTGGCCTCCGCATCGCGTATTCCGTATCCCCATCCCGGCATTCCGGCATTCCGGCATTCCGTACTAGCGTCCGCGCCCCCGCCCGCCGCGTACGGTCCCGTACGACCCGGCGCATCTTCACGCGCTCCGCACGATCTCGCCTACCTGCACGTGCTTCCGCGCAGTCCCGTACGTCTCCGTGCACTACTCCGCAGCCCCGCGCAGCCCCGTACGTCTCCCCGCATGCCGCGCGACCTCGCGCGCGTCCCCCGCTCCCCCGGGGCGAAACCGCGACCGGGCCGGGCGCGCCGATATGGCGTGCCCGGCCCGGTGGCCGTGGTCTGCGGGCGCCCGCGGGGCGGTCCCGCGGGGCGCCTCTGCTGGGCGACGTCAGCGCATGCGGGTGGCCCACTCGCGGACCTTCTTGATCCGCTCGCGGATCTGGCCCGCGGTGGCCTCGGCGCTCGGCGGGCCGCCGCAGACCCGGCGCAGTTCGGTGTGGATCACGCCGTGCGGCTTGCCGCTCTGGTGCACGTACGCGCCGACCAGGCCGTTCAACTCCTTGCGCAGGGCGAGGAGTTCCTTGTGGCTGACGACCGGGCGGCGCTCGGCGGGTAGTTCGAGGAGGTCGGCTTCCTCGTCGGGCTTCTTGCGGCTGTGCGCGATCTGCCGGGCCTGCCGGCGCTGGAGCAACATCTGCACCTGGTCGGGTTCGAGCAGGCCCGGGATGCCCAGGTAGTCCTGCTCCTCCTCGCTGCCGGGGTGCGCCTGCATGCCGAACTCGGCGCCGTCGTAGAGCACCCGGTCGAAGACGGCGTCCGACTCCAGTGCCTCGAAGGGGAGTTGGTCCTGTTCGCCGGTGTCCTCGTCCTGCTGCTTCTCGGCCTCCTGGAGGAGCTTGTCCTCCTCCGCGTACGGGTCTTCCTCGCCGTCCTTCTTGGGCTTGTCCAGGACGTGGTCGCGCTCGACCTCCATCTCGTTCGCGAAGCCGAGCAGCGTCGGGATGGTCGGCAGGAACACCGAGGCGGTCTCGCCGCGCCGCCTGGACCGTACGAAACGGCCGACGGCCTGCGCGAAGAACAGCGGTGTGGAGACGGTGGTGGCGTAGACGCCGACCGCGAGGCGCGGCACGTCGACGCCCTCGGACACCATGCGGACGGCGACCATCCAGCGGCTGTCGGACTGGCTGAAGTCGTCGATCCGCTGCGAGGCGGCGGTCTCGTCCGAGAGCACCACCGTCGGCCCCTCGCCGGTGATCTGGCGCAGCAGCTTGGCGTACGCACGGGCCTGCTCCTGGTCGCTGGCGATGACCAGGCCACCGGCGTCCGGGATGCCCTTGCGCACCTCGCTCAGCCGGCGGTCGGCGGCGGCCAGCACATTGGGCATCCAGTCGCCGCGCGGGTCGAGCGCGGTGCGCCACGCCTGTGAGATGGCGTCCTTGGTCATCGGCTCGCCGAGCCTGGCCTCGATCTCGTCGCCCGCCTTGGTGCGCCAGCGCATGTTGCCGCTGTAGGAGAGGAAGATCACCGGCCGCACGACGCCGTCGCCGAGCGCGTTGCCGTAGCCGTAGGTGTAGTCGGCCGACGAGCGGCGGATGCCGTCGTTGCCCTCCTCGTACGTGACGAACGGGATCGGGTTGGTGTCCGAGCGGAACGGCGTGCCGGTCAGCGCGAGCCGCCGGGTCGCCGGGTCGAACGCCTCCAGGCACGCCTCGCCCCAGGACTTGGAGTCGCCGGCGTGGTGGATCTCGTCGAGGATGACCAGCGTCTTGCGCTGCTCACAGCGGTTGCGGTGCAGCATCGGGCGGACGCCGACACCGGCGTACGTGATGGCCACGCCCTGGTACTCGCGGCTGACGGGGCCCGCCGAGTACTCCGGGTCGAGCTTGATGCCGACCCGGGCGGCGGCCTCCGCCCACTGCTTCTTCAGGTGCTCGGTCGGGGCGACCACGGTGATCTGCTGGACGACGTGGTGGTGCAGCAACCAGGAGGCCAGCGTCAGCGCGAAGGTGGTCTTGCCCGCGCCGGGCGTGGCGACGGCCAGGAAGTCGCGCGGCTGCTCCTGGATGTACTTCTCCATCGCCCCCTGCTGCCAGGCACGCAGCTTGTTCGCGGTACCCCAGGGGGCCCGGCCGGGGAAGGCGGGTGAGAGGTGGTGATTCGCGGTGGTAGTCACGGTCTCCGTCGGGGGTGACTCGGGATCGGCAACCGCGTCAGCGTACCTGTGCGGGCACCCCCGGTACGGGCGTACCGGGGGTGGGCGGCGGAGGGTGGGACTCAGGTCACATCGGGGGCGGCCAGCGCGCGCAGGCCCTCGGCGATCACCTTGATCTCGTCCGTGGTGCCCGTGGCGACGTCGATGACCAGGCGTTCCGCCGCATCGATGTCCGGGCGGAGTTGGACGCCGTTCATCGCCAGGAAGGAAACGCAGGAGATCCAGGCCGTGCGCTTGTTCCCGTCGAAGAGCGGGTGGTTGATCGCGAGGGACTGGAGGAGCGCCGCGGCCTTGTCGATGAGATCCGGGTACGCCTCCTGGCCGAACATCGCGGCGGCGGGGCGGTGGACCGCGGATTCGAGCAGCCCGGCGTCTCTGACCACCACCTCCATGTCGTCGCAGGCGATCTCGGCGATGGCCAGGACGTCCTCGGCCGCGAGGTACACGTAGGTCACTTGAGCCGCTCCAGCAGCTCGCTCCACTTGGCCGCCTGCTCCCGGGCCGTCTGGCGCACGATCGCCTCCTGTGCTGTCCGTGCTAGATAGTCGTCGACCGCCCTCAGCACTATGGCGTGCATGCTGGCGCCCTCCTGCTCGGCGCGCTGCTTGAGGGCATCGGTCTGGTCGTCGCGAAGACGCAGGTTCATGGCCATACCAAAACGGTACCACCCCGATGGGGTCACTTTGGTACCACGCGGTGGGTGCTAACCCTTCTCCGGCCGCAGCCGAGTCGTCACGTACGCCCCCACCAGCGCCATCGCCGCCATGGCGAGGAAGACCGCGGCGAAGGCGGCCGGGTGGCCGCTCGCGCCGGTGGCGTCCGCCGCGTCGTGGGCGGAGACCGTGGCCGAGCCGCCGCCGAAGGCGACGAAGAGGACGCCGCTCGCGCCGACCAGCACGATGTTGCCGAGCGCGTCGGAGACCTGGATGGAGGCGGCGTTGGAGCCGGCCTCGTCGGGCCTGGACAGCTTGAGCAGCAGCACGCTGCCGCTGGAGATCGTGAGCCCCATGCCGAAGCCGCCGATCACCCAGGCCCCGGCCACCACGATCCACGCGGGCACCCCGTCGACCAGCGCGACGGGCACCAGCGCGATGGAGACCGCGATCATCAGCATGCCCAGGCCCATCAGCGTCTCGCGGTGTTCCTCAAGCCGCGGCCTGGCCTGCGTGTACGAGCCGAGCGCCCAGGTCAGGCCGCCGCCGGTGAGGGCGAGGCCGGCCAGCGTCGGGGACATGTCGCGCTCGGTGACCAGCATCAGCGGTACGAAGGTCTCGGCGGCGAGGAACGTACCGGCCGCCAGGCCGCGCAGCAGCACCACCGACGGCAGCCCGCGGGCGGCGCGGAAGGTGCCGGTGGGCAGCAGCCGCAGCACGCACGGCACGAGGAGTGCGGCGCCGGCGATCCCCGGCAGCAGGGAGAGCCACGCCAGGTCCTGCACCGCGTACTGGAGCAGCCCGGCGCCGACCGCGACCGCGAGGGCGAGCCCGATGCGGCGGCGGTCCATGGTCGGGCTGTGCTCGTCGCGCGGCATCGTGCGCAGCGCGGGCAGCATCATCAGCAGCGGCAGCAGGATCAGGACGGGCATACCGAGGAAGACCCAGCGCCAGCCGACGTGCTCGGCGACGGTGCCGGCCACCACCGGGCCGACGATCACCGGCAGCACCCAGGCCGCGGAGAACGAGGCGAGCACGGCGGGCTGGAGCCGCTGCGGGTAGGCCCGGCCGACGACCACGTACAGCGCCACGATGACCAGGCCGCCGCCGATGCCCTGGATGCCGCGGCCCAGGATGAACATCCACATCTGCTGGGCGGAGCCGGCGACGACGAGCCCGGCCCCGAACGCGGCGATCCCGACGAACAGCGGCGCCAGCGGGCTCTTGCGGTCGCACCACTCGCCGGAGAGCACCATGGCGAACAGGCTGGCCGTGAAGTAGCCGGAGAAGGCGAAGGCGTACTGTTCGACGCCGTCCAGCCGCTCGGCCGCCACCGGCATGACCGTGGTGAGGGCGCTGGCCTCGAAGGCGATGAGCGAGACGACCGAGATGATGCCGAGGGTGAGCGCCCGGTAGACCCGGCCGAACACGCTCTCCTCACCGGCCGGCGGCGCGCCGTCGGCGTCGGCCGCGGCAGTCGCGGCAGTCGCGGCGGTCGTGGTCGCTTCGGGTACGGGTGCTTCGGCTACGGGGGCGGCTGTCGCGACCTGGCCGGTCGGCGGGTGGGCGGCGGTGTCGGGGGCGGCGGGGGCGCGGCCGGATATGTCGGCGGTGGCCTGCGCGGCTCCCGTTCCGCTGCTGGGGGGCGGCGTCGCGCCGGGTTCCCCGGGGCGCGGATCGAGGTCGGTCATGGCGTCAGAGTAAGGGCCGTCAACCGTGCTGACGCCTGTCGCAGGACGGGACTCCGCTCGGCCATCGGGCCTACGCCCCTCGACGGTCGACGGGCCCGGGCCGTGGCCCTACGCGGGGGGGGGCGAGGTGGGGGCGGGGCGCCTTGGTCCGGGGCGCGTTTGCCGGGGGCGCCGGTGTGCGCGGGGCTTTGCCCGTGCCCGGGGTGCCGGTGCCGGTGTGTGGGTGCCCGTGTCCGAGGCGTGCCTGTCTACGGGACCGCGCCCGTGCCCAGTGTGTGGGGCCCCGTGTGGGCGGTCGGCCCGGCACCTCGACGGGGCCGCCCCCGGGCAGTGTGGCCGTTCGCCTCGGGGGCGGCCCCGCGTGCGGCCCGGGCCCGGGGGTGGTGGGCCCGGTGCCGGGTGGCGGCCGGGGCGGTGCGGCGGGAGGAGGGCCGCGGTGCCCCGGCCGCTGGACCGTGGGGCGCCGTGCGCGGGAAGTCGCGCGCGGGACGCCGGACGCGAAGCGCCGTACGCGGGAAGTCGCCTTCGAAATGCCGCATCCGAGGCATCGCACGCGGGATGCCGTGCGCGGGATGCCGCGGGGGCGTCGGCCGCAGGGCGGGACTGCTGCGTCGCACGGAAGAGCCGTGCCCCCCGTGCGGCCTCTGCCGCGGGCGCCGCCGGTGGGCGTACGGGCCCGGTACGGAGACGCCGCGGGCGCCGCGCCACGCCAGGCGCCCTCGCTACGCCGTCACCAGCACCCCCGCGTACGAGACACCGGCGATGACCACCCAGGAGCACAGCCCGAGCGCCGCCACCCGACCCCCGGTACGGGCCAGCGTCGGCAGGTGGACGGCGCTGCCGAGGCCGAACAGGGCGGCGGCGAGAAGCAGTTCCTGTACGTGCCCGGCCGCGTCGAGCGCGCTGCCCGGCAGCCAACCCGTGCTGCGCAGCGCGACCATCGCCAGGAACCCGGCGACGAACAGCGGCACCAGCGGCGGGCGCCGCGCCCCCGCACCCGCGCCGACGCGCGCCGCGGGGCCGTCTGCCGGACCGGCCCGGCCGGCCTCCGCCGCGCCCGACGGCTCCGTACCGTTCCCCTCCCCCGTACGACCCGTCTCCGTGAGGCGTTCCCCGAGGCGTCCCCCCGCGCGGGCGCGGGCGCGTACCGAGAGGGCCACGGCGGCGACCAGCGGAGCGAGCATCGCCACCCGCATCAGCTTGACCAGGACCGCGTCGCCCAGGGCCGCGGAGCCGGCCGACTGGGCGGTGGCCACCACCTGTCCCACGTCGTGCACGCTCGCCCCGGCCCAGCGGCCGAACTCGGTGTCGCTGAGCCCGAGCGGCGCCTGGAGCAGCGGCAGGACGAGGATGGCGAGCGTTCCGCAGAGCGTGACCAGGGCCACCGACGTGGCCACGTCCCGCTCGTCGCTCTCGGACGCCTCGCTGACCGCACCGATCGCAGAGGCGCCGCAGATCGAGTAGCCGGTGGCGATCAACAGCGGTTGGTCGCCGGGGAGCCCGAGCCTGCGGCCGAGCCAGAGCGTGCCGAAGAAGGTCGCCGCGACCACCCCGAACACCATGCCGACCGTCGCCCAGCCGAGCCCCAGGACGTCGTCCAGGCTGAGCTTCAGACCGAGCAGCACGATGCCGAGCCGCATCAGCCGCTTCCCCGCGTACGACAGGCCGGGCCGGCAGTGGCCCCGTACCAGCGTCCGCACACCCGCCAGGTGCGCCACGACCACCCCGAGCACGACGGCCACCGTCAGCATCGGCACGGCGGGCAGCAGCCGGTGCGTGCCCCAGGCCACGGCGACGCCGCAGCCGGCGAGAGCGAGCCCGGCCGTCTTACCCGAACGGGCAGCGGGGGTGGGCGGTTTGGCCGCCGAGGAGCTGCCCGAACGGGCAGGCCCGGCGGGTGGCGGAGGGAGCTGTCCGGGCGACGTCTTGGGGGGCGGAGCCGCGGGGGTCAGCGTCGTGAGTGCGGTGGCCGGCCGGCCGGTCGCGGGCGGCTGGGGGGGCCGCGGGGCGGGGAAGGTGACGGGGGACGCGGCGGGGGGCACGGGGCCGGCGGGTTCGGTGGCCGGTGGGGCGGGTTCGGTGGTCGGCGCGGCCGGGGCCGTGGCCGCGTGAGTGTTGGCGCCGGTGCCGGTCACTGGCTGCCGGTGCGTCCGATGGGCCCCGTGCACCCGGTGCACGCGCTGCATCTGCCGCTTGCGGTGGTTCGTCCGCGGCCGGCTCACAGCTCGTCCGCTGGCAGTTCGTACACGCGGCGCACGCTGGTGCCGAGCCGTGCGATGTCGGCCCCGTAGACGTGGATCGAGATCGCCTTGTCGGTGCCCGCGTTGCGCACCCGGTGGATGTCGCCGGGCGGGGCGAACCCGCAGACGGAGCCGAGCGGGTTGACGACGTCGCCGGTGGCCACCAGGCGCGCGGTGGCGCCGTCGGAGACCAGGCGGTAGCGGCGTTCGGCCTCCTCGCCCGCGTGCACGCCGGTCACGCACCACGAGACGTGGTCGTGGATGGAGGTCTGCTGCCCCGGCAGCCACACCAGGGCCACGACGGAGAAGCTGCCGTCACGTTCGGCGTGCAACAGGTGCTGCCGGTAGTGCTGCGGATCGCCCTCGCACTGCTCGTCGGTGAGCAGGTCGGCGCTGGCCAGGTGGGGGCCGAGCCGTTCGCCCACCAGGTAGGCGGTCAGGTCCGGCGGCAGGCCCCGGCCGACGGCCTCCCGCACGTCCTCGACGAGGGCGTCAAGACGCACGGTCGTACGAGCGGCCCGGAAGGGCGTGGGAGCGGTCGGAGTACGCATGGTCGAAGCGTCACGCGCCCCCACCCATTACGTCTAACAACAGTCTGTTGGCGGGGCTCCAGGAATTGCTTATGGATGCGGCTGATGGGGGGCGCCTGTGGATGGCCGTCGATGCGCGGCAACGCATCGGAGCGAGTGGCGGCGACGGCAGCCGGTGGGGAGCCGGCGGCCGGCTCCCGGGCGTGTACTCGGCGCGTGGGGGCGCGTACGGGCGTACGGGCGTAGCCGCGTACGGGAGTAGGGGTGGTCCCCCTAGCGGCCGATCAGCAACCGACCCGGCGTTCGGCGGCGGCGCGCAGTTCGTCCAGGACCAGGGCGGTGGCCGGGATGCGCAGGTGTTCGCGGAGCACGTACGCGGAGACCTGGCGGCGCGAGGCGGGGTCGAGCGCCCGCCCGGTGACCTTCTGGTGGCACAGGAAGGACAGCACCAGGGCCGGCATCATCGCGACCCCGACGCCCGCCGCGACCAGGCTCTGCACCACCAGGTTGTCGTCGGTGGTGAAGGCGATGTCGGGGGCGAAGCCCTGTTCGGCGCACTCGTGCAGGAAGTTGGCGCGGCAGCGCAGGCAGCCGGCTATCCAGCGCTCGTCGGTCAGATCGGCGAGCTTGACCGCGCGGCGCCTGGCCAGCGGGTGCCCGGTCGGCAACAACACGGTGAGCTGGTCCTCGAAGAGGCGCACCTCGACCACCTCGTCCGGCACCTCTTCATGCAGCCCCGGATAGGTGAAGGCCAGCGTGATGTCGCACTCGCCGCGCACCAGCCGGCGCAGCGAGTCCGGCGGCTCGCCCTCCAGCAGTTCCACCCGCACCCCGGGGTGGCCGGCCGCGAGCCTGGCCATGGCCTCGGGGATCAGCGTGGCGCTGGCACTGGGGAAGGCGCACACCCGCACCCGGCCGGCCCGCAGCCGGGTGATCGCGTTCATCTGCTGCTGGGCCGCGGCCATGCTGTCCAGGATCACGTCGGCGTGCCTGGCCAGCGCCTCGCCCGCCTCGGTCAGCCGCATCTGCCGGCCGACCCGGGTGAACAGCGGGGTGCCGACGTCCCGTTCGAGCGCCTTCATCTGCTGGGTGATCGCGGGCTGCGTATAGCCCAGCGCCCGGGCCGCCCCCGAGTAGGAACCCGCCTGGAGCACCTCGCGGAAGGTGTGGATGTGCCGGGAATCGAACACCTCTGCATCATAAGCAGACGCCGCACGGGCCCGGACGTCCCGTGCGGACGGTGCGCCTACGGGGCCGGCTCCGCGGCCCGCTGGATAAGCAGAAGTTGGGGAGGCGCTGGGGCAGGGGGCGTACGGGGGGCCGGCGGGAGGCGCGCCGCGGGTGCGGTGCGCCCGGGGTGCGGTGCGCCGGCCGCCCCGGTGCGGCGGGAGGCACGACGGAGACACGGCGGCGGACACACCGGGGCGCGGCGGGTGCGGGCCGTGCGGCGGGAGACGGGCTGAGGCCCGGCGCAAGGCGCGCCGGGGTCCAGCGGGCGCCCGGCGGGCCGACCCATGCGGCAAGCTGGACGAATGCCGCACGACACCGCTCCGCACGCCCTGCGCCCCGGCGCGCACCCGTACGCCTCCTACGACGGCGCCGAACTCGCCTATCGCGTCATCGGCCCGCGCGACGGGGCCGCCGTACCGCCGCTGGTCTGCCTCGCCGGCGGCCCCGGCCGGGACGCCGCCTACCTGGGCGACCTCGGCGGGCTCGACGCGCACCGGCCGCTGGTGGTCCCGGACAGCCGCGGCACCGGGGCCTCGCCACCGGCGGCACACCCCAGCGGGTACGCGTTCCCCGGGCTCGCGCAGGACCTGGAGGCGCTCCGCCGCCATCTGGGGCTTGAGCGGTTCGCCCTGCTCGCGCACGACGCAGCGGCGGCCACGGCCCAGGCGTACGCGGCGGCCCACCCCGAACGGCTCACCCACCTCGTCCTGGTCTGCCCCGGCGCCCGGCTCCAGGGCGAACTCCCGGACGACGCCCGCGCGATCTTCGAGGCCCGCTCGGCCGAGCCCTGGTGGCCGGACGCGCACGCGGCGATCCAGGCCCTGCCGACCGCGACGGAACTCTCCGAGGTACGCGCCCTGCTGCTGCGCGCCGCGCCGCTCGCGTACGGCCGCTGGGAGGCGCCGCAGCAGGAACACGCGGCGAGCGAGGGCGCCCAGCTCGGCCCCGTCCCCCGGGCCGGCTTCTGGCAGGGCGTGGACGAGGCGGCCCGGCTGGCCCTGCTGGAGCGGCTGCGCGCGGTCCACTGCCCGGTGCTGGTGGTGACCGGCGAACGGGACGGCGTGACGGGCGTACGCGCCGGCGAACTCGTCGCAGCCTCCTTCCCGCACGCCACCCCCGACGGCCCCCGGGTCCGCGTCCTCCCCGAGGTGGGCCACTTCCCGTGGGTGGACGACGCGGAGGCGTTCCGTACGGAGGTGGAGGGGTTTCTGCGGGGGGTGTGAGGCGGGGGGTGTGAGGCCGGCGGCATGTGCAGGGGGGGTGGGTGCGGGGGCCTTCGCGGGGCGCGGGGTGGTGGGTGCAGGCGGACGGACGCCGGCGCCAGCACGAACGGCCATGCCCGACTGCCCGAACGGGCACCAACCCTCTTGCCCTTTAACGCACCCTCCACTACCCGATCGAGCAACCCAAATCCCCCACAATCTCCGGTCCCCGCCCCACCCGAACCCACGCCCACCAGGCCACCTCCGCCCGGCCGGCGCCCCCGCCCGTTCATGGCGATGATGTTGCGGTCACATGGCGACCGGCGCGCATTCATTGACCAGGGCCCCCGGCACCGGCTTTAGTCATCTCAGCAACACCGCGCACACCAGGTGCGGCAGCACAACAGAACAACAGCAAGCCAATTCACCAGCGCAACCTGCACAATTCTTGGCCGTGTGCCCGAGTGGTTTAGGGGCTCGCCTGCAAAGCGAGTTACGTGGGTTCGATTCCCGCCACGGCCTCCACATGAGGTTTACTCCTCAAAAATAGAAGAGCTGACGTACCGGCATGTTCCGGCAAGGCGCCTCCGGCCTTTCGCGTACGGACTCGCTGGCGATCCACACGGCATCAGGCCACCCGCCCCAGAGCCGCGTCGTCCCAGCCGTTCATCGAATGAACATCGGTCCCGTTCGGGGTGGCGTAGCGTCGAGCGCATGGCATCTGAACACCTGGGTGACCGCATCGCTCGGCTGCGTCGTCTCGCCGATCTGACTCAGGAACGACTGGCCGAGCGGGCCGGCGTGTCCGTGGACGTGGTCCGCAAGTTGGAGCAACACCGCAAGCATTCGGCCCGGTTGCCGACCCTGCACGCCTTGGCCGGTGGGCTCGGTGTCGAGTTGTCCGCCCTGGTCGGAGACCCGCCGGCCGTCCCTTCGACGGGAGATGGCGACTCGCCGCAACTCGTCGCCCTGCGGCGCGCCGTCATGCCACCGCTCTTCGCCCCGCCAGCCGAGCCGAACGACCCCACGCGGCTCACCCCCGTACTGATGCGACGCCAACTCTCCGATGCCTGGACCGCCTACCACGATGCCGCTTTCGGGCAGCTCATGCGCGATCTGCCCGGGCTTCTGACCGACGCCCGTTTCCTCGCCGCCGTCGGCACCCCGGAGGACCGCGCGGCCGGAGCGGCGGTGCATGGCAAGGCCCTTCAACTCGCCGGGCACCTGGCGATTCGCCTCGGCAAGACAGACCTTGCCCTCTCGGCGTTGGAACGCGCGATGAGCGCGGCCGAGCAATCATCAGACCCGCTTCTGGTTCCGATGATCAGCAATTCCGTGGCCTGGAACTACCAACGGCAGAATCGCCTCGAAGACGCGACGCAGGTAGCCGTCCACGCGGCGGACCGGGTGGAGCGGGAACGGTCCGATACCGCGGAGGGCGTACGCGTCTGGGGCGGGCTGGTCATGTCGGCAGCGACGTCCGCCGCGCGCTCCGGGAACTACGAATCCGCATCCGACATGATGAAGGTGGCGGAGGGCGCCACCAAGAGGCTCGCAAAGCTGCCTCCGGCCGTCGACGGCAAAATGGTGTCGGTCTTCAGCCGCTCCTCGATCAGAATCGAGCGGGTACGGCTCGCCGTGCAACACGCGCGCCCCGATGAGGCCCTGCAACTCGCCCGGGGAATAAGGCTGCCGTCCGACACTCCCCCGTCATGGCGTACCTGGTTGCTGCTCGATATCGCGCGGGCCCACGTCGATCTGGGAAACGCCGACGAGGCCGTGAAGACGCTCATGCGACTCAAGAGGATCGCCCCGGCGTGGATGCGCCACCACACGCTGACAGTGACCATCATCGAAGACCTCCGGGCCGGCCCGTACCACCCGCCTGGCCTACGGAAGTTGGCAGAGGGTCTGGGGATCGCCCACTAGGTCCGAGAACAGGGACGTTACGTCCCTGTTCCACCCGTACCCCATGCGGTTCGCTAACGGGACGCGCACACTCCATCACCCTGTGTCCAGATGGAGTGCGGATCGTCCCGAGGAGGACTTGTTGAGCCGCAACGCCCCCTGCCCCTGCCCGCAGTCCAGAGCGCTCCCGGGCCGTAGCGCGCGTTCGGAGGGCCAGGGCACACTCCAGGTTCCAGCCGCCGCCCAACGCGGTGAAGGCGCTCCACTCCCCGGACCGCCGACTGCACGACGGGGGTGCCGCCTGATGGATGGGGCACATCGCGTGCTGATCATGGGCGTTCCGCTGCGCTTCTTCCTGCGGGAAGGCAAGACAGCGGCTTGGTCGCCAGTGACGGACGTTGAATTCCACGACGCGTACCAGGAGTCCATGTTCGACCCGGAGGCATTGCGTAAGGACGTGCTCTGCCCCAACCGTCAGCGGGTGGAGTACGAAACGGTGGAGGGGCTGTTCTGGTCGGACGGCCGGGCCGCATGCGGACTGATCACGTTGCACGACGGGCCCCCGCAAGAACATGCCGGCCCACAGGCGATCGGGGACGGAGGAGAGGCCGCGTGAACGCTCCCCGTGAGGTATGGGTCTTTCTGCTCATCCACTGCCCCGTCGAGACGCGCCATCCCTCCGACCCGGCAGGTCTTTGGCCCCGCGTCCTCCAAGTCGTCAAGGATGGCTGGAGCTGCCCGCCAGGTGTCGTGTTGCGCGCCGGGGAGTCGCTTCCCCAGGCCGCAGAACGGGTGGCCGACGCCCTCGGCATTGCCTTGCCGGAATCGCCTGCTCTGCTGGCCGTGGATCAGCAGCCTGCCGTCGATGAACAGGACGAAGAGTTGGCCTTCTTCCTCGACGGGGGATCTGCGGGGGCGGACGCGTTCGACGCGCTGCCCCGCGACCAGGTCACAGTCGAGTGGGTACCCGTCGAAGACCTCGAACGCGTCGCGTTGGTCCACGCCCTACGCACCCGACTACTGGCCATCGAACCCTCACTCCTGGTGGAGGGCATGCCGCCAGGGCGGAGCGAAGGACAAGGTGGGTAACCCGAATCCCCACCCCTCCCCCACCACCGCGCAGCGCACCCCTCACGCCCGTCGCAGGCACTTCGCCGGGACCCAGTGGCGGGTGCCGTTCAGTCGGGCCCAGATGTTGTCCCTGCCGCCGCAGCCCTTGAGCTTGTACCTGCCGCCCTTCGCCACGTGGGCCACGCAGACCTTGCCGCCCTTCTTGACCCAGCCGACGCGCTGCGCCTTCACCGTGGGGCGGGCCCGTTTGGCGACCTTGACCTTGGCGCGGTAGTCGTAACACCGCCACGCGTCGACGGGGGCCGCCGCGCTGGTCGTCGTGGTGGCCGCGCGGGTGGGGCCGGTCGCGCCGGGGTCGGTCGCCGCGGCGTTCGGTGCCGCGGTGAGGAGCAGGGCCGCGGTCGCCCCGACAACTCCGAGGGTGGCCCATCGCTGATGCATGGCTTTTCCCTTCGTCGGCGTTGCTGTGCTGGATGACGGATCGCGCTCAGTCGTCCTGAGCCGTGGCGCGTGTCGGCGAACCGCCGAGCCCTACCGGCTTCGTCGTCCGCGCCGTTGCGTCCCGTCACAGGTTGCGGAAGGGGCGGTGAAGGCGACATAAGCAGGGTGAGGTGGGTGGTGGGGGCGGGGCACGAGGTGGTGGTGGGGCAGCGCGACATAAGGATGTTATGTACATCCACCGGCGCGGGACGGGGTGGGGTGGGGTGGGGTGCGGCAGTCGTCGGGGTCGCGTGACTGTCCGGTTGCCGTGTGGCCGTCGGGGCCCGTATTGCCGGCGGGGCGGGTGGTGGCCGGCGACTCGGCCCCGGCCCCGGTACGCCCCCGACCCACCGCGCACCTCGCCCACCCCGCTCACCCCGCCCGCCCCGCTCACCCCGCCCACCCCGCCCACCCCGTCGAAATCTCCCGTGCCGCCCCGCTGGCGCTCCGCTAGCCTCCGACTCCCTACGGGGTTCCCGGGCCGTCGGCGGTAATTGACGGCAATTGATGGAAAGGGGCGGTCATGGAGATTCGGCGGGTCGTGGAAATGGGTGACGCGGTCGCCGCGGAGCGGCTTTTCGACGGTGCGGCGCGGCCCGAGGCCACCGCACGGTTCCTGCACGAGGAGGGGCACCACCTGTTGGTCGCCTATCTGGACGGGAAGCCGGTGGGGATGGTCAGCGGGGTGGAGACCACGCATCCCGACAAGGGAACCGAGATGTTCCTGTATGAACTCTCGGTGGACCCCGCCCATCGGCGGCGCGGCGTCGGGGGCTCGCTGGTGCGGGCGCTGCGCGAGTTGGCGCAGCAACGCGGGTGTTACGGCATGTGGGTCGGTACGGAACACGACAACGCGGCGGCACTGGCCACCTATCGCGCGGCGGGCGCCACGGACGAAGAGGACTTTGTGTCCCTGACGTGGTCGTTCCGGAACGGCACGGCGACGACCGAAACGGCACGCTGACCGAAACACGCGCAATACGCCAGGGGAATGGGAAATGTGGCGTACGCGACGCTCCAACAACACATGACAGGCCATCTGCTACCACCCGTAACAGGCCCCCCTAAACAGACCCCTACCCCACCCCTACAGCGCTCTTCGACATAACGGCAATACGAACTATATTCACAGGGCCATCACAAGAAGGTTTCAGCATCCTCATAAAATGAGGGGTACTTACTGACAACCCCCTGCATGTGGCCGATTCCCCTCTCTCATGGCCGCCACCAGCGGCGTTGTGCTCTTAGGATCGTTGTGCGGCTTACCAGTTGTCGCGGTGGCTGACGCTGGCCAGCGACCGGGCCGAATCCCTCCTTTTCGCACGCGCACGAGGTGAACGTTTTGCGGTCTGAGACTCGCGAAGTAAGACTCCCGTTGTCCAATGGCCAGAATGAGATCTGGTTCAGCCAACAACTCGACCCGGAAAGTACACAATTTAGGATCGGTGAGTACGTAGAAATACATGGACCAATAGATCCCAGGCTCATGGAGAGTGCCATACGTCAGGCCGTCGCGGAGGCCGAACCGCTCAATAGCAGGTTCGGCGACGAGGGCGGCGTTCCCTGGCAGGTGTGCGAGCCGCTGACCGAGTGGGACTTCCCCGTGCTCGACGTGAGCGCCGAGGCGGACCCGGACGCGGCGGCCGAGGAGTGGATGCGGGCCGACCTCGCGCGCGTCCTCGACCTGACCCGCGACCCCCTCTTCCGGTACGCGCTCTTCAAGCTCGGTCCCGAGCGGTTCGCCTGGTACCAGGGGCTGCACCACATCGTCACCGACGCGGCCGGCGGGGCGCTGGTCGCGCGGCGGACCGCGGAGATCTACACCGCGCTGGCGAACGGCACCGAACCGGGCCCGACGCCGCTCGGATCGCTGCGCCTGCTACTCAACAAGGACGCCGAATACCGGGCTTCGGACGATTTCGGCAAGGACCGGGAATACTGGACCGAGCGCTTTCAGAACTATCCGGAACCGGCCCGGTTGGCCGGCCGGCGGGCCGCCGTCTTCGAATCCCGCATCCGGGAGACCGTGTTCCTCAGCGAAGAGGAGGCGATCCGGCTGCGGGCGGCGGCACGGGCCGCCGGAACGCACTGGTCCGCACTGATGATCGCGGCGACGGCCGGCTATCTGCACCGCATCACCGGCGAACACGACATCCTGCTCAGCCTGCCCGTTGCGGCACGTACGGATGCGGATATGCGCACCGTGCCGGGAATGTTCGCCAATTTGCTGCCGCTGCGCATCGCGGTGGACGGGCAGACCCGAATACGCGACCTGCTCAAGCAGGTGTCGCGGGAGGTACGGAAGGCGCTGCGGCACCAGCGGTACCGAAAGATCGACCTGGCCCGGGATTTGCAGTTGCCGGACGGCGGGCGCGGATTCAACGGGCCGCACGTCAACATCATGTCCTTCGGATATGACTTCACCTATGACGGGCACCGGGTCACCGCGCACAACCTGTCCAACGGACTGGTCGAGGACCTGGCCATCATGGCGTACGACCGGTCGGACGGCACCGGCATCCGTATCGACCTGAACGCCAATACCGACCTGTACAGCGCGGCCGAACTCGCCACGCACCGGCGGCGGTTCATCGACCTGGTGACGGAATTCGCCGATGCCGACGCGGAGGCGCAGCAGCGCACGCTCGGCAGCATCGAATTGCTGGACGACGCCGAGCGGGAGCAGATCCTGTTCGAGTGGAGCGGCGGGACCCGGCCGGCCCCGACCTCCCCCGCGGCCAGCCCCACCACGACGGACACGCCCGACACCCTCCCCGCCCTGCTCGCCGCCCAGGCGGCCCGCACCCCGGAGCGGCAGGCCGTGGTGGCCGGCGAGGTCCGGCTCAGTTACGCGGAGCTGGACGCCGCGGCCGGCAGGCTCGCCGGGCTGCTCGCCGCCCGTGGCGCAGGCCCCGAACGGACCGTCGCCGTGGCCCTGCCGCGCGGCGCCGACCTGGTGGTGGCGCTGCTCGCGGTGCTCAAGACCGGCGCCGCCTACCTGCCGCTCGACCTCGACCACCCGGCCGAGCGGCTGCGCTACCTCCTGGAGGACGCGGCCCCCGCACTGGTCATCACCGGCACCGGCACCAGCGTCCTGGCCGAGCTGGGCTCCGACGTTCCGACGCTCGCCCTCGGCGACAGCGACAGCGACATCAGCGAGGCGCTCGCAGCGGTGGACCCGGCGACAGCCGCGACCCTCCCCGGCCCGCAGCCCGCGCACCCGGCGTACGTCATCTACACCTCGGGCTCCACCGGACGGCCCAAGGGCGTGCCCGTGGAGCACCGGGCGATCGTCAACCGGCTGCGCTGGATGCAGGACGCGTACGAGCTGGCCGCCGACGACCGGGTGTTGCAGAAGACCACGGCCGGCTTCGACGTCTCGGTGTGGGAGTTCTTCTGGCCGCTGCTCACCGGCGCCACTCTGGTCCTCGCCCGCCCCGGCGGCCACAAGGACCCGGCCTACCTCGCCGAGGTGATCCGCGCCGAGTCGATCACCACCGTCCACTTCGTACCGCCCATGCTGGACGTGTTCCTCGCCGAGCCGCAGGCCGCCGGGTGCACGACGCTGCGCCGGGTGTATTGCAGCGGCGAGGCGCTGTCCCGGGAGACCGCCGAGCGCTGCCACGCGGTGCTGCCGCAGGCCGCGCTGCACAACCTGTACGGGCCGACCGAAGCGGCCGTCGACGTCACCTTCCACGCCGTCGAGCCGGGCGCCACCGGCCCGGTGCCGATCGGCCGGCCGGTGACCGGCACCCGCGTGTACGTGCTCGACGAGGGGCTGCGGCCGTGCCCGCCCGGCGCCCCGGGCGAGCTGTACCTGGCCGGCGTGCAGTTGGCCCGCGGCTACCACCGGCGGCCGGCGCTGACCGCCGGCCGGTTCGTCGCCGACCCGTACGCCCACCTGTACGGCGCGGCCGGCGAGCGGATGTACCGCACCGGGGACCTGGTGCGCTGGCGCGCCGACGGCAGCCTGGAGTACCTCGGCCGCACCGACCACCAGGTCAAGCTGCGCGGCTTCCGCATCGAACTGGGCGAGATCGAGGCGGCGTTGCGCGCACTGCCGCAGGTCGGCCAGGCGGTGGCGCTGGTACGCGCCGACACGCCCGGTGACCAGCGGCTGGTCGCGTACGTGACGGCCGACGCCGGGGACGACGCGCCGGAGGCCGCGGACGGTGCGGCAGCCGGCGGGACAGCCGGTGCGCCAGCCGGAACCGGGGGGCCTGCCGGGGCGGCGTCGCTGGACGTCCCGGCGCTGCGCGCGGCGCTCGGCCGGACGCTGCCCGACTACATGGTGCCCGCCGCGTTCGTCGCCCTGGACGCGCTGCCGCTGAACGTCAACGGCAAGGTGGACCGGGCCGCGCTGCCCGCCCCCGACGTGAGCGCGAACAGCGCGGGCCGGCCGCCGCGCACCCCGCACGAGGAGTTGCTGTGCGGCCTGTTCGCTGAGGTGCTCGGGGTGCCCGCGGTCACCATCGACGACGACTTCTTCCACCTCGGCGGGCACTCGCTGCTCGCATCCCAGTTGGTCAGCCGGGTCCGTACCGCGCACGGCGTCGAGCTCACGATCCGCGACCTGTTCGCGGCGCCGACCCCGGAGCGGCTGGCGCTGCGGCTCGACGCGGCGCTGGCGCAGGGCTCCGCCGCGCCCCAGCGGCACGGCCTGGAGCCGCTGTTCGCGCTGCGCGCGGAGGGCGACCGGCCGCCGCTGTTCTGCATCCACCCGGGCGGTGGCCTCGGCTGGCTCTACTCCGGGCTGCTGCCGCACCTCGGCGCCGACCAGCCGGTGTACGTGCTCCAGGCGCGGGCGCTCAGCGAGCCGGACAGCCACCCCGCGCGGGTGCAGGAGATGGCCGCCGACTACCTGGCGCAGATCCGCACCGTCCAGCCCAGCGGCCCGTACCACCTGCTGGGTTGGTCCTTCGGCGGGCTGGTCGCGCACTCCATCGCGGTCCAGCTCCAGCAGGGCGGCGAGGAGACGGGGCTGCTGGCCGTGCTCGACGCGTACCCGGACTACCGGCACACCTTCGACGACCTGCCGCAGCTCAGCAAGCGGCAGTGGCTCGGGCTGCTGCTCGACGACGTCGGCGGCCGGGACCTGACGGCGCCCGCACCGGAGGCCGTACAGCAGGCGGGCGCCGGGCATCAGACGGGCGCCGGGCAGGAGGCGGAGCTCGCGGCCGACCTGAGCCGGGAGACCGGGTTGCCGGTGCACCTCCTTGAGGGCCGGGACAGCTTCCCGCTGCTCGACATCTTCCGCAACGACCTGGAGCTGATGCGCACGTTCACGCCGGAGCCGTACGCGGGCGACATGCTGCTGTTCACCGCGGACCTGGAGATCCCCGGCTACGAGCGCGACCCGGCGCACACGCCGCAGGCGTGGGAGCCGTACGTGGGCGGGCTGCTCGACGTGCACCACGTGCCGGCGCAGCACTACCACCTGATGCGGCCCGAGCACGTGGCGCGGATCGGCCCCGTGGTGGCGGCTGCGCTGCGCAGCCCGCGCTCGACGGCCGCCGACGACCGGGCCGCGCTGACCCGCTGACGCCGCCCCGACCGGAAGGACATTCCATGACGAACCCGTTCGACGCCCCACAGGGGCGCTTCAACGTCCTGGTCAACGCCGAGGGCCAGCACTCACTGTGGCCGGCCAGCATCGACGTGCCGCCGGGCTGGACGGTGGCCCACACCGGCGAGGACCGCGCGGCGTGCGAGGCGTACGTGGCGGCCCACTGGACCGACCAGCGCCCGGCGGGCCTGACGGCCGGGTGAGGGGGGCCGGGTGAGGGTTGGCTGACGGCTGCGCCGGCGACCGGCTTGGGGGCCGGTTGACGGCCGGTGCCCGCCTCGGCCGCCGCACCAACAGCGGGCCGGGTCGCCGTGTGCGACCCGGCCCGCTCGCGTACGCCTCGTACACGCCGTACGTTTCCGTGCGCCCCGATGCGCCCCGTACGCCAGGACCGGCGCGGACGCCGGGGGCACCGGCCCCGCTACCCCCGCTCGGCCTGTCCGACCGCCGCCTGGGGGCGGATCGGAAGGCGGCCGATCGGGCGGCCGGTCGCCGCGCGGACGGCCGATGCGATGGCCGCGGGCGAGGTGACGACGGGGACCGCGCTGACCGCCTTGGCGCCGAACGGCGCCACCACGTCACGCTCCTCGATGAGTTTCACGACCCGAATGTCGGGCACGTCGAGCGCGGTCGGCAGGGTGTAGCCGGTGAGGTCGGGGTGGCGGACGATGCCGCGCGCGGTGCGCAGGTTCTCGCTGAGGGCCGCGCCGATGCCCTGCGTGACGCCGGCTTCGATGCGCGCCCTGAGCTGCGCCGGGTTGAGCACGCGCCCCACGTCCTGGGCGACCGCGAGCTCCACCACGCGCACCACGCCGAGTTCCACGTCCACGTCGACCACGGCCCGGATCGCGCAGAACGCCAGGCCCACGAAGGCGTCGCCCTGGCCCGACTCGTCCAGCGGCTCCGTCGGGTGCGGCCGGCACTGCGCGGTGGCCCACAGCTCCTTGCCGGCCAGCGCCTCGTCCACGGTGGTGCTGAGCACCCCGTCGTACGAGGTGATCTTGCCGTCGGCGATGGTGAGCAACTCCGTCGACATGCCGAACTTGTGCGCCAGCGGCTGGAGGAGTTGGGTGCGCACCATCTTGGCGGCCCGCTCCACCGCACCGCCGGAGACCCAGGTGTGCCGGCCGCGGGCGGCGGCGCCGGCCGGCGGCTGGTCGGTGTCGACGGGCGCCACGTGCACCTCCCGCACGCCCAGCGTCTCCTGCACGATCTGCCGGGCCAGGGTCGCGAAGCCCTGGCCGGTCTCCACGGCGGCGCAGATCACGGTGGCCACCGAGCCCTGCACCTTGACGGTGGCCGTGGACACCTCGTCGGCGCCCTCGGCGCCCAACATGTGCACCATGCCGATGCCGTAGCCGACGCCGCGGCGCACCGCCTGTGCCTCGCCCGCGCCGTCCGGGCCGCCGGGCAGCAGCCAGTCCGCGGCGTCCGCGTCCGCGTCGGGCAGCGGCGGCAGCGGCTCGTCCCGCACCGCGGTCAGCAGGTCGGCCACCGGCGCCGGGCAGGTGACGGTCTGTCCGGTGGGCAGCAGGTCCCCGGTGGCCAGTACGTTGCGCATGCGCAGGTCGGCCGGGTCGATGCCGAGCTTGGCGGCGAGCTTGTCCATCTGGCCCTCGTACGCGGCGCACACCTGCATCGCGCCCTCGCCGCGCACGTGCCCAGAGGGCGGGTTGTTGGTGCGCACCGCCCAGCCCTCGATGAAGGCGTGCGGGACGACGTAGGGGCCGCAGGCGAAGGAGACCGCGGCGGCCAGCGCCTCGCCCGAGGTGTCCGCGTACGCGCCGGCGTCCAGCAGGATCTGCGCCTCCACCTTGAGCAGGTTGCCCTCGGCGTCGGCGTGGTGGCGGTAGCGCAGCAGGGTCGGGTGGCGGTGGGCGTGGCCGAGGAAGGACTCCTCGCGGGTGGCGACCAACTTGACGGGGCGGCCGGTGCGCAGCGCGAGCAGCCCGAGCGGCAGCAGCGTGCCGGCGTCCTCGCGCTCCCCCATCGCGCCCGGTACGCCGGTCACCACGACCTTGACGAGTTCGGGCGGCAGCGCGTAGCAGGCGGCGGCCAGGTCCCGGTCGGCGTGCGGGTCGGTGGACGCGGTGTAGATCTCCACGCCGCCGTCCGGGCGGGGCACCGCGAGCCCGGCCTCGGCACCGATGGGCGCCGGGTCCTGCCGGCCGATGCGGTACACGCCCTCGACGATCACGTCGCCGACGACGGCCGGGTCGCCGTAGGTGAGCGGGATGTGCCGGATCAGGTTGCCGTCCGGGTGCAGCGGATCGGCGCCGAACGCCTGCTCCGGGTCGGTGACCGGCTCAAGGACCTCGTACTCGACGGCGATGGCCGCCGCCGCGAGCCGGGCCGTGTCCGGGTGGTCGGCGGCCACGGCCGCGATCGGCTCGCCGTGGTGGCGGACCAACTCGGCGGCGAACACCGGCCGGTCCACCACGCCCCGCCCGTGCGCGGCGTCGCCCGGCACGTCGGCGTGGGTGAGGACGGCCCGCACGCCGGGCATGGCGGCTGCCGCCGAGGTGTCGAGGGAGACGATGCGCGCGTGCGGGTGCGGGGAGCGCAGCACCGCGGCCCACAGCAGGCCCTCGGCCCACAGGTCGGCGGCGTACGGGAAGACGCCCTGCGTCTTGGCGATGGTGTCGAGCGGCTGCACCGACACGCCGAGCCCGTGCGGGTCAGGCGACTCCGCCGGGGCCCTGCCCGCCACCGCAGGCACGCTGGCCGCGCCGAGGCCGTCCGCGGTTCCCGTCATCCCGATTGCCTTCCGCTGCCGCCGTCGTCGTGAACTGGACCGTCGCCGTAGCCGATGCCCTGGCCCTCGGTGCCGTACCCCGGGTAGCCGGACCCGAGCGGGTCACCGCCGTACCCGCCGGGGTCGCCCTGCGGCGCGCCGTGGCCCGGGTAGCCGGACTGGTACGGGTCGGGGCCGCCCTGGTACGCGGCGGGGTCGGGCGCTTCGGCCTGGTGCGGCACGCCCGGGTGGGGCGGCTCGTGCGGCGGGTTCTGCGGGCCGTCGTGGGACGGTGCCTGGGGGTGCAGCGCCTGGTGGTGCACGGGGCCGGCGGTCGGGGCGGGCGCCTGGGCGCCCTCGTGCGCGGCGGCCTCCTCGGCCGCGGCGGCTGCTTCCCGGCCGGCCACCACGTCGCGGACCGCGTCGAGGACGCCCCGGTAGCCGGAGCAGCGGCAGAGGTTGCCGCAGATGGCCTGCCGGGTCTGCTGCTCGTTGGGGGCGTGGTTGCCCTCAAGCAGGTCGTGCACGGTCATCGCGAGCCCGGGGACGCAGAAGCCGCACTGCACGGCGCCCGAAGCGGCCAGCGCGCGCTGCACGTCGCAGGGCTGGCCGTCGGCGGAGAGCCCCTCCACCGTGCGCACCTCGGCCCCGGCGGTGGTCGCCGCCGGCACCAGGCAGGAGGCCACGAGCCGCCCGTCCACCTGTACCGAACAGGCCCCGCACTCGCCCTGCGAGCAGCCGTCCTTGGCGCCCGCGAGCCCGAGCCGCTCGCGCAGCACGTACAGCAGCGACTCGCCGATCCAGGCGCCGGTCACGGGCCGGTCGGTGCCGTTGACCCGCAGCACGTACGAGGCGAGCGGGTGCTCGGTGTGCGGGTCGACGGCGGGCACGGCAGCCGCGCCCTCGGCGGCTCCGTCGGTGGCTCCGTCGACCGCGGTGTGCCGGGCGTCGTGGTGGTCGACGCCGGTCCCGGCTACTGCTACGCGGTCGGTCTCGGTGTGCTCGGTCTCGACGCGGTCGGCCGCGGTGATGTCGTCGTCGGCGCTGCCGTCGGTGACACTGCCGGTCTCGGTGCCGTCCGCGGCGGTGCCGCCGGCCTCGGGGCGGTCGGTCCCAGGGTGGCCGGCGGACTCCGCCGGGGTGGCGGATTCCGCCCCGGTGGCGGCGGTTGCCTGGACGGCCGCCGGGTCGGTTGCCGCCGGCTCCGGTACGGCCAGGTCGCCGGTGCTGGCGGCGCTGCCGCCGTGGCGGGCTCCGTCCGGTCCGTACGCAGCGGCGTCCGGCTGCCCGGTGCCGTCGCCGTCCGGCAGGGCGTTGCCGTCCCGGGCCGGGTCGGCGTACGGCGCGGAGTCCTGGGCCTGGTCGCCCTGGTGCGCGGTCGTCCGCTGGCCTTCGGCGTCCGTCGACGGGTCGCTCTCCGCCGCGCCGAACGGGCCGTCGGGCGGCGCGGGGAGCACGCCGTCCGGGGGCAGCGGGATCGGTCCGGCCGCGGCTGGCCGGCCGGCTGCCGGAGCGTCGGCCTCGCCCGCGCGCGCGGGAAGCGGGGCGTCAGGCCCGGCTGCCCGGGCGCCGTCAACCGCGGCGTGCGGAGGGTCAGCCGCGGCCCGCGCGTGGGGCTGGCCGTGCGGGCCGCCCCCCTGCTGGTC